>NZ_CP015030.1:1952982-2278480 GCF_011455695.1 Mannheimia granulomatis | reverse complement strand
AACCACCGGATCACTATGACCTGCTTTCGCACCTGCTCGACTTGTCTGTCTCGCAGTTAAGCTTGCTTATACCATTGCACTAACCTCACGATGTCCGACCGTGATTAGCAAACCTTCGTGCTCCTCCGTTACTCTTTGGGAGGAGACCGCCCCAGTCAAACTACCCACCAGACACTGTCCGAACACCCGATTAGGGCGCTTCGTTAGAACATCAAACGTTAAAGGGTGGTATTTCAAGGACGCCTCCACACAAACTAGCGTTCATGCTTCAAAGGCTCCCACCTATCCTACACATCAAAATTCAATGTTCAGTGTCAAGCTATAGTAAAGGTTCACGGGGTCTTTCCGTCTAGCCGCGGGTACACCGCATCTTCACGGCGATTTCAATTTCACTGAGTCTCGGGTGGAGACAGCCTGGCCATCATTATGCCATTCGTGCAGGTCGGAACTTACCCGACAAGGAATTTCGCTACCTTAGGACCGTTATAGTTACGGCCGCCGTTTACTGGGGCTTCGATCAGGAGCTTCTCTTTCGATAACACCATCAATTAACCTTCCAGCACCGGGCAGGCATCACACCCTATACGTCCACTTTCGTGTTTGCAGAGTGCTGTGTTTTTAATAAACAGTTGCAGCCAGCTGGTATCTTCGACCGGTTCAACCTTCGTCCGCGAGGGACTACAATCTACGCCGGCGCACCTTCTCCCGAAGTTACGGTGCTATTTTGCCTAGTTCCTTCACCCGAGTTCTCTCAAGCGCCTGAGTATTCTCTACCTGACCACCTGTGTCGGTTTATAGTACGGTTTAGTGTAATCTGAAGCTTAGTGGCTTTTCCTGGAAGCGTGGTATCGGTTACTTCAGCTCCGTAGAGCCTCGTCATCACTTCTCGGTGTTAAAAGCGTCCGGATTTGCCTAAACGCTCCACCTACCGGCTTAAACAGGGATATCCAACACCCTGATAACCTAACCTTCTCCGTCCCCACATCGCAATTACACCAAGTACGGGAATATTAACCCGTTTCCCATCGACTACGCTTTTCAGCCTCGCCTTAGGGGCCGACTCACCCTGCCCCGATTAACGTTGGACAGGAACCCTTGGTCTTCCGGCGAACGAGTTTTTCACTCGTTTTATCGTTACTTATGTCAGCATTCGCACTTCTGATACGTCCAGCAAACCTCTCGATTCACCTTCTTCCGCTTACAGAACGCTCCCCTACCCAACAGACTTTCGTCTGATGCCGCAGCTTCGGTGACTAGTTTTAGCCCCGTTACATCTTCCGCGCAGGCCGACTCGACTAGTGAGCTATTACGCTTTCTTTAAATGATGGCTGCTTCTAAGCCAACATCCTAGCTGTCTAAGCCTTCCCACTTCGTTTCCCACTTAACTAGTACTTGGGGACCTTAGCTGGCGGTCTGGGTTGTTTCCCTCTCCACGATGGACGTTAGCACCCACCGTGTGTCTCCTGAGTATCACTCTTCGGTATTCGCAGTTTGCATCGGGTTGGTAATCCGGGATGGACCCCTAGCCGAAACAGTGCTCTACCCCCGAAGGTGTCCGCTCAAGGCTCTACCTAAATAGATTTCGGGGAGAACCAGCTATCTCCCGGTTTGATTGGCCTTTCACCCCCAGCCACAAGTCATCCGCTAATTTTTCAACATTAGTCGGTTCGGTCCTCCAATTAGTGTTACCCAATCTTCAACCTGCCCATGGCTAGATCACCGGGTTTCGGGTCTATACCTTGCAACTCAAACGCCCAGTTAAGACTCGGTTTCCCTACGGCTCCCTTATTCAGTTAACCTTGCTACAAAATATAAGTCGCTGACCCATTATACAAAAGGTACGCAGTCACAGAACAAGTCTGCTCCCACTGCTTGTACGCACAAGGTTTCAGGTTCTATTTCACTCCCCTCGCCGGGGTTCTTTTCGCCTTTCCTTCACAGTACTGGTTCACTATCGGTCAATCAGGAGTATTTAGCCTTGGAGGATGGTCCCCCCATCTTCAAACAGGATATCACGTGTCCCGCCCTACTTGTTGTTAGCCTAGTACCACAATAATGTTTTCGAGTACGGGACTATCACCCTCTGTGGTTGAGCTTCCCAGCTCATTCCTCTAACAAAACTGCTATCACTAACTGGCTCTTTCGCGTTCGCTCGCCGCTACTAACGAAATCTCGGTTGATTTCTTTTCCTCGGGGTACTTAGATGTTTCAGTTCTCCCGGTTTGCCTCATTTACCTATGTATTCAGTAAATGATAGTAGGTTCTTCACCTACTGGGTTTCCCCATTCGGACATCTTGGATTAAACGCCTCTTATCGACTCATCCAAGCTTTTCGCAGATTAGCACGTCCTTCTTCGCCTCTGATTGCCAAGGCATCCACCTTGTGCGCTTAGTCACTTAACTATACAACCTCAAATGTTTTTTTCTCGGTTGCTAAATTAACAACTTGCTTGAGTGCTTTTGTTCACTCAAGACTTCAACTACTCAGACTTTCTTTCGAAAATCTCTCAGTTTTTCAGCTTGTTTCCAATTTTTTAAAGAACATTAAGACAATGGCTTTCGCCTATCATCATACCTAAAACAACAAGCGGTTTATTTTCTGTTGAATTTTGCAATTTTTTGCTTTAATTCAACCGCTTGCAACCTTAGGTATGATGATTGGTGGAGATAAGCGGGATCGAACCGCTGACCTCCTGCGTGCAAGGCAGGCGCTCTCCCAGCTGAGCTATATCCCCAATTTCATCTTCCGTTTTCTTCACTCATAGTCGCTTCGCTTTCGCTTGCCTTCTGAGTGGTGGGTCTGAGTGGACTTGAACCACCGACCTCACCCTTATCAGGGGTGCGCTCTAACCACCTGAGCTACAGACCCAACGGATGACCTTCGGTTTTGTCTTCTACTTTCATCTATCAAACAATCTGTGTGAACACTTGCTGTCGTTACAGCTCCACTTCGCTCTCGCTTAGCTTCACCCTTGATTTTTGGTAAGGAGGTGATCCAACCGCAGGTTCCCCTACGGTTACCTTGTTACGACTTCACCCCAGTCATGAATCATACCGTGGTAAACGCCCCCCTTGCGGTTAAGCTATCTACTTCTGGTACAACCCACTCCCATGGTGTGACGGGCGGTGTGTACAAGGCCCGGGAACGTATTCACCGCAACATTCTGATTTGCGATTACTAGCGATTCCGACTTCATGGAGTCGAGTTGCAGACTCCAATCCGGACTTAGACGTACTTTCTGAGATTCGCTCACCATCGCTGGGTCGCCGCCCTCTGTATACGCCATTGTAGCACGTGTGTAGCCCTACTCGTAAGGGCCATGATGACTTGACGTCATCCCCACCTTCCTCCGGTTTATCACCGGCAGTCTCCTTTGAGTTCCCGACCGAATCGCTGGCAACAAAGGATAAGGGTTGCGCTCGTTGCGGGACTTAACCCAACATTTCACAACACGAGCTGACGACAGCCATGCAGCACCTGTCTCAAAGTTCCCGAAGGCACACTCGCATCTCTGCAAGCTTCTTTGGATGTCAAGAGTAGGTAAGGTTCTTCGCGTTGCATCGAATTAAACCACATGCTCCACCGCTTGTGCGGGCCCCCGTCAATTCATTTGAGTTTTAACCTTGCGGCCGTACTCCCCAGGCGGTCGATTTATCACGTTAGCTACGGGCACCAGAGTTAAACCCCAATCCCCAAATCGACAGCGTTTACGGCGTGGACTACCAGGGTATCTAATCCTGTTTGCTCCCCACGCTTTCGCACATGAGCGTCAGTACATTCCCAAGGGGCTGCCTTCGCCTTCGGTATTCCTCCACATCTCTACGCATTTCACCGCTACACGTGGAATTCTACCCCTCCCTAAAGTACTCTAGACTCCCAGTCTGAAATGCAATTCCCAGGTTAAGCCCGGGGATTTCACACCTCACTTAAAAGTCCGCCTGCGTGCCCTTTACGCCCAGTTATTCCGATTAACGCTCGCACCCCCCGTATTACCGCGGCTGCTGGCACGGAGTTAGCCGGTGCTTCTTCTGTAGTTAACGTCAATTGATTGTTCTATTAAAACAATCACCTTCCTCGCTACCGAAAGAACTTTACAACCCGAAGGCCTTCTTCATTCACGCGGCATGGCTGCATCAGGGTTCCCCCCATTGTGCAATATTCCCCACTGCTGCCTCCCGTAGGAGTCTGGACCGTGTCTCAGTTCCAGTGTGGCTGGTCATCCTCTCAGACCAGCTAGAGATCGCGGGCTTGGTGAGCCTTTACCTCACCAACTACCTAATCCCACTTGGGCTCATCTTATGGCAGGTGGCCAAATGGTCCCACCCTTTAGTCCACAGACATTACGCGGTATTAGCTACCGTTTCCAGTAGTTATCCCCCTCCATAAGCCAGATTCCCAAGCATTACTCACCCGTCCGCCACTCGTCACCCAGGGAGCAAGCTCCCTTGTGCTACCGTTCGACTTGCATGTGTTAAGCCTGCCGCCAGCGTTCAATCTGAGCCATGATCAAACTCTTCAATTCAAAAAGTTTAATCGCTCAATATGTACTGACATAAAATCGCACTTTCAAATTTACACTCAACTCAATGTTAAGTTAAAAGAAAGTAATGAATTTCTAGTTAAGCACCTATTAAGACTTCAAAATTAAAAAAATATTTTTAAATCAAGTCAATCAACAAGTGCCCACACAGATTGTCTGATAAATTTTTAAAGAACAAAATAAAAAGTGGTCGGCGAGATAGGATTTGAACCTACGACCCACTGGTCCCAAACCAGTTGCGCTACCAAGCTGCGCTACTCGCCGTCAGTTACTCATTAAGAGTATATTATTAAATGGGGTGGCTAATGGGATTCGAACCCACGACAACTGGAATCACAATCCAGGGCTCTACCAACTGAGCTATAGCCACCACTGTGTTGATAGTGCTGCATTGACTACTGGCGCGCTCGACAAGATTCGAACTTGCGACCTTTGGCTCCGGAGGCCAACGCTCTATCCAACTGAGCTACGAACGCGTTGTTTATATCAATTCAACTTAGTGCGTCGCAACGGAGGCGTATATTATAGATTTCATTCCTCCTTGTCTAGCACTTTTTTAAAAAAATATGAAAAAACGCATTGTTTGATTTTATTTTATTCAAAATGTGTAATAAATATCAAAAACGCTGATTTTTTAGAGCTTGTTTGTCACATAGTAGTAGACATATTTAATTAAATTTATCTGTCTTCGCCAGCGAGTAGGCTGCTTAATCAGACGATACAGCCATTCTAATCCGAGTTTTTGCCAAATTTGAGGAGCTCGTTTTATCTTACCAATAAACACATCATAGCTTCCTCCGCATCCCATATATAACGCATTTGGATATTGTTGATGAACCTTTTGGATAAAAAACTCCTGCTTTGGAGTACCCATTGCGACCGTAATTAGTTTTGCTCCACTTTGTTTAATATTATCAATCAGCTCATCTTCTTGATCTTCGAGAAAATATCCATGTTGAGTCCCTACAATATTCACCTGCCATTTTGTTAATTTTATTTCAACAGCCTTTATCGTTTCTTCTGTTCCTCCAACTAAAAAGACCGGTACATTTAATTCACTCGCCTTTTTCATGAGTGCTTCCCATAAATCTGCACCGGCAATCCGCTCTAGATTATGTTTGGGATATTTCTTTTTAATGGAATACACAATGCTAATACCGTCTGCATAATTCAATTCTGACTCTTGCAAAAATTTGTATAGTTTCGGATTTTGTTCTGCCAAAGTCACTTTTTCTGCATTAATAGCAACCAATCTGCCCTGTTTGATCTCCTTTTCATTCATTAAGAAATTTGCAAAAATTTCTTGATTTTTAACCGCTTGCAGCTCAATTCCGCGAATGGATACTTTCTCTATCATTTCTGCTTTCCCATTAAAATACTTTTTGCCACCAGCCAACATACTAGAAAAATCAGGCTGAAAAACACAAAACGGGAAACAAACGCATCCATTCCTTCCCGTACTAATACGATTAAGTTAAAAAGATTGCCGAAACAGTATGCTTGAATTAAGGATGAATCATAAGCTTTTCCATACGCAAAAAGTTGATCCAGTCCTTTTATGACCAATGCAACAAATGTCATGCCTATACCAACCAGCCAAAAACCGCCCATAATATAAAAAGAGCCAAGTAATGTTGGCGAAATAGCAAGCCCAGACTGGTTTCCTAAAAGTATTTTGGTAAAATAATTTGCCGTATTCCAAGCAATATCGGGGCGTTCCTGCCAAAGTGATTTAGGAATATAGACATAAAAATCACGCACAATAGGCATTAATCCTTGATATTCCAAATTATAGCTAAAGATACGAGCTAAATTTTCCCAAGGAGAAAAGGTATCTCGACTTAAATATAAGAAAGTGTAAATTGCCTCGCCACCCGAAACATCCAACTTATAACGAGCTAATGCAAGGAAAAACATGGCAATCACACTAATTGCACCAGCGATCATAATAGTCGAGAAATTCAAATAGCCATGATAAAGCCCGAGCAATAAGAAAAAAGCTAAGGCTAAAGCGAGATTTGCCCGAGTGCCACCCACCGCCAAATAAGTTAAACCGCCAAATAGACTGCTAATAATCAGCAACGCCCACCATGCTTTTTTATTTTTAGAGATAAAGAAAAAAATCAGCAATGCCGGAAGAATAAAATAGAAGAAACGTTTTAATGCCACGGCTTCCACCCTATTTTTGGCAAAAAGCTGGCTGTATTTTTCCAACTTAAACAATAAGAAACCATTTAAATAAAGGAAATAAACTAAAGAAATTAAGGCGATAAGAGCGAGTAAACAAGCGGTCGTTTTTGCCTCAAATTTTGCAAATTCATTTACCATTTGAGTTTGGGGAATAGTCTGCGAGAAGGCCGAATACACCCCATAATAAACTAAGTAACCGCAACCGCTTGTGACAAACACTAACCATTGATTTGAAATCTCCGGCAACAGATGACCGAATCCGAGAGCCATTATGCCTGAAAGGGGAAAGCCCGCATAAAAGGTAACGAAATAGATTAGGCTAAATAGCAAGTGAAACGAAAAGCCTTTTCTCTGGTAATCTCGGCTGATTAAAATTAAGAAACTAAAAACAGATAAGAGATAGAATCCGCTTAGTAAAATATATTCATTCATGGTTCTGTCAATTCATTCAATCTTTGCTGCCACAGTTTAATATAAGTTGGAGGGAAAAAGGTAATTTTTGCTTTATCTGTGGTTTCAAGGATTTTCTTAGCGCTTTGAATTTCTGCCTGCGTGATCTTTGCTGTTGTTAAATAAGGCAAATTTTCTGCCTGCATATCCAAACAAAATGGATTACTCGGGTGTAATACGCAAGGAATATTATGTTGAATCAGCAAACAGATAGTACCGATACCTTGCTGACGTTCAAAATTAAAATAGCCTAGATCACAAGCGGTCAAAATAGCTAAATAATCTGCAAAATCGAGCTTATGCCGTAAAATTTGCAAATTTTCGGTAGAAAACAACCGCTTGCCGTGCTGCTCTACTTGATGAATATAGCATTCATTATTTGTCGGGTAACCCATTGGAATAATAATGTGCGGCTTATCGCCAAATATTTGCCGTATTTCGCTTAACGCAGCAATGTGATTGTTGGAGGGATCGCCTGAGTTGCCCAGCAAAATCGTCAATCTTTCCGTTTTAGGCATAATCGGTAGTGTACTGCTAGGCAACTTGGTCGGAAAATAGATCAGGAGATCTTTTTCTGTTCTTTTCCGCACATTACGCCATAAATAGTCAAGATCACCCATAGTTGCCCAAACTTTCTTGAGTTTTTTTTGCGCCAAACGGCGAATCGGATAAAAGAGTTTGAATTTCCAAGAATTGGCTGCTTCGTACAAATCCGCTCCCCAAATATGCCAAATCAAGTTTTGGCTTGGCATTATGCCTAAAGCGATCGCCAGCCAAATCCAAGGATTAAATTGCCCATGTAAGATAAAACAAGCGGTCGGATTTTGGCGAATTTTTGCAATTAGCGCTTTGGCCAATAAAAATTGGGAAGCAAATACATTCAAAGAAAGCGATGAAAACGCAGTTTCCAACTGCTTACCGCCCACAACATAAAAATAATGAGATTGGTTCGCCAGCTGAGGTAATAATGTGTGTTGGAAAAAAGATAATACCCTTTGGTTGTGGTGCGGAATATCCGAACCTAAAATATGATAGGTGGGCAGCATAAATATTTTTTCTCCCAAAAATACAAGCGGTTTGATTTTAACAAAATTTTACTGTTTTACTGAAACTTCTTATCATCAATGTGCACTAAAAAACATCACATTTTCAGCTAAAAAAATGCTATGATGTGTAAGTTTTTTATTTATTAATTTCGCTTAACGAGGAATACTTTTATTATGTCAAACGCAATTGCTAATGTGTCTAAACTGATTCAAGACAATGATATCAAATTTGTCTTATTAAAATTCACCGATATTAAAGGTAAAGAGCATGGTGTTTCACTACCTGTGAGCTTGGTTGCCAACGATCTTGAAGACTTATTTGAAGAAGGCAAAATGTTTGACGGCTCCTCCGTTGAAGGTTGGAAAGCGATTAACAAAGCCGATATGTTATTAATGCCAATTGCTGAGACCGCCGCTGTTGACCCCTTCGCCCGAATTCCTACTCTTACTATCCGCTGTTCTATTTATGATCCTAACACGATGCAGTCTTATGACCGCGATCCTCGCTCTATCGCACAACGTGCTGAAAACTATTTAAAATCTACAGGCATTGCAGATAACGTGATGTTTGGTCCTGAACCGGAATTTTTCTTATTTGATGATGTGCGTTTCAGCACTGAAATGAACAATGTTTCATACAAAATTGATGAGTCTGAAGCGGCTTGGAATACTAACCGTAAATTTGAAGACGGTAACAACGGCTATCGCCCGATGAAAAAAGGTGGCTACTGCGCTGTGGCACCAATTGATACTGCACATGATATCCGTAGCGAAATGTGCTTACTCATGGAAGAAATGGGCTTAGTGATTGAAGCACACCATCACGAAGTAGCAACCGCCGGTCAAAACGAAATCGCAACCCGCTTCAACAGCCTAACCTTAAAAGCGGATGAGACCCAAATCTACAAATATATCGTACAAAACGTGGCAGTTGAGCATGGTAAAACAGCGTGCTTTATGCCAAAACCGTTCGCAGGTGATAACGGTTCGGGAATGCACTGTAATATGTCGTTAAGCAAAGATGGTAAAAATGTGTTTATGGGTGATAAATATGCAGGTTTATCTGAAACTGCCCTTTACTATATTGGTGGTATTATCAAGCACGCTAAAGCATTAAATGCGTTTACTAACCCGACAACAAACTCTTATAAACGTTTAGTACCAGGTTTTGAAGCCCCTGTGTTATTAGCTTATTCAGCAAGCAACCGTTCGGCGTCTATCCGTATTCCGGCGGTAACCAGCCCGAAAGCAACCCGTGTGGAAGCTCGCTTCCCGGATCCGATGGCAAACCCTTACCTCTGCTTTGCTGCATTATTAATGGCAGGCTTAGATGGTGTGATTAATAAAATCCATCCGGGCGATGCAATGGATAAAAATCTTTATGATCTTCCACCGGAAGAGTTAAAAGATATTCCAACGGTCGCTTCCTCTTTGGACGTTGCATTAGATGCGCTAAGCAATGATTTTGAATTCTTAACTCAAGGTGGCGTGTTCACAAAAGACTTTATTGATGCTTATATCGGTATTCGCCGTAAAGAAGTTGAACGCGTAAATATGACACCACACCCAGTCGAATTTGAACTTTACTACGCTTAATTTTTTATATATAGCAAAACGGCTGAGAAATCTCAGCCGTTTTTATGTCTGTTGAATAAATTCAACCACCGCGTTTATCACTCGATCCTGTTGTTTCTCAGTTAGATTATAAAACAGAGGTAACCGCACGAGCTTTTCGCTCTCTTTAGTTGTCCACTTATCTTCTCCACAAAAATAGCCAAACTGCCGTCCTGCCGGACTGGAGTGAAGGGGTAGATAATGGAAAACTGTCAAAATATTCCGAGATTTCATAAAATCAATAAAGGCTGTTCGTTCGCCAACGTCCCGCAATTTCAAATAAAACAGGTGACCATTGGCTTGACAATCGCTTGGCAAAACCGGCAGCTCCAACCGTCCGGTTTGAGCAAAAGGTTGGAAAGCTTGGTAATAACGCTGCCAAAGCGTTAAACGGATTTGATTGATTTTCTCCGCAACGTCTAATTGAGCATATAAATATGCTGCTTGAATTTCAGACATTAAAAAACTCGAACCAATATCCTGCCAGCGGTATTTATCTACCTCACCTCGAAAAAATCGGCTACGGTCTGTGCCTTTTTCTCTTAATATTTCCGCCCGTTTGATCAATTTGGGATGATTAATAACAATCGCCCCGCCCTCACCGCCGGCACTGTAATTCTTGGTTTCATGAAAACTGTAACAGCCGATATGTCCTATCGAGCCTAACGCCTTTCCCTTGTAAAACGACATCACCCCTTGAGCTGCATCTTCTACTATATAAAGCCCATATTTTTTCGCAATCGCTATAATACTATCCATTTCGCAGGGAACGCCCGCATAATGCACAGGCACTATCACTTTGGTTTTAGCCGTAATCGCTTGTTCGATTTTCCTTTCATCAAGATTCATCGTATCGGGACGAATATCTACAAAGACGATTTTTGCCCCCCGTAATACAAATGCATTAGCAGTCGAGACAAAGGTGTAGCTTGGCATAATAACTTCATCACCGGCTTGAATATCTAATAACATTGCAGCCATTTCAAGTGCCGCTGTACAAGAGGGGGTTAATAGGACTTTGCTGTGAGTAAGGTTCTCCTCTAGCCATTGCTCGCAACGCTGAGTAAATTCCCCGCCGCCAGAAAGCCGTTTACTTTCAAGTGCCTGCTGAATATAACTAAGTTCTGTACCTACATTCGGTGGCTGATTAAATGAGATAAAATTTGAGTTTGTCATCATATTTTCGAGGGATAAAACCAATAATAAATCGCCTTCACTTCAGCTCCCAAGCGTTGATATAAACGAATTGCTTTCAAATTGCTGGTTTGAGTAGAAATTTTCAGTAGTTCAGCACTGTTTTTGCTTGCCCATAAAATAGCTGCATTCAGTAACTCACAACCAATGCCTTGACGCTGAAATTCAGGGGCAACGGCAAGCAAGCCAATTATCGCCTGATTTTGTTTGAGTCGAAGAGTTACGCCACCTTGAATCTCTCCCTTCTCGTCTCTCTTCACTAAACAGAGATCATCAAAGCTGCCTTTTACTGCATTTGTCACCCACGCTTGGTACAAGCGTTGGTTTTCTTCAATTGAAAAATAAGGGGGACGAAAACGGCTATTCGGAAAAGCTGAACCAAAAAGTAATTTTAACGCTTCAATATCTTGGGATGTAGCCATTTGACAAGCGGTCGTTTTTTCGGAGAATTTTGCATATTCTCCTATGTTAAGCTCAAATTCAATTTCACCCTCAACCCAAACAAGTCCCTGTTTTTGTAATTCTTCGATTTGCGCTAAATCTTCTGCTCTTACTTTAACTTGTACAATCTCTCTGTTAAAAAAATCAGACAGCCATTGATCGATAGTTATCATCTTTTCAAAACTCCTCGACAATCTACAATACAAGTTTGCTGAATTTGCTCAGTCGGAACATTTTTAAAAGGTTTGTGATCAACTAACAGTACTAAAATATCTGCTTGATTCAACGCCGTGGCCAAATCAACTAATTGCACTTTAGCAAGTGATAAACTTTCGATATTCGGCTCCACCGCCAGCACTCTGCCACTATGCCAATGCGCAATTTGTCTGGTGATATTCAACGCAGGGCTTTCACGCAAATCATCAATATCAGGCTTAAAAGCTAAACCTAAGCAAGCAATAGTTAACTCACTCGGCTTGCAATCTTTTTCTATGGCACAATCAGCTAATACCTTTTTTACCTTTTCTATTACCCACTGTGGCTTACTGTTATTTACTTCTCTTGCCGTACGAACTAACCTAGCTAATTGAGGAAATTGAGAAACAATAAACCAAGGATCGACAGCAATACAATGCCCTCCAACACCGGCACTCGGCTGTAGAATATTAACTCTTGGGTGCCGATTAGCAAGCTCAATTAGCTCCCATACATTAATACCAATCTCATCGCAAATCATCGAAAGTTCATTGGCGAAAGCAATATTCACATCACGGAAGCTATTTTCCACCAACTTACACATTTCTGCGGTGCGGGTATCCGTTTTTATACAGTTGCCTTTTGCAAAAATTTGATAAAAATCGACCGCTTGTTTGCTACATTCTGGTGTTAATCCTCCAATTACCCGATCATTTTCAAACAGCTCTGTCATAACTTTGCCGGGCAACACACGCTCCGGACAATAGGCAATATAAATATCCGCTTCATTTTTCGTATCAAGCGGCAAACGTAAATCAGGGCGAGCTTGCTTAAACCATTGTGCAATCTGCTCTGTTGTACCAATCGGAGAGGTCGATTCTAACACCACTAAATTGCCTTGACGTAAATGAGGGGCAATCGCTAAAACTGCAGCATGAACATCAGATAAATCAGGCTTAGAATCTACTGTGAGCGGTGTCGGCACAGCAATGACAAAAGCATCTGCCGGCTGAACCCTATCAGTTGCAAAAAACAGACCGTTTTTGACCGCTTGTTGTACTAACTCTTGTAATTGTGGTTCAACAAAATGCACCTTGCCTTGATTTACCGTTTTAACCACCTGTGGGTTAATGTCAACACCTATTACCTGTTTACCACTATTAGCAAAAGCCGCAGCAGTAGGTAATCCAATATAGCCCAGCCCAACAATACAAATCGTGTTAAATTCAATTCTCTGCATTTCTATCCCCTAAATAGAAATGGCACACTGAACTTGTGTGCCATTTTTCATTAAAGAGTTTCAACTTGCTGAACCAACTGCGGCTTTCTTGCCTTTACCGCAAAACTCAACATAAAGCCGATAACTAATCCGCTTAACGCCCCTATCATCAACCAGAACCAGCGGTCAGGAGATACCGGATTTAACGGAATACTAGGTGACTTCACCAAACGATAAGTAGTTAAAACATTATCCAAAGGCTGAACTGAACGCATCATTTGTAATTTAGCATTCCAATCGCTCGTGCTTTGTTTCGCACCTAAATTCAATTCTGCTGCGGCTTTAATTTGCTGGAAAAGTACTTTCCATTTTGCAATTAAATCAGCATTTAATTTCTCACGAGCCTGCAAGTTTGCCAACAGAATAAATTCATTCAATAATTTTTGTGCTTCCTCAGGGTTTTCTGAAATTAAACTGAATGTATCTGCCGAAACTGCCGAATCTTTCTCAAAGCTAAATTGTGCTGCCAGCTGGCTTGCCATCATAGTTGCCGATTTATTTTCAAGCTGTGCTTTTAGCTTTACGGCTTCCGTTTGAGCCAGATAATTTTGTAATAAATCGACTGACGTCAGATTGCGTTTAAATTCCGCATAAACCTCTGCCACCACGTCTTTCTGTAAATTCACTTCTTGGTTATTGGTATTTAAGAAAGTATAGGTTGATAACAAAGAGTAGTAATTGCCTAAATCAGGTACAGCCGGTTGTTCAAGCTGTGCAGTTACTTTCCACTTCTCTGTCTGTGAATAACTTGCCCCATAACCTACTGCTGCACCAATAACAGTGAGTAACAAAATAACCAGAAGACGATAAAATAATGTTCGCATTTATATTCCTTATATATTATTAATTCGTTGATTACGCTTGGCTCGGCGTTTTAAACGTCGAACAAAACGGGTTACTCGCCATGCATGGGTAATCGAATAAGCATAAAGCAAAAATAGGCCAAGAAACATTAACATCATTACCCATTGGTTCCAGTAATAAACTTCCCCTAACACTCCGATGGTCGAACAAAATGCTGCCCACAGCGTAATCACTAACAATGCTTGACGAGAAGTTAAGCCTGCTCGCATCATTAAATGATGTAAATGCAAGCGGTCAGGTTTGAACGGACTTTTACCTTTTTTCAAACGACGAATAATAACCGCCACCATATCAATTAACGGTACGGCAATCAGCCATAAACCGGTAATAGGGCTAATCGGAGAGCCTTGACCTTGGGTGCTGAGTAATAAAATCCAAATAATGGTAAAGCCGATTAACATACTACCGGAGTCGCCCATAAACACTTTCCATTTTGCCCCAAACAAGCTTAAATTAAACATCGCATAAGGCAGTAGCACAAATATAATCGCAAAGCACCAATACCCCAGACTTGGTTCGCCATTAATAAACATTAACGTGCCCAGACCGGCAAAACTCACGCTGGAAAGTCCAGCTAATAAGCCATCAATCCCATCAACCATATTGAAAGCATTAATCACACCAATCGTGATGAAAACAGTAAATACAATTCCTAGCCAGCCAAGCTCAATACTGAAAGGGGCAATAATTTGTCCTAAACTTTCTAGTGATAAACCACTGTAAATCATAGCCCCAGCCAAACCGGCCTGAATACCTGCCCGCAGTAATGGACTGACATCAAATCGATCGTCTAATACACCGATGATTAATAAAATCGTCACCGCCGAAAGGTATAATTCAGGCAATCGCATATCTTGCCATTGCATAAAATAGAAGGTCAAATTGCCTAAAAATAGCGCAATACCGCCAATTAACGGGATTAATCCTTGATGACGTTTACGGAAGTTAGGCTTATCGACTAAACCAATAAATTCCGCTACCGGTCTCATAACGATTAATGATAAAAACGAAACAATAAATACGGTTAGAAAAGTAAGCCACATCGTGGGATTACCTCAGAAAATAAGCAAGAAAATAGGTAATCAGAATATCATAAGGCAGCAAAGTCGTAAAATTTTTTAGCGAAAATCGAGGCTTTTCAGTACAATAGTCAGCAAATTTATAAAAATCAAAAAGGAATCATTATGTCAATGTCAGAGAAACTGTTTGAACAAGCACAAAAAGTTATTCCGGGGGGAGTAAATTCTCCTGTTAGAGCCTTTAAAGGGGTTGGTGGCACACCTGTTTTTATTGAAAAAGCACAAGGGGCTTATATTATCGACAGTGATGGAAAACAGTATATTGACTATGTCGGCTCTTGGGGCCCAATGGTATTAGGACATAACTATCCATCAATTATTGATGCGGTATTAAAAGCAGTACCGAACGGATTAAGTTTTGGTGCGCCAACAGCAGCGGAGATCACACTTGCCGAATTAGTCTGCAAATTAGTCCCTTCTATTGAAATGGTAAGAATGGTAAGTTCAGGCACAGAAGCCACAATGTCTGCTATTCGCTTGGCTCGTGGATACACAGGTCGGGATAAAATCATTAAATTTGAAGGCTGTTATCACGGGCATTCTGATTCTCTGTTAGTTAAAGCAGGTTCAGGCGCTTTAACCCTTGGGCAGCCAAGTGGACCTGGTGTACCAGCAGATTTCGCAAAACACACCCTTACTTGCACCTATAATGATTTAGATTCAGTTAAAGCTGCTTTTGAACAATACCCAACTGAAATTGCCTGCTTAATTGTTGAACCTGTTGCCGGCAATATGAACTGCATTCCACCGCAAAACGGTTTCTTACAAGGCTTACGTGAACTTTGTACTCAATATGGTACAGTATTTATTATTGATGAGGTGATGACAGGATTCCGTGTAGCGTTAGGTGGAGCTCAATCTTACTACGGTGTTACGCCTGATTTAACCACACTGGGTAAAATTATCGGTGGCGGTATGCCGGTCGGTGCTTTCGGAGGTAAAAAAGAGATAATGGAATACATCGCCCCAACCGGCCCGGTTTATCAGGCAGGTACACTTTCAGGCAACCCGATTGCAATGGCTGCAGGTTTGGCTTGCTTAACTGAACTATCGAAAGCCGGTAATGAAGAAACGCTGGCACTCAAAACCAAAACATTAGCAGAAGGTCTGAAAGCCCTTGCAGATAAACACAATGTGCCATTAACGGTGCAATATGTCGGCGGAATGTTTGGTCTGTTCTTCACTGAACAAAAAGCAGTAAACAACTTCCAAGAAGTGATGAAATGCGATGCGGCTAAATTTAACCGTTTCTTCCATTTAATGTTAGAAGAAGGTATTTATTTAGCACCATCGGCATTTGAGGCAGGATTTATGTCTTTAGCCCACTCAGATGCTGATATTGCCCGTACGTTAGACGCGGCTGATAAGGCATTCGCTCAGCTATAAATAATTGCAAGCGGTTGAATTTTGAGAAAAATTTACTACACAATAGATAAAATCCTCAAAATTAACCGCTTTCTGAAATGCTCTCATAAAAACACTTTCAATTGAATTATTTTAAATAGAATAATAATTGTCACCCGATCAAATTTTTATCGAAAAAAAGATTACACTTAGAATAAAAAACAAACAAAACGAACAAAAAATAACCAACCACCTAATCTTTCTGTGAAGTCGTTCTCGGATTTTCACTCCACTATTTTACTCTATTTTGAAGAATTACTATCTTAATGGGCGATTATGCGATCACCTATTAGGAGAAAGTTCTATGAAAAAGCAAACAAAAACTTGGCTTAAACAAACTGCTATTGCGGGTTTTGTAGCAACAACCTTAGTTAGTATGTCACAAGCCGAAACCATTTATCAGCATAGTTCAACCAAAAGTTTGGGGGCAATGAATATTACTTCTAAGGTAAGTGATGACTTCTTTAATTTAGAAAACGGCTCGGTGACCTTAAGAGTAAGAAATGTAGCTCAAACTCCAGCTAGAGATCAAAGAGGTAATACAACTAATGTCTTTGGTACATTAATGGGAGTTACAAATACTTCTGCAAATAATAACTACCTTTGGTTTTACAGCCGTGTAGATAGCAATAATAACGAATATATTGGGCTTGAAATCAAAAACAATAATGTCAATCTTGTCCAGAATTCCGAATTATTAACCGATGCATTGCCACGTATAGTAGGTGATTACCGTACTATCACCTATACTTTTGATAAAAATGCAGGGCAAATTAAAATTTATGTAGATGGACAGTTACGAAAAACCTCAAACTCTTCTAAATTCTTTAATGATGTAGCTGGCTTAAATACGGCAATATTTGGTAGAGCTATGAGATCAAACGAAAATCCATTGGCAGGCGATATTCTTTATGCAGATATCACAAAAAATGTACTTAATGCTGATGAAATTAAAACCAAACATCAGCAGCTTGTCGAAGCACAAAATGCTGCTTTTGAACGCCGTAACCTTTTTGGTGCAGAAAAAACGGAAAAATATGAAATATTTAAACCGGGGCAAGGTGGTGCTAACAGTTACCGTATTCCGTCTCTTTTTACAACGCAAAAAGGTACAGTGATTGCTTCAATCGATAAACGTCATCAACATGCTGGGGACTGGGGAAATATCGATACAGTAATTCGTCGTAGTACCGACGGTGGTAAAACTTGGGGAGAAGATCAAGTAATTTTAGATTTAGCCTCACAAAATTATGGTACGGAAAACTCGGCATTTTTAATCGATCCTCTAGTCGTACAAGATAAAAATACCGGTCGGATTTTTATGCTGGTAGATATGTTCCCTGAAATGCGAGGACTTTTCGGCTTTGGTGCAGGAGCAGAGCCTGACGGTACTGGTTATAAAAACATTGGTGGAACACATTATCGGGTTTTAACTGATACTGCTGGTAATCAATACACAGTACGTGAAAATGGGGTTGTGTATAACGAAGATAATCAGGCAACCGACTATCGTGTAGTGATGGAAGGTAATCGTGAGATTGCCTATAAAGATTTGGGCGACCTTTATCAAGGTGAAACTCGTTTAGGTAATATTTTTTTAAATACCCGTAATGCAGGTAACGATTCCGCACCATTAGTTGCAAAAAGAACCAGCTATCTCTGGTTAATCCATAGTGATGATGACGGTGAAACTTGGTCAAATCCTGTGGATATTACCCCGCAAGTCAAAGCTGATTGGATGCAATTTATGGGAGTTGGTCCTGGCAACGGTATTCAACTAAAAAATGGTAACTTAGTGATGCCTGTTTACTACACCAACAATGTAGGGAAATTACAAGGCTCACAAACGGCTGCAGTCATTATCAGCCGTGATGGAGGTAAAACGTGGGAACGAGGTGAAGCACCAACCGACCGCTGGGAGGCAGCAAATGGCGGCAGTCGCTTATTAAATAGCTACTATAAACAAACAACTGAGTCACAGCTTATTGAACTAGATAACGGGGAAATAAAAATGTTCTCCCGTAACTTAATTGACGGCAAGAAAAAAGTAGTTATCTCTACCAGTAAAGATGGAGGCTATAGCTGGACAAATTCTAAAGTACTTGATGATGTATTGCTTGATCCTTATTCACAGATGTCTGTCATCAAATACTCCAAGCGAATTAACGGTAAGGAGATCGTGATTTTTGCCAACCCTCACTCAACTACACGTAGTAATGGTAAAGTGTGGTTGGGAGAAGTGCAAGATGACGGCTCAATTGCCTGGAAATACAGCACTAACATTACAGTAGGTACCCCTTATGCCTATAACAGTTTAACAGAGCTGCCGAATGGTGATATTGGTTTACTTTATGAAGAGGTTCAAGGGAAAAATATCCAATATGTACGTCTGAATATCCAAGAACTAGTATGGCATGATAATTTTGTCCATCGTGATATTCGTAATCCTGACAATAAAGAAGTGAATTTAAATGACTCTGCCGATCAAACATTCTACAAAATTGGTGATGGTGAGATGATTCAAGTCGGTACAGGAATTAACTTATCACACTTAGTGGTAGAAGAAGGATTGGCAACATTAAACCAAAAAGCCAATGAGCAAAACGAAAAGCAGGCATTTAGTAGCGTACAAGTGAATAAAAACGGTACGGTACGTTTAGGTAGTGCCGATCAATTAAATTTAAGCGATCTTACACTTAATCAAGGCACGCTGGATCTGAACGGCAATCAAATTGTGATTGATGACTCTACTCAACCTGCTACAGGGCTTCGTGCGGAAACCATTAACGGCAACATAATTAACCAAAATAGTGAAACCGAAGCAGGATTAACTATTGCTTTAAACGGTAGTCGTCAAATTAACGGTATTCTCGGTGATAAGAACGGAAAAGTAAATCTGGCTTATCAACCGACAGAAAAAGAGGCTAATCTTGTCTTAGCAGGAAACTCTGTGCTTAATGTGATTGATATAAACAAAGGTACTATAACTTATGCAGCAGATACCACACACCAAGCCAAAGAAGTGGTTTTGACCGAGGCAAACTTAGTACTTACTGACGGTAGTACAGTAAATATCGAGCACACTAAATTGGATAAATTGAGTAATCTTGTTGTTCACAATGCAGATAGAACAGTGCAACTAACAACTGATGTGAATGGCGAAGGGAATTTCGTTAAAAGTGGTAATGGTGCGTTGAAATTAAACGCTAATCTAAACCATACAGGCTTAACTGAGTTGAGAGAGGGTAATACTGATTTACAAGGTACAATCAAAGGCAGCATAGTAGTATTAGGTAATCGTGCAGTACTAAGCGGGAATGGTAAAATTGATACCCATAGCGTATGGGCAAAAGGAGCGATAATTGAACCGGCTGCTCAACAGCCAATTGTCAATAGTGGTAGAGCATTCCGTAATGCAAGCTCCTTCACTCCACAGACTTTAACCTTTGGTAGCGTTAACTCATTGGGTACCGATTTAGTATTACGGATCAATAACATCTTCCAAAATATGCAACGTTGGGATCACGACCGTGTGATTATTGAAGGTGACTTAACTACTACCGAACCAAACCGTGTTGAAGCCAAACTACTAGGCACAGAAAAAGGTGTATCGGATAAAAACCAAAATGGTCAATATGATGCCGATGAAGGTCTGTCGTTAGTACAGGTTAAAGGCAACGGTGAGTTAGGACAGTTTGTTCTGAATAAAGCAACTGCAAGCGGTGCGGATGTAAGCAATATTTACAAATTTACTCTCGTAAGTGTCGATAAAAAAGTCAATGGTAATGACTACTATGATTACCGTCTACAAAATCTATTGATTGATGAAGAAGGTAACAGCCCCGAATCTGTCATTCGCTACACCGAACCAACTCCATCCACACTGGAAAATAATAATCCGAATAGTAGTGAAAGTACTGATAATCCGGCCGGTGGACACAGCGTAGATATAGGCAATACATCAAATCCGAATAGCAGTGAAAGTACTGATAATCCGATCGATGGAAACAGAGGAGATACAGATAACATCTCAACTCTGAATGGTGGTGAAAGCACTGATAATTCGGTCAGTAGAAACAGTGAAGATACAGTTAACATCTCAAATCCGAGTAATAGCGATAATGCTAATAATCCAGTCGATAGAAACGACAGAGATATAGACAGCACATCAAATCCGAATAGTAGTAATACTGATAATCCGATCAGTGGAAACAGCGTAGATATAGACAATGCCTCAAATCCGAGTAACACAGTTCAACCAACCCATCGTGCAGCAATTAACAGTCGAGTTCCGTCTTATTTAGTTGCACCTATTGCAATGTATAATCACGGCAATTTGATTCGTCAACAATTTATGGCAAATCTCTGGACGCATGATAAAAGAGGTTTCTATGTCAGCCAACAAAACGGTAACAGTCGTTATGACTCTAATCTATCATTTATCAACTACGGCTATAACTTTAAAGCTAAGCAAAGTAGCACCTTATTTGGCGGCTATCTACCGATTGGTGTGAACAGTGAGCTACATTTAGGACTTGGTTTTGGTAAATATAGTGTCAATCCACAGGCCGCAGACGGTTGGAGTGAAACTCGTTATAAATCGACCTCATTTATGGCTGCGTTACATAATCAGTGGGATAATCTGATTGTTAATACGAGTATTGGTTACCACGTACAAAAAGGTAAGATCCATACTGCTGATGCTCAAAATGTTGCCAGCGTAAAAGGTAAACAATTCCAAGCATCGGGAGAAGTTGGTTATCAAATTCCATTGGGCAATGTGGCAGTTACACCGGTTTGGGGCTTAACTTACCAACAAGTGAAAACTTCAACAAACAACCGAGTGGGTAATTGGGCAGTAAATATTGATCCGTTTAAAGTCTTTACCCAGCATATTGGAGCAAACCTGAGTTGGAAAGGTGATCGAATTCGTTTAAATGCAGGGGCATTCTATGAACATCAACACAGTCGTGGCGGAAAAGTAGCGATTCAAGCTAATCAAACCGAGCAATTTAAATCTGGCAGTCTAGGCAGCGGATTAGTATTTAAATTAAACGGTGATATTGCACTAACTGAGCAGTTCTTTCTTGAACTTGGCGTAGCTCATCGCAAAGCGTTAGATAAAGCGAAAATCCATCAAACACAGTTCAATGCAAAATTAGAATACCGCTTCTAAAATCATCTCCCCAAGCCAGATAGGTTGGGGAGTGATAAAATTTGCAAAAAAGCATAGTAGATAAAATTGAGTCTACTTTCCTAATGAAATAGCCATAATGGACATTTTGCGTCTGTTATGGCTTTGCTTTTTTTGGCAGTTTTTTGACCGCTTGTTAAAGCATATTTTGTATCTGTTGCCAATTTAGATGACGGCTAACTTTTATTCGGTAGTATAAATCTGTTTGGAATGATGAAGAGTTGAAAATAAGTCACGTTGAGCTTCCGAATAGAAATCAATGACTTGGTATTTGAAACATTGGTTATATTTAAGCATAAAAATCTGCACCTTAATCTGTTGGAAATTTAGTCCAACTTTTGGGGTGCAGACCATTTTTTCTATCGGGTTTTCTATTCCAATATTAGCCGATAATAAACTTATCGCCTTCCAAGTTTTGTAAGCCTGCCACTATCGCAAATGGCGTCGCATTATCTGCACCGCTGTTCTGGCTGTTATAGCTTAACTTGCCCGAAGCTGTATCGTAGAACAGGTGCTCCTTGATATTACTTAAATCGGCACTGATCGCAGAGAAAATCGTTGCAGAGAGTTTGATTTTATCTTGACCTACTACGAAATCAGTAATGGTATCAACTTTACCGTTTAAGCTACTTTCAAAGACGAACGTATCTTGCCCTTCTCCACCGCTTAAGGTATCGACTCCCAAGCCACCGATTAAAATATCGTTACCAGCCAATCCGTTTAGAGTATTGCCAGCATCATTACCTCGGATTTCGTTGTTGAGGGCATTACCTGTACCGTTTTTCGCTGTTGTGCCGATCAGAGTTAGATTTTCCACGTTCGCATCTAAGGTATAGTTTACAAGGCTGTAAATATGGTCTGTGCCTTGATCAACTTCTTCGGTTACCACATCTGCTACACTATCAATCACATAGGTATCATTGCCTTGGTTACCGAACATTAGATCATCACCAAGACCGCCGTTAATAAAATCGTCACCCTCGCCTCCAGCGATTGTATCAACACCGTCTCCGCCAAATATGTTGTTCGCTGCTTTATTACCAGTGAGTTTATCATCAAATTTTGAACCGATAAGGTTTTCAATTTGCGTGCCATAGCCGATAAATGACTGGCCCTCTGTGTAATTATTAAAGGTCTTCGTATCCGTAAAACTACCTGGGAACTTGTTCGCAAACGGTGTATCACTGGGTAAACCAAAGTAAGCAGCTCTATCATACGTTTCCGCAGCTTCCACGGCAAAATATTTCGTTCTGGCTGCACCACGATAGTTCCACGATCCGGGTGTGAGATTAACTGTGACGCTCTCTTTCTCATTGGAAGCATCAAAGGTATCCACACCGCCGCCGTCCCAAATATAGATGTCACCATCCGCTGAACGCCCATTATAGTTTTTAAACGTATAAACATCATTGCCAGCACGATGCTCTCGGTTCACACCAAAACGATAATGCAAATAAGCGAGGTCATACAGGCGTAGTTCACGCATACCTTCGGTTAAAGGATGAGCAGTATAAGACATATTCGAGAACTCAACGCTTGCCTCAGGAATTTTATTCGCACTAAACGGTTCATTCATATGCTTCATATTGAATGTATGGGTGATCTCGTGTAAAGCATTATAGAACACATAATCGTCACCACCGCCCCAATAGTCTAGGTTAGTATTCCAAGTAATATTACCACCCGGGGAAGCAAATGCCGATGCCGAATTCAGATTCGCCTTATACTTCAACAGCATAATCAATGTGCCTTTACCATCAGCAACCTCTTGATAACTACCAACTTCTTCAAACTTGAGATTGGTAAACTTCTCAATCGTTTTATATGCCTCACGGAAGTAATTGGCTAACTTCGGATCGTCTTCAAAGCCCCACGATGGTTTACCTGTTGACGAGGAAGATGCCCCTTGAACATTAGCCGGTACGGAACTTAATTCATTTCGCATTAAGAAGTGGTACTTAATTTTCAGTGGTTCATCTTGCCCACCGACAGCATACCTGCCTAAAAAACCAGAATTAGAGGTATCATTGACTTCTAATAGGTCGATTGGGTAGAAGAAATTGTAGTTTTCTTTAGTTGAATCAATTTGTCTGGTTGCTTTCACCACACGGGAATGGCGAGAGACAAATTCACCATTCAAGGAATTTGCCGAAGCATAGCTTTCAACATCAGAAACGGCGCCTCCACTGTTTTTCAACGTTGCAGCGACTACCTTGCTTTCATTATCTCTCAATACTTTGTTATCAACTTCAAGGCTAAAGACATTTCCTGCTTTAACCTCGGTCGTGAATACCTTATCACCAACTTTGACTTCAATGCCATCGCCGACTTTAACATCACTACCTGTTACAGTCCCGCTGATTTCGGATTTATCAGTTATCGTCTTAACCGTATAACTATTCTGACCGTTTTGCTCCAAAATATCACCTGTCAAAGTGAAACGTTTAGCGACCGGTACAGATTGCGCGCCATAGATATTATGTTTACCGTTTACAACCAGAGTGCCGTAAACCCTCTCTTCAGAGATACGATAGTTCACATCATCATTGAAATTCAGCGACACTGATTTTCCAGCTAGCCCAACTAAATCTTCATTCGGTATATCCACTTGGAAAGTTTTAGCTTTTCCGTTAAATCCGACTTTATAACTCTTTTCACCAATAACAAGCGTTGCAGTACGAATAAATCGCGCATTTTGTCCTTCGTTATACCAGTTAAATGTTCGATTAGAGAACTTCATAAATTCGAACTCTTGAACGCTACCATAAATACGCGTCATCATCGCAGGAGTAGCATCGAAATTATTCCCTACTTTGGTAATATTAATTTCACTATAGAGATCCAGCTCATAAGGACGGCTAGCTTCATCTGCCGCTTCTTCATTACCTGCCTCATCTTTTGCCGTATAGTTGGCTTTTACCTTACGCTTGCTCGACTCTAATCTTGCATTCGCTAAGCTGGTTTCGCTTACCGTAACCTCAACCTCAAATTTACCATCAACAACTGTTGCTTCAACCTCTTTCCAGCCACTTGCACAGGATTGACAAGGGCAAAGTACGACAACCGGATTGTCACCTTCTGCGTTTTCTACAATCCCTTTAATCTTAATTTTCCCATTTACCTCAGTTGCATCAATCACATCATCTTCAGCAATGCTGGTGATAGTGACCACCGGTTTATTCAACACAGTATCAACTTGGTAGGCTTGCGTGGTAGTCGATTCAGCAGGGTTACCTGCAGTATCTTCCGCCTTAATTTTCGCAACAATACGGTTTTCGCCTTCAGCAAGGGCTAAATCACCACCTGCAACCACTAACTGCCAAGTATTATTTTGCGTATTTACTTCTGCTGCTCGTTCCTGATTGTTGATAAGCAACGTAATCACCACACTACCAGCTTTCACATCAGCCTCTGCGGTATAAGTACCTGACAAGGTAATTTGCCCTGCAGCTTCTTGCTTATTGACCTTGTTATCCACCGCAATATCACTTACCGACACGCTTACGTTAAAGCTGTCATCCACACTTACTGTTTTAGAAGCTTGTGCTGTTATGCTATTTAACGCACTATCTTGGGTCGATAAGTTCGCAGAGATCTCTTTGTGATTAACTAAAGCAATGGTACTGACCGGAATAGAGAATTTCAGCTCACGATCCAACTTACCTGTTACTTGAGATTGACCCACAGTTAAAGTAACTACATCGCCCTCTTTCGCCTCAGCGTGTGCTACATTCACCGCCTTACCTGTCACCAGAATCGTCTCTGCCTTTTTTTCAACAGCATTGATAATATCGTCTGTTGCAATTTTATCGATTATCAAATTTGGTGCAGCAATATCTGTATCAACAAGATAATTATGGGTTTTAACTGTGGTTAAACGATTTTCTGCTGTATCTTGAGTGGTTAATGTAGCTTCAATGCTATTATTTTTTGCAAGTAATGTTCCATCTACTTCAACACTGAAGCTTAAATCAGCCTGCAAGGACGTCTCAAAGGTACGCTCTCCAATTTTAATCACGACCTTATCATTAGCTTTGGCTGCTGAATTCACCACATTTTCAACCTTGCCTCTAACAATAATTTTTTCGCCACTCTCTTGGATATTAACGATGTTATCAGGAGTAATATTTTCAATCGTAATAGTGGGATCAGCAATCACTTGATCGATAAAATAGCTGTGTTCAGCATTCGTGACCAACTCATTGCCGGCAATATCTTTGGTTAGCAAAGATGCTTTAACCTTAAGTTCCGTATTTACTAAAACATCACCAGGCACATTCACACTGAAAGTGAGATCATCGGTCAACATAGCTTCAAATTGACGATCACCTATCGTTAAGATCACTTTATCGCCGATTTTTGCTTCGGAGCCATCCACATTTTCCACTTTGCCACTTACCGCCACATTTTGACCGCTTGTACCTTCAGTTTGGTTGATGGTGTTATCATAAGTAACTACATCAAAGGTAATTTTAGGATGCTCAATTTCTTTGTCGATCTTATAGTTACGGCTTGCTTGGCTCTCTTTACGATTGCCAGCCGGGTCTTCCGTGGTCAGAGTTACATCAATGCGGTCATTATCTTTCAACCACTCGCCAGAGACTGATATGCTAAATTTCAACTGCTCATCTAATTTAGTTGTTATACGATGGCTGCCAATCTCTAAGGTAATCGCATCATCTTTCTTCACTGCCGATTCGCCTACATTAGTCACTGAGCCACTAATCACGACATCATTCTTTAACTCTGTAGCATTAAGAATGTCGTCTGTCGCAATAGCGTTAATCTGAATTTCAGGATTAACAATCAGCAAATCAACGGTATAGGCTTTTTCTGCTAAAGTTTTTATGGCATTGCCTGCATTATCCGTAGTTTCTAGCTCAACGGAAATTTTGCGATTTTTTGCCAATAATTGACCGCTTGCAGCGATTTCAAAACTTAAATCAGATTTCAACGTCGTTACAAAAGTTTGTTCTCCGATTTTCACAATCACTTTATCGTTAGGTTTTGCTTCAGAACCGGGTACATTTGTAACTTTTCCACCTACTTTTAGCACTGCTTGATTGCTTTCCGCAATATTCACAATATTGTCATCAGCAATAGTGTTAAGTGTAATATTTGGATGAACGATTTCAGTATCTACCCCATAACTGTGCACGCTTTCCGCATTACCTTTTGATTGCCCATTCTCTATACTTACACTCGCTTTGACTTGCTGATGTTGAGCAAGCAAAGTCCCCGGAATTTTCGCACTGAACGTTGTTCCTGTTACCGTTGCCTTAAAACGCTCTGAACCAATTTCTAACCACACTTGTGCCTGAGTAAAAGACTTATCCGCTGTAAATTGACCAGAAACAACAACCTCATCTTTACTTTCACTTAAATTGACAAGATTATCTGAAGTCACAGAATTAAAAGAAAGTGTGACATTAATTGACTCACCTGTAGTATTTGGCGTCTCTTCTTTATTTTCTTCAGCTTTTTTATCTTCCTCAACATTTTTATCGTCTTTAGGCTTTTCTGCTGGTTTTGCAGGAGCTGAGCCACTGCTACCGCCACTACCACCACTTAATGCCAAAGCACCACCTATTAATGCAGCAGCACCTAAACCATAGAGGATTTTTGACGTTAGACCCGCTGAGGCAACTTCTGATGCCAATACAAATGGAGCTTCACGGCTAGATGTAGCTAAACTTGCTGAAATCTCAGCCAAATATGCACTATCTTCAATAGGATAAACAGAGTAATAATCTTCCAAAATAAAACTTGGTTCACTACTGTTATCAAGATAAACCGCTAAATCATCCTCATTGATTTTTTCAACTTTAGGATTAACAATCAGCTCACCCTGTTCATCAAAAATTTGATATTTTGCATTCTCTTGAGCCTGAATTTTGGCAGTATTGCTACTATGGGTAAGCGGAATAGAGTTTTCTGCGGCTTTGGTTATGACTTTGATAGTATATTGGGACATTTTTGCACCTAATGTGATAAATTTTGAGCATCATAGCAAACTTGCTCAAGACATCAAAAGCAAATTTATTGAAAATACCCCCTAAAAAACCTTTCTTACCAATCTACAATAACTATTAATAAAAAAGCCCTCAGAATAACAATTCTGAGGGCGTTTATGGTTATAACAAATGATTACTCTTCGTCACCTGCATTTAACAATGCTGCTAAACTTTGAGTTGCATCATCTGCCACAAACTCAAATTCAGCTTCAATGTCTGCATCGGTCACAAATGATTTTTCTTTTGCAGCTGGAGCTTCAAACTCGGGTGAAACTGCGATGCCGGCTTCCATTTGAGCACGCTTCTTCGCACGTGCTTGGTGGTAAGCAAAACCAGTACCAGCTGGAATTAAACGACCAACAATTACGTTCTCTTTTAAGCCACGTAACTCATCTTGTTTACCTGCAACTGCGGCTTCAGTAAGCACACGTGTTGTTTCTTGGAATGATGCTGCTGAGATAAATGACTCAGTCGCAAGTGATGCTTTAGTAATACCAAGCAATTCACGCTCAAACTCAACTAATGGTTTGCCTTCTTCTGCACGTTTGCGGTTCGCAATTTTCACACGAGCCACTTCAACTTGCTCCCCTTCGAGGAACTCGCTGTCGTATGCATTAGTAATAATTGCTTTACGTAGCATTTGTCGAACGATAACTTCAATGTGCTTATCGTTAATTTTTACCCCTTGTAAGCGGTAAACTTCTTGCACTTCGTTCACAATATAGTCAGTTACAGCATGTACACCACGCAAGCGTAGGATATCATGTGGTGTTTCTGCACCATCTGAGATCACATCTCCGCGTTGTACTAACTCACCTTCGAATACGTTAAGTTGACGCCATTTTGGAATCATCTCTTCAAACGCTTCACCTTCCGCCGGAGTAATTACCAAGCGACGTTTACCTTTGGTTTCTTTACCGAATGAAACAATACCTGAGATTTCCGCAAGGATTGCTGGCTCTTTTGGTTTACGAGCTTCAAATAAATCTGCAACGCGTGGAAGACCACCGGTAATATCTTTCGTTCCCACAGATTCTTGTGGAATACGGGCTAATGCTTCACCGACTGCAATTTCTGCGCCATCATCAAGCGTTACAATCGCTTTACCCGGTAAGAAGTATTGTGCCGGCACATCTGTACCCGGAATTAAGATATCGTTACCATTGCTATCGACTAAGCGTAATGCCGGACGTAAGTCCTTACCAGCTGTTGCACGCTCACCCACATCTTGTACTACGATTGATGATAAACCGGTTAACTCATCGGTTTGACGAGTAACAGTTAAGCCATCAACGATATCACTAAATTGGATACGACCTGATACCTCTGAGATAACAGGCATTGTATGCGGATCCCAGTTAGCAACTACTTCACCTACAGATACCTCTGCGCCATCATTTTTCGAAAGCACAGCACCGTAAGGTACTTTATAGTTCTCTTTAGTACGACCGAAAGTATCAATCACGGTTAATTCTGTATTACGAGATGTCAGAACGATCTTGCCATCTTTATTCGTAACAAATTTAGCATTCGCTAATTTAATCGTACCTGCATTTTTTACTTGAATGCTTGATTCTTTCGCTGCCGCAGATGCCGCACCACCGATATGGAACGTACGCATCGTTAACTGTGTACCCGGCTCACCGATAGATTGCGCCGCGATAACACCAACCGCTTCACCTTGATTGATTAGGTGACCACGTGCTAAATCACGGCCGTAACATTTCGCACACACACCGAAGTCTGTATCACAAGTTACTACAGAACGTACTTTGATCACATCAACAGATTCTCTGTCAACTACATCACACCATTTCTCATCTAATAAAGTGTTACGAGGAATTAACACTTCATCTGTACCCGGTTTTAATACATCTTCAGCCACCACACGACCTAATACGCGATCACGTAATGCTTCTTTTACATCACCACCTTCGATGAGAGGGGTCATCACGATACCTTCGTGTGTACCACAGTCATCTTCGATGATCACTAAATCTTGTGCCACATCAACTAAACGACGGGTTAAGTAACCTGAGTTCGCTGTTTTTAATGCAGTATCCGCAAGACCTTTACGTGCACCATGGGTTGAAATAAAGTACTGAAGAACGTTTAAGCCTTCACGGAAGTTTGCTGTGATTGGCGTTTCAATAATAGAGCCATCCGGACGAGCCATCAAACCACGCATACCGGCAAGCTGACGAATCTGTGCCGCAGAACCACGCGCACCAGAGTCTGCCATCATAAAGATGCTGTTAAACGATGCTTGTTTTTCAGGATTACCTTCACGGTTGAGCACTTCTTCAGTTGAAAGGTTTTCCATCATCGCTTTAGCAACACGTTCATTTGCTGCAGCCCAAATATCGATTACTTTATTATAACGCTCACCAGCTGTTACCAAACCACCGTTAAACTGTTCTTGAATTTCTGCTACTTCAGCTTCAGCTGCTTCAATGATTGCGTATTTTTGCTCTGGAATAACCATATCATCAATACCAACTGAGGCACCTGAACGTGCAGCGTAAGCAAAACCTGTGTACATAATTTGGTCAGCTAAAACCACAGACTCTTTCAAACCTAAACGACGGTAGCTCTCATTGATTAATTTTGAGATCGCTTTCTTACCTAAAGTTTGGTTGAACAGTGAATAAGGCATACCTTTTGGTGCGATCATCCAAAGAATAGCACGACCAATAGTGGTATCCACTAATGAAGTTTTCTCCTCGAACTCACCAGCTTCATTTTTCTCATATTCTGTTACACGCACTTTTACACGTGAATGTAATTCTGCCTGACCGGTACGATAAGCTTTCTCCGCTTCACGAGGGTCAAGGAAGTACATGCCTTCACCTTTACCGTTTACTTTCTCACGCGTCATGTAGTACAAGCCTAATACAACGTCTTGAGATGGAACGATAATCGGATCACCACTTGCCGGTGAAAGTACGTTATTGGTTGACATCATTAATGCACGAGCTTCTAACTGAGCTTCAAGCGTTAATGGAACGTGTACCGCCATTTGGTCACCGTCGAAGTCCGCATTGAACGCCGCACACACAAGTGGGTGTAACTGAATTGCTTTACCTTCGATTAACAACGGTTCAAACGCTTGAATACCCAAACGGTGAAGCGTTGGTGCACGGTTAAGTAGAATCGGATGTTCACGAATAACTTCTGCAAGAATATCCCATACAATCGGCTCTTCACGCTCTACCATTTTCTTCGCAGCTTTGATAGTTGATGCAATACCACGAGATTCTAATTTAGAGTAGATGAACGGACGGAATAATTCCAATGCCATTTTTTTCGGTAAACCACATTGGTGTAGACGCAAGTATGGGCCTACGGTAATTACCGAACGACCAGAATAGTCAACACGTTTACCTAATAAGTTTTGACGGAAACGACCTTGTTTACCTTTGATCATATCCGCTAACGATTTTAATGGACGTTTGTTCGAACCAGTAATTGCGCGACCACGACGACCATTGTCTAATAACGCATCCACAGACTCTTGTAACATACGTTTTTCGTTACGTACGATAATGTCCGGTGCAACTAAGTCTAACAAGCGTTTTAAACGGTTGTTACGGTTAATTACACGGCGGTATAAATCGTTTAAGTCAGAAGTTGCAAAACGGCCACCATCAAGTGGTACTAACGGACGTAAATCTGGTGGAAGAACAGGTAATACTGTCATTACCATCCACTCAGGTTTGTTGCCTGATTGCAAGAATGCTTCTAAAGTTTTTAAACGTTTAGTAATTTTTTTACGTTTAGTTTCTGAATTAGTTTCTTGTAACTCTTCACGTAAAACTTCGCATTGGTGTTCTAAATCTAAGTCACGAAGTAATGCCTGGATACCTTCTGCACCCATTTTCGCTTCGAACTCATCACCCCAACGCTCTTCTGCATCCATAAACTGTTCTTCAGTTAATAACTGATTTTTCTCCAAATCAGTCATTCCCGGCTCAGTTACTACATAGCTTTCAAAATAAAGTACACGTTCAATATCACGTAATGGCATATCTAAAATTAAGCCGATACGGGATGGAAGTGATTTTAAGAACCAAATATGTGCAACCGGACACGCTAATTCAATGTGTCCCATACGCTCACGGCGTACTTTAGTTTGGGTAACTTCAACACCACATTTTTCACAGATTACACCACGGTGTTTTAAACGTTTGTATTTACCACACAAACATTCATAATCTTTTACCGGCCCGAAAATACGTGCGCAAAATAAGCCATCACGCTCAGGTTTAAAGGTACGGTAGTTAATGGTTTCAGGTTTTTTTACCTCACCAAAAGACCAAGAACGGATCTTATCTGGTGATGCTAAACCGATTTTAATCACATCGAAATCATCGCTTGATTTTGATTGTGCTTTTAAAAACTTCACTAAGTCTTTCACTTTTTTGCCCCTAGGGTGAGAAGTTTGATCCAACGTTTTTACGCTGAACAGGAAATTCTTTTTGTTTTGCAAGCGGTCGATTTGGTAAAAAATTTTGCAAATTTGACCGCTTGTTTCTCCATTTTCGCTTCTGTCAGGGCAAATAATTATTCGCCCCACATCGTTTACCAATAGAATTACGCTTCGTCTAGCTCTAAGTCGATTGCTAATGCACGAATCTCTTTGGTGATTACATTAAAGGACTCTGGGATTCCCGGTTCCATATAATGTGTGCCGTCCACGATGTTTTTATACATCTTCGTACGACCGTTCACATCATCCGATTTCACAGTAAGCATTTCTTGTAAGGTATAAGCCGCACCGTATGCTTCTAATGCCCAAACCTCCATCTCACCGAAACGCTGACCACCGAACTGAGCTTTACCACCCAACGGTTGTTGAGTAACAAGACTATAAGAGCCGGTTGAACGTGCGTGCATTTTGTCATCAACCAAGTGGTTCAATTTGAGCATATACATATAACCTACGGTTACCGGACGCTCGAATTTCTCACCGGTGCGACCATCAAATAAGGTAATTTGACCAGAAGTCGGTAAGCCACCTAATTCTAATAAGCCTTTGATTTCAGTTTCGTGAGCACCATCAAATACCGGTGTTGCAAGCGGTAAACCTTTACGTAAGTTTTGTGCTAAGCGCATTACTTCTTCGTCGGTAAAGGTGCTTAAATCTACCACTTGTGAACCGTGACCTAAGTCGTAAGCTTTTTGCATATATTCACGCAATTTCGCCACTTCTTGTTGCTCTTTGATCATCTTGTTGATCTGATCACCGATACCACGTGCCGCTAAGCCTAAGTGAGTTTCTAAGATCTGACCGATGTTCATACGAGATGGTACGCCCAGCGGGTTCAATACGATCTCAACCGGCTGACCGTTTTCATCGTACGGCATATCTTCAACCGGGTTGATTTTCGAGATAACACCCTTGTTACCGTGACGACCAGCCATCTTATCACCAGGTTGGATTTGACGCTTCACCGCAAGGTATACTTTAACTACTTTTAATACACCCGGTGCTAAATCATCCCCTTGGATAATTTTATTACGCTTGATTTCAAGCTTACGTTCAAACTCTTTACGTAACTCTTCGTGCTGCTCTGCTAACTGCTCTAACTGGCTTTGTTTCGCTTCGTCTTCAAGGGTTTGTTCTAACCATTTCTCACGAGCAACATTGTCTAAAGCCGTTTCGCTTACGCCACCTTCAATTAATAAGTTGCGAACACGCGTGAATAAACCCGCTTCTAAGATTTCTAACTCTTCTGCTAAGTCTTTCTTCGCTTCACGAAGTTGCATTTCTTCGATTTCTTTCGCACGCTTATCTTTCTCTACACCATCACGAGTAAATACTTGAACGTCGATAACCGTACCTGATGTGCCATTTGGTACACGTAATGATGAATCTTTTACATCTGATGCTTTTTCACCGAAGATCGCACGTAATAGTTTCTCTTCCGGTGTTAATTGGGTTTCACCTTTAGGCGTTACTTTACCGACTAAGATGTCGCCACCTTTTACTTCTGCACCGATATAAACGATACCAGATTCATCTAATTTGCTTAATGCAGACTCACCCACGTTTGGAATATCTGCAGTAATTTCTTCTGCACCTAATTTAGTATCACGCGCCACACAAGATAATTCTTGAATATGAATTGTTGTAAAGCGATCTTCTTGAACCACACGCTCAGATACTAACATTGAGTCTTCGAAGTTATAACCATTCCAAGGCATGAATGCCACACGGATATTTTGACCTAATGCTAATTCACCTAAGTCTGTTGAAGGGCCATCAGCTAAGATCTCACCACGTGCAACCGGCTCACCTAAATTCACACAAGGTACTTGGTTAATACAAGTGTTTTGGTTAGAACGGGTGTATTTAATTAAGTTGTAAATGTCGATACCTGCTTCGCCCGGAATGGTTTCATCTTCATTTACCTTCACCACGATACGTGAAGCGTCAACGTACTGAACTGTACCACCACGTTTTGCAACAATTGCAACACCTGAGTCAAGAGCAATTGGTTTTTCCATACCGGTACCGACTAACGGCTTGTCTGCTCGTAATGTCGGCACTGCTTGACGTTGCATGTTCGCACCCATTAAGGCACGGTTCGCATCGTCATGCTCAAGGAATGGAATAAGCGCTGCTGCTACAGAAACCACTTGTTGTGTTGAGATGTCCATATACTGAACTTCTTCCGGTTTGTACAAACCAGACTCACCTTGCTGACGGCAAGTTACATAAGTATCAGTAAAACGGAAGTTCTCATCTAAATCTGAGTTTGCCTGCGCAATGATATTGTTGCTTTCTTCAATCGCAGATAAATATTCGATCTCTTCGGTCACCTGCCCATCTACTACTTTACGGAATGGTGTTTCTAAGAAACCGTAGTTATTGGTACGAGCATACACAGAAAGTGAGTTGATCAAACCGATGTTTGGACCTTCCGGCGTTTCGATTGGACATAAACGACCATAGTGAGTCGGGTGAACATCTCGAACCTCAAAGCCTGCACGTTCACGAGTTAAACCACCCGGACCTAATGCAGAGATACGACGTTTGTGCGTAACCTCTGAAAGCGGGTTATTTTGATCCATAAATTGCGAAAGTTGTGATGAGCTAAAGAACTCTTTCACCGCGGCTGAAATCGGTTTCGCATTGATTAGATCTTGTGGAGTTATGCCATCTAAATCGCCTAAAGATAAACGCTCACGCACCGCACGCTCAACACGCACTAAACCAATACGGAATTGGTTTTCTGCCATTTCACCTACAGAACGGATACGACGGTTACCTAAGTGGTCGATATCATCCACATCACCACGACCATTACGGATCTCAATTAATTTTTTCATTACGCCGATGATATCATCGTTGCTTAATGTACCAGTACCAACGCCTTCTGGAATCTCTAAAGAGCGGTTGAATTTCATACGACCTACTGCAGATAAATCGTAACGTTCTGCAGAGAAGAACATATTGTCGAATAATGCTTCTGCCGCTTCTTTTGTTGGTGGCTCGCCCGGACGCATCATACGGTAAATTTCAACTAACGCACTTAAACGGTCGTAAGTTGGATCAACACGTAAGGTTTCAGAAATATATGAACCGTGATCTAAATCATTAGTAAATAATACGTCAATCTCTTTATAGCCGGCTGCTGATAAGTTCGCCAACATTTCCATCGAGATTTCCATATTCGCAGGGCAAATTACCTCACCTGAAGATAAATCAACGTAATCTTGAGCTGCTACTTTACCTACAATATACTCAACCGGCACTTCAATTTGAGTAACATTATCTTTTTCTAATGCACGAATGTGACGGGCAGTAATACGGCGGCCCACCTCTACATATACTTTGCCGTTTGCTGAAATATCGAATGTTGCCGTTTCACCTCTTAAACGCTCAGGTACTAACGTCATTAATAATTTATTATCAGCAATTTCAAACTTAATTTTCTCGAAGAATAAGTTTAAGATTTCTTCTGTGGTGTAACCTAATGCACGTAAGATAATAGTTGCCGGTAATTTACGACGACGGTCGATACGGGCAAATAAGTTATCTTTCGGATCGAACTCGAAATCCAACCAAGAACCACGGTAAGGAATAATACGTGCGTTATAAAGCACTTTACCTGAAGAGTGGGTTTTACCTTTGTCAGAATCGAAAAACACGCCCGGGCTACGGTGTAATTGTGAAACGATAACACGCTCGGTACCGTTGATAACGAAAGTACCGTTGTCGGTCATTAATGGGATTTCGCCCATATACACATTTTGCTCTTTAATATCTTTCACCGTACCGGCAGCAGCCTCACGGTCGTAAGAAACTAAACGCAATTTAACGCGTAATGGTGCAGCATAGGTTGTACCACGAATTTGACATTCACGAACATCAAACACCGGCTCACCTAATTCGTAAGAAACGTATTGTAATTCAGTTGCACCGTTGTTACTCACAATCGGGAATACTGAACGGAATGCCGCTTCTAAACCTTGTTGCCCTTCAGGATCTTTTTCAATAAATTTTTCAAAAGAATCAAGCTGAATTGTTAATAGATAAGGTACATTTAGAACTTGTGGACGTTTACCAAAGCTCTTACGGATACGCTTTTTCTCGGAATATGAATATGCCATTTTCTAAGATAGCCTCTGATTTATATTTTGGTTGAGATTACACAATCCGACACGAAAGACTCGGTTGGAAGTGGCATTATAAAAACTGTACGAGATGTCATTTTCCAATCGCCAATCAAGCAGTCAAAAATCACTACTGCAAGCGGTCAAATTGGGCAGGAAATTTACAAATATTGTTGATTAAAATGACAAAATCAACACTTGCGTTCAAGCAGAAAAGGCTGACAGTCAAAGCTGTCAGCCAATTTTTACTAAAATGGTTGAAAATTATAACGGATTTTGCAAAATTTTACAACAATTTAACCGCTTGTTTGGATAGATAATTTTCCTTTTACCACACTTAACTTAACGAGTTAAAACGATACTTTTACTATCATCTTTATTAACTTGTACCTGCTGTAAAAGATAACCACCTTCAGTAACCTCTGTCGGATATTCACTATACTTCGTCAAATATTTTGAAATTTTCCAGCTCACTTCTGTACTTACAAAATATGTTCCTTCTTTCAAATTATCAAACTCAAATTTACCTTCTGAATCACATACAGTTTTCTTTTTATATGTATGATAGTTTTTATCATCATTAACAAATTTGAATGATCTGCCATAATAGGATTGGTAACCCTTAGTAACATTACCATAAAGTAACGATAATCTTTCATTTGCATATTCTGTATAAGGAATAAGTTGAACTTCATTACCTGCACAAGTCACTACCGTTCCACCTTTTTGTTTAAGAAAAGCATTCCCTTTAATTTTGGCTGTTCCCTCTTCCAAAATTAGTTGACCCGCTTGAACCGCATCAAATGAATTTTTAAAAGTATATTGAGGTATAGGCTCTTCATGTGCTATGGGTGTACAACCTGAAAGTGTAGAAATAGTTATCCCAGCTAAAATAAGTCTAATTAAATTATTCATTATGATTCCTTACTAAAGTTAAGCAATATTGCTTTATTTCCTGTGTCAATAGGAAGTAAAGGGAGTATACTCCCTTGAAAAATTGATTATTTTAAAATCAATTTTCGATTTCATATCTTAGTCTAAAAAACAAGTTATGTAAACTATAGTTTATATTTTGTATCTCTTGAATTATTGCCGAATAGCCGACTAACAATAATACTAAGAGAATGAAAAATGAAACATTAACCAGCCACCCGATTCGCCATACTTTTGCCAATAATCTTAGAAAAATCCGCCGACTAAAGGATATTTCTCAAGAGGCATTAGCTTTTGATGCTGAACTCAGCCGAGCTTATATCAGTGATGTAGAAAGAGGAAAACGAGCCATCTCAATTGATGCAATGGGGAAAATAGCCGACGCCCTAAACGTCAGCCTAATTGACCTACTGAAAAACGACTATTCAGTGGAAGATTTGATTCAAAAATAAAAAAACAAGCGGTGATTTTTCTTCAATTTTTTGCAAAATAGTGATTGGTAAACTGTAGGGGTGAAACATCTTTCTCCCCAATTCAAATATCAAAAAGGGCAAAAATATTTTACCCCCACAATATACACTTAACTATACGGCGTAAAGAGATTACCATCCCCTCTTAATAACTCCATTAATTTAGGGTGAATAAATAATTTATCCCGACCAACAGAGATTTCCCGCAACACCCCAACATCACACAATTCTTTTAAATATTTCGATGCTGTTTGGCGTTTAGCAATGCCTGCTTTTTCTAAATTAGTAATGCGTGTATAGGGTTGCTCAAATAATAAATCGACCAATTCTCTGCTGTAAATCTGGGGTAAAGCACCTTGGATATAATGCTGTGTATCTCTCGCTAATGCTTTTATTGCTTCAATTTTAGCAATCGTCCACTTTGCCGTTTCTTCAATGCCTTTTAAAATATAAATAATCCAGTCTTGCCAATTTTGCTGTGCCGTTACTTCCAATAATAAGCGATAGTAATCCGCTTTATTTTCAATAATATAGCGACTTAAATACAAAATCGGCAGATGTAGCAAACCTTTTTCAATCAGTAATAAACTATTTAAAATACGCCCTGTTCTGCCATTACCGTCAATAAACGGGTGAATGGCTTCGAATTGGTAATGAGCAACCGCAAGAATAATCAGCGGATCTAAATCATCACTATAATGAATAAAGTTTTCCCAATTAGCTAATTTAGCTCGAATAATTTGCTCACCTTCAGGTGGAGTATAAATCACCTCACCATTGGCTCCATTACGTAAAGCAGTTCCCGTTATTTTGCGAATATCCATTTCCCTTCCTTTAATTTCGCTACAAACAAGAATGGCTGTTTGAGTGCTGAATTGTCGATTTTTTAAACTTTCATAGCCTAGAAATAATGCACTTCTATATTGTAGAGCTTCTTTGGTTGCAGAATCTTGCACATCACTATCTAATTGTAGTGACTGAAAAATTTTATCTGTGGTAGTAACAATATTTTCAATTTCACTGCTTGCTCGCGCTTCCATAATCGGAAGCGTATTAATCAACATAGATTGATTTGGTATAAGCTCAGCAGCTTGTTTTAATTCCGCCAGTGCAGCTCTTGCACTAATCGTTTGCTTTAAAATAGCTTTGGTTTCTAATTCCTCTTGCGGCGGCAATGCGGGTAAATTGTTGTAAGCTCGTTTAGGATCCCAAACACTCATCTTTAAAAATCTCATCACAAGCAGTGATTTTTCTTCAATTTTTTGCAACATAGTGCTGGCAAATTGTAGAGACGAAACATCTTTCGCCCCTATATCGTTTATAACCGCTTTCTGCAAAAAATACTCCAAATTCGACCGCTTGCAAAAAAACAAAACCCCGATGTTTCCATCGGGGTTTGTTGAACTTGAAGTTCGGGAAAAGTTAAATCAAAAATTATTTGATTTCTACTTTTGCACCAGCTTCTTCTAATTCTTTCTTAAGTGCTTCAGCTTCTGCTTTAGAGATGCCTTCTTTTAATGCTGCTGGAGCAGATTCAACTAAGTCTTTAGCTTCTTTTAAGCCTAAACCTGTTGCACCACGTACTGCTTTGATTACTGCAACTTTGTTTGCACCAGCTTCTGCTAATACTACATCAAATTCAGTTTTCTCTTCTGCTGCCGCTGCTGCTGGAGCTGCTGCTGCAACTGCTGCCGCTGCTGAAACGCCGAATTTTTCTTCCATCGCTGTGATTAATTCAACGATTTCTGATACTGATTTAGAAGCAATCGCTTCAATGATTTGTTCGTTAGTTAATGACATAACAATCGATTCCTAAAATAAATAAAGTTAAACGAATAAAGAAGTACCGCTAAAATTAAGCCGCAGCTTCCATTTGGTCGCGTAATGCTGCAAGAGTGCGAACAAGTTTGCCTGCCGCAGCTTCTTTCATTGTGCCCATTAAACGTGCAATTGCTTCTTCGTAAGTCGGTAATGTTGCTAAGAATGCAACATCTTGTCTTTTACCTTCAAAGGCTGCACCTTTAAGTTCAAACTCTTTGTTTGTTTTCGCAAATTCAGTGAACAAACGTGCTGCTGCACCTGGGTGTTCATTTGAGAATGCGATAAGAGTTGGACCAGTAAACGTATCTGTTAAGCACTCGAATTCTGTGCCTTCAACTGCACGACGTAATAATGTATTACGTACAACTTGCATTGTCACACCAGCTTCGCGAGCTGCTTTACGTAACTCAGTCATTTTTTCAACTGTTACACCGCGAGAATCCGCAACAACAGCTGAAAGTGCACCTTTGGCAGCTTCGTTTACTTCAGCAACAATCGCTTGTTTGTCTTGAAGATTTAATGCCATTGGTTTTAGCTCCTGATACACTCTGCTTTTTCAAGCAGAATTTACAAAAAATCCCAAAAATATCACCGCTTGTTTTAGTACAAGCTGTAATCTTCTGAGCCTAAGGTGTACAGAAGCAGAAAATTCTGTCTGTTCACCATCTATGTAGGATAATTAAGTTTTCACCCCTACAGTCTTAGACGGGGCTTAGATAGGCTAAGCACCATCAGCTTGCTCTCGCAAGTTAAGGTCGCAAATTATACAGATAACTTGCGACCCTGTAAAGTTTTAACTTCTATCTATCAGAAATTAAAGTGAAGCTTGATCAACTGCAACACCAGCACCCATTGTTGTAGAGATGCTTACTTTCTTAATGAAGATACCTTTAGCTGTTGTTGGTTTAGCTTTAGTTAAAGCAGCTAACAACGCTTGTAGGTTTTCTTTTAATTGCTCAGGTGAGAAATCTGCTTTACCGATAGTAGTATGGATAATACCATTTTTGTCGTTACGGTAACGAATCTGACCTGATTTTGCATTTTTAACTGCTTCAGCAACGTTTGGCGTTACAGTACCCACTTTCGGGTTTGGCATTAAGCCACGTGGACCTAATACTTGACCTAACTGACCAACAACACGCATTGCATCTGGTGAAGCGATAACAACATCAAAGTTCATTTCGCCTTTTTTCACTAATTCAGCTAAGTCTTCCATACCAACTAAATCAGCACCAGCTGCTTTAGCAGCTTCTGCGTTTGCACCTTGTGTAAACACAGCAACACGCGCTGTACGACCTGTACCGTGTGGTAATACAGTTGCACCACGTACGTTTTGGTCAGATTTACGAGCATCGATACCTAAGTTTACTGCAACATCCACGCTTTCAACGAATTTAGCTGTTGCAAATTGTTTTAATACCGCGATTGCTTCATTAATTTCGTAAGCTTTAGTAGAATCTACGCCAGCTTTAATTGCTTTCATTTTTTTAGTCAATTTAGCCATTGTATTATTCCTCTACGATTAAGCCCATTGAGCGAGCTGTACCAGCGATTGATTTCATTTTGGTTTCGATAGTCGCACCTGTCATATCTGCTGCTTTAGTTTCAGCGATTTGACGGATTTGCTCTTGAGTTACTGTACCCACTTTATCTTTGTTCGGTTTACCAGAACCAGATTTGATACCTACAGCTTTTTTCAATAATACTGCTGCCGGTGGAGTTTTCGTTACGAAAGTAAATGATTTATCAGCATAAACTGTAATAACAACAGGGATTGGTAAACCTTTTTCTAAGCTCTCAGTACGAGCGTTGAATGCTTTACAGAATTCCATGATGTTAACACCTTGTTGACCTAATGCAGGACCAACCGGTGGTGATGGGTTAGCCATACCTGCTGCAACTTGCAGTTTAACGTAGGCTTGGACTTTTTTTGCCATTTTTGATTTCCTCTAAATGGGTAATAACGCCAGCAAACACTGGCTCCCCTGTTACATAAAAAATACGAGTCAGTAGACTGGCTCGTAGTAGGTCGCAAATTCTAACGAAATCACGACTATTTTTCAAGCAAAACTTTATTTTGCTTAAATAAACTCTTTACAAGCGGTTATTTCTTTACTCTTTTTTGCAAAAAAACCTATAAAAACAACCGCTTACTGGAAGATTAGCTGTGCTTTTCAACCTGTCCGAATTCAAGCTCAACCGGTGTAGCACGACCAAAGATAGAAACAGATACTTTTAAACGACCTTTTTCGTAATCCACTTCCTCAACAGTACCAGTAAAGTCTGCAAATGGTCCTTCCGTTACACGAATACTTTCGCCCGGCTGGAATTCTTTTCTGTGACGTGGTTTTTCTGCCGTTTCTTGAACACGGTTTAAAATACGATCTGCTTCACGTTTAGTAATTGGTGCCGGGCGGTCTGCTGTACCACCGATAAAACCCATTACACGCGGTACGCTTTTCACTAAGTGCCAAGTATCATCGTTCATTTCCATCTCAACTAATACATAGCCCGGGAAGAATTTACGCTCAGTTTTGCGACGTTTTCCACCTACATTTTCAACCACTTCTTCGGTTGGTACCAAAACTTCACCAAATTGCTCTTCCATTTTGTGAAGTTTAATGTATTCGCGTAATGTTACCGCCACACGGTTTTCAAAACCTGAAAATGCTTGTAATACATACCAACGCTTTGACGTGGTTTCTTTCACTTCTACTTCACTCATTTTAGAACCTTAAACTTGTTAAAAATGTAATTAATGCCACGATAATTGAGTCAATGCCCCATAACACTAATGACACTACCGCACATACTGCAAGCACAATCAGTGTGGTTTGTGTCGCTTCAGGACGAGTCGGCCAAATAATTTTACGCAACTCGGAACGAGACTCTTTGATAAAATGAATTGCTTTTTGACCTTGATTTGTGATTGCTGCCAGCGCCACAGCACTAACTAATACAACCACTAATAATAGCACTCGAACAACTAATGAAAAATGAGATGCAAAATAGGCATTACCTACCGCAGCGACAACCAATAATATTACTGCCACCAACCATAATGCCGTATTCACACCTTTACTTTTCTCCCCTTTTTGCTCAACTTGTTCAGGGATTTTTGTTTTAATCTCAGTAGCCATATATAACCTAAAAATGAATAAAAAATCGGAAATTTATTTTTAAAGCGTTAAATTCTATCATTTTCTGATAAAGTTGCCACGATATTTTCTACAATTTCTCTAAATTTATTTCATTTTTAGTCTTAACCAATCACATACCCCCCACTTACCTGTTTAATCACCCCGCTTAATTCTAGTCCTAACAATTCTACTAATAGTGCTTCAACGGGAATTTGCAGTGTTTTAGCTAAATTATCCACAGGAATTGGTTCTAAGCTCAGCTGTTGATAAATCTGCTGCTGGCAAGCGGTTAAATTTGGCAAATTTTTTACTGATTTTGTTTGCTTTTCAGACTGTTGGCAAGGCGAGGGTGTTTTTGCAAAATTTTCTGTTTTTTTGACCGCTTGTACCGCCTTAAACTTTTCATCTTCAAACAATGCAACTTGCTGTGGTTGTCGTTGATAAGCTATTGCATCCAAAATATCCGCTACAGATTCTACTAACAAAGCACCCTCTTTAATTAATTTATGACAGCCTTGTGCATATGGATTTTGAATCGCATTTGGAATAGCAAAAACCTCTCTACCTTGCTCTAACGCATACCGAGCAGTAATAAGTGAGCCACTATTTACCGTTGCTTCAACCACTAGCGTCCCTATAGATAAACCGCTGATAATCCGATTACGACGAGGGAAATTTTCTGCCAATGGCGGCTGATTCGGCGAAAACTCCGAAACTAATGCTCCACCTAAATCTATCATCTGATCAGCTAAGTTTTTATGACGAGCCGGGTAAATTTGATTTAATCCACTTCCCAAAACCGCAATAGTCTTGCCCTTTTCTGCTACCACTTGCTTATGAGCAAAACCATCAATGCCTATTGCTAAACCGCTTGTCACCACAAGATGATTCTGGGTTAAATCAGTCGCAAATTTAGCTGCCCAATATTCCCCATAAGGGGAATAATCTCGACTGCCGACAATCGCAATTTGTGGTAGCGATAAACTTTCCACCCATCCTTTTACAAATAACACGGGGGGAGCAGTTGAAATTTGCCGTAATAAAAAAGGATATTCCTCATCAAATAGCGTAATAATATGCTGATTCGGCTGCTGAGCCCAAGTAAATGCTTGCTCAATCCAATTTAGATCCGGCTGAAACCAGCGCTGAATCTGCTTTTCATTCCAACCGATTTGCCGAAGCTGATGTTTATCATAAGCACAAAACTGCTTAAAATCGATCTCTGACAATAACCTGCCAATTCGTTGCGGCCCAATCTGCGGAACTTGCAATAAGCGTAATAAATCATACTGATATGCCATTTTTTTCATCCTCAAAATTTCCCTAATAATAAGAAAAGGTTTAGAATAGCCAAACGAATTTTTTAAACTTTTCGAGAGAGATCACAAAAATGGCAGTATTAGATGTTGTACTCTACCCAGATGAAGGGTTATCTACCGTATGTGAACCTGTAGCACAGGTAGATGAGGAATTAAATCGTTTTATTGATGATATGTTTGAAACCATGTATGAACATGAAGGTATCGGCTTAGCTGCACCACAGGTAGGCGTATTAAAACGAGTAATCACTATTGATATTGAAGGCGATAAAACCAACCAAGTGGTATTAATCAACCCTGAAATTTTAGAAAGTTGTGGCGAAACCGGTATTGAAGAGGGCTGTTTATCCATCCCCGGACATCGTGCTTTAGTACCACGCAAAGAAAAATTGAAAGTGAAAGCCCTCAACCGTGAAGGCGAAGAAATTGTATTCGATGCAGACGGCTTATTCGCTATTTGTATCCAACATGAAATTGACCATTTAAACGGAATTTTATTTGTTGATCATATTTCTACACTTAAACGCCAACGCATTAAAGAGAAAATGCAAAAGCTGAAAAAACAAATTGCTCGAGCAAAATAGTTTTAACATAAAAAGACTGAGCCGAAATTTTCGAACTCAGTCTTTTTTATATATAGCAAAATCAAGATTCCCTAACTAGAAAACTCAATTAGTCCCGTTACTTTTCCATCATCATCCACTGCAATTAGTGAATGAATTTTTAATTCTTTCATTAAATCTTCCGCTTTTGCCAAGAATACGGAATCATTAATGGTTTTCGGATGACGAGTCATAATTTCACCTGCGGTTTTACTGAGGCTATCAGCGCCAAATTTCGCAAGCGTTCTGCGAATATCTCCATCGGTAATAATTCCTTCTAATTTCTCATCTTTCATAATAACTGCCACTCCCATTCGTCCTTCGTTCATCACAGACAAACATTCGGTAAAAAGGGTATTTGGATGAGCTATCGGTAAATTTCTCACCATCACATCTTTGACTCTATTCAGCAGTCGGCGGCCAAGACTACCTCCAGGATGGAAACGCGCAAAATCTTCAGGGCGGAAATCACGGGCTTTCATTAACGCGATCGCCAACGCATCACCAAGAGCCATTGTCATTAAAGTCGAGCTGGTTGGAGCTAGATTATTCAGGCAGGCTTCACGTTCTACACCGATATTTAAAATCACATCTGCATTTCGCCCAAGAGTTGAGTACGGGTTCCCTGTCATGGCAATAATTTTATTACCAAAATTTTTCAGACTGGGAATCAGTTTATTCACGTCATCCGTTTCACCGCTGTTGGAAATTAAAATCACCATATCAATCGACTTTAACATTCCTAAATCACCATGGAAGGCTTCTGTCGGATGAAGGAAAAAACTGGGCGTTCCTGTTGAAGCAAAGGTTGCTACTATTTTTTTCCCCACTAATCCGGACTTCCCGATACCACCTACTACCACACGCCCTGAGCAGGCTAACATCATTTCGACCGCTTCATTAAACTCTTCGGATAAACGATGATGTAAGGTAGTAATTTGATGAGCATAAAGGCTTAATGTTTCTTTTGCACTATCTAAATGAGTCATTTTGTTTTTCTCGCAAGCGGTTGAAAACACGCAATTTTTTGCAATGGGTCAGATTTTAACAATTTATCGCCGGCTAAGCCAATATTTCCCCAATAATGAAAATCAAAAAAGTCGCTCAAACCCGACTTTTAGATCACTTTTGCAGAATAATGTAATTTTTCGACCGCTTGAATGAGAACTTTAGGATCTAAATTCTCATTCACAATGACACGAACATTACGATCTTTCATAGAGGCTTTGGTTGAAACAACCCCCTTAATAGCTCTAAGCTCTTTGTTCACTAAATATACACAAAGCTGGCAATTCATTTCTTCAATATGGAGCGTAATCGTCTTTTCAGCTTGCTTGCTGATTTCAGTAGAGTATTTTTCCTCTGCATAAGTCGTTTGAAAAGCACATAAAACCATACAGATCACGACAAAAAAAGCTTTCATATCATTCTCCGCCCTAAATTTCGAGCATATAAGGCAAAATATAAGGGTAAGTTAAAAAGAACATCACCACCAAAAATACGAGCCAATACAATATCACAAGTGTTCTGCGAGATAGATATTTGGTGCAAATAATTTTGTTGGAAAAATTTAATAACCAAAAGCCGTAACTAAACGTTACAAGCGATAGAATAAGCATTGGAATTTGCAAAAATGCTAACTGATTGAGTTCCATCAACCAAGGGGCAGAAACACCAAATAGCAGATAAATCAACGGTGCAATACAACAAAGTGTGGAACTGACCGCAGTCACTACTGCGGTCACACACATGGTTATGAATTTGTTGTTATAGCTCTTTTGAGATAAATTCATAACCAAATTCTTTTGCGTTGAATGAGTTTAACGGATCGCCATCCACTTCTGCATACGGGTAGCCGAAGTTGTTTAATGGTGCCAATTCAGGTTGTGGATATAAATCAAAATCACGACCGTGGTTAAAGCCAACCCAGTTCATTTCCCAATTGCCGAATAAATACTTGGCAACGGCTTGAACATCAGGATCTGACACACCTTTATTTTCTGCTAAACGCATTTTCGCTACATCTGCAGAATCCACCGGTACCCAGCCAAAGCCCGCTAAATAAAATTCTGCACGGCAATGCTGTCCGCTATTTTCATTCGCAATCCCTTCTTTTGAACTACCAAAAGCGGTTTTGGAGTATTGACTCATTTTGTCCGCTTTACCTAAACGGATACCAAACACTTCACGTGCCGGAATGCCGGAAGCTCGTGCAAGAGCAACAAATACCGAATTAATATCAGTACATTTTCCTTTTAACACTTTGGTGGTTAAGATTTTCTCCACATCACCATCGCCACAACCCAATACAGAATTATCACGCTCCATATTGTTGACGATCCAAGTGTGAATTAATTCTGCTTGTTTAAGTGGATTTTTTTCAGAGCCTACAATTTTATCAGCATATTCTTTCACGATACCGTCTGTTTTGATATGGGCAGTGGGCTTTAAATACGCTAATACATCCACCGAATAGATGATTTTTTCCGGCATTTGGTAATCTTTTAACGCACCTTTCGCCATTGGCTCGCGATCTTGAGTTTCAATCACCAATTTCACTTTCATATCACGTTTGGGAGCATCTTTATCCCAAGTGGCAAATAGTGTTTTCGCACCATAAGCATTATTTTCAGTGATATACGCCGTTTTGTAGCTGCCTTCAAATTCAATGGATTTGACGGTTTGATAATCGGTATTAGAAGGTAGAGGAATCCATAAATTTATGGCGCCGGAAGAGCCTTTAGGTACAACCAAATCATAAGATTGGGTAAACTCGTAAGTATGAGTATTAGTGTGGAAATTATTGTGTTGAACAGGGGCAGAAAACGCGGTCGCACAGCTTGATGCAACAAGAGAGGCAATAAGTTTATTCATTGACATGATCCTTATTAGAGTGAAAAAACAGTTAAACCTTAACATATTAAGTATTCTAACTACGGATGAGGTTGAATAGTAGCCAATAACAAAGGGAAAAGCAATGGGGGATAAAAAATAATCGGAAAGTCTTTTATTTAAAACAAGCGGTCTGATTTTCACAAAACTTTGCAAGAATCAGACCGCTTATATTTATTTAGCACTCATCCACTTATCATAGATTTTTTGGTATTCACCGTTCTCTTTAATTGCTTTTAATGCACTATTAAATTGATCAACCAACTCTTGATTTTTTAAGTTGGTAGCAATACCCAAACCGTTACCAAAATAACTCGGGTTATCAATTTTTTCGCCGGTAAAATCTAAACCGTCATGCTTTTGAATCATTTCTACTAACACCGGCACATCACCAAAGATGGCATCAATACGACCGTTTTGAATATCTAAAATCGCATTTTGATAAGAAGCATAAGATTTTACCTTATACTCTTTTTTCTCTTTCATTAAATAGTTTTGATAAGTAGTACCGTTTTGCACACCAATGGCTTTCACATTAGCAAAATCGGTGCCTTTTTTTGCAATAAATGCAGCAGAGCTGGCGAAGTAAGGGTCGCTAAACAAGACTTGCTTTTTACGCGCTTCAGTAATACCCATACCTGAAATTGCTGCATCAAATTGTTTTTGTCTTAAACCTTGAATTAAACCGTCAAAAGGTTGGCTATGGAAGGTACAATTCGCTTTCATTTCTTTACAAATAGCATTGGCAATATCCACATCAAAACCAATAATTTCCCCTTTCTCATTGGTCATTTCAAAAGGCGGATAGCTTGGCTCCATTGCAAATTTAATATCTTGTGCTTGTGCAGTTACCGCACATCCCAACAAAAGGGCTAAAAGTGTTTTTTTCATAAAAAATCCTTGTGTTTATTATTGAAGGAATAACTTTACTCCAGTTATAGTCTGAAAAAAAGCCCTATTACTGAGAAAGTGTGCGCTTTTCAGCAAACAAGCGGTCAGAATATGCTAATTTTTTGCAAAATCATCACTCTTTAATAACAAATAGTTCTATTTAAAAATTTATAATTCCTTTCCTCCATAAAAATTTTATTCTATTTTCACTTTATCTGCCAATACAACATTAAAAAGAGGATGTATGAGCCTGAGTATTACTAATCTTTCTCTCGGCTATGAAAAAAATAAGCAAGCCAACACCATTCTACAGGCTGTCAATTTTGAAGTTAACAGCGGCACCCTTACCTCTATTTTAGGCCCAAGCGGTGTAGGAAAATCCTCTTTGCTTAGAGTAGTTGCAGGCCTAGATAAGCCATTAAGTGGTCAAATTAATTTATTTGGTGAAACCATCAACAAACCCCATCCTGATGTTGGTTTTGTATTTCAGTCAGCAACTTTATTACCGTGGCTAAGTGTCAGAAACAATGTTGCATTTGGGCTGGATTTCCAATGCCGAGCGCCACTGACCAAATCAGACATTCAGCAACGGGTAGAATCTGCTCTTGAAGAAGTTGGCTTAAGCCATGCCATTGATGCTATGCCACACGAGCTTTCAGGAGGAATGGCTCAGCGTGTTAATTTGGCTCGAGCTTTAGCCCGCAAGCCGAAAGTAATTTTATTAGACGAGCCATTTTCAGCCCTTGATGCAGTCATCCGCACCCAAATGCAAAGTTTATTGCACGATATTGTTCGTCATCACAATGCTGCAGCACTTTTAGTTACACACGATATTGATGAAGCATTATTAGTCTCCGACAATATTTTATTACTTGGTGGCACACCTGCACACATTGTGGGTAAATGGCAGCTTTCAGATACTTTTCCTCGGGCTGATTTATTAAGCTTAAATCATGTAAGAATCGATATATTGCAATCTCTTCGCCAAGCTCAGCAACGCAATCTGCAAGAGCAAACCGTCGATTTTATGATCTAACAAGGGGGGATTTATGGATCAACAACGTCGAGATTTTATGAAACTGCTGGGCTTATTTTCGGTTGCCGGTAGCTTTCCACTATTACAAGCCTGTGAACAAGTGCAAAAAACCGCAGAAAATCGACCGCTTGTGATTGGCTATTTACCGATTACCGATGCCACACCGCTGTTGGTGGCACACGCTAAAGGACTATTTGAAAAGCATGGTGTGCAGGTGGAAAAGCCAGTTATGTTCCGCAGCTGGGCACAGTTGGTGGAAGCTTTTTTAAGCGGCAACGTGAACGTGGTACATCTGCTGTCGCCAATGAGTCTATGGGCGAAATATGGGGCTAATGCACCGGTAAAGGCAGTGATGTGGAACCACTTAGCGGGGTCAGCGCTGACCGTTCGTCCTGAAATCAACAGCATTGCAGAATTATCCGGAAAAACCGTCGCGATTCCTTTTTGGTATTCGATTCACAATATCGTATTACAGCGTTTATTACGTGAAAATGGACTAAAAATAACTGAAAAAGAGCCGAACGATGGCGAAGTTCGCTTAACGGTAATGGCTCCTTCCGATATGGTCGCAGCATTAGCAAGCGAAGCAATTTCTGGATTTATTGTGGCAGAACCTTTTAATGCCTTAGCGGAAGCTAAGGGTGTCGGGAAGGTGCTACGTTTTAGTGGCGATGTTTGGAAAGATCACGCTTGCTGCTTAACGTTGATGCACGAATACGATATTCAGCACCGCCCGCAATGGGTACAAAAAGTAGTAAATGCGTTAACTGAGGCTCAGGTTTATACTCTCGCCAACCGTACAGAAACAGCCAAATTATTGGCTAGGGGAAGCGGCTATACCCCGCATGATCAAAAAGTGTTGGAAAACGTACTCGCACCAACTCAAGCTCAATGGGATAAATATATCGAAAGCGGAGCAATTTTAAATCCACAATGGCATCAAGAACGTATTGGTTTTCAACCTTATCCGTTCGATTCTTATATGGAAGAATTAGTGAAAATGCTAAAAGAGACGCACATTGCCGGTAACAATGCTTTTTTACAAGCACTTGACCCAACCGAGGCAGCAAAAGCGATTAACGAGCCTAAATTTGTCCGCAAAGCAATTGAAGATAACGGTTGGATTGAAACGTTCAATCTTCAAGCCGGCTGGACACGAACAGAACACATCAGCGTATAAGATTTATAGGAATAATAGGTATGAAACAAAAATATCTCTACGGATTGGCAGGCTTACTTCTTCTGCTTTTAGGTTGGCAACTGGGCGTGAGTATTCTTAGCCAAAAATTACCCATGGCATCAATGCTTGCCCCTATAAAAACATGGGAAAGCTTAATGTGGCTGGTTTCATCGGGAGAAATTTTTCCGCATTTGATTGCCAGCCTGCAACGTATTGCTATTGGCTTGATTTCAGCATTACTCATTGGTGTGCCGATAGGTTTACTGCTAGGGTTTTCCCGTCATTTGGAAATGCTTTGCACCCCATCATTCCAGTTGTTACGTATGATTTCACCCCTCTCGTGGATGCCGATTATTGTGATGTTATTAGGCGTGGGCGATTTACCGATTTATTTCCTGTTAGCGTTTGCAACAGTATGGTCTTTGATTATTTCCACCACATCAGGCGTGAAAAATATTGATTCACAATGGCTACAACTAGGAAAAGTAATGTCAGCTTCCCGTAAAGAATTACTGTGCAAAATTGTAGTGCCGGCAATTACCGGTCATATTTTAACAGGCTTAAGGGTAGCGATTGGGATTGCTTGGGTGGTATTAGTGCCATGTGAAATGTTAGGGGTAAACCAAGGCTTAGGCTACTTTATTTTAGACACCCGAGATAGATTGGCATATTCCGAACTGATGGCGGTAATTGTGATTATCGGCTTAATTGGCTGGGCGTTAGATGGTCTTATCCGACTAGCATTGGCGAAAGGGGGGAAATAATTGTTACAAGCGGTCAGATTTTTCTTATTTTTTGCAAAATTTTGAATAAATCCGACCGCTTGTTTTTATTTCTAAAAAGAATATAACCTTAATTTATTTTATTTCTTCACCATAAAAAAGCGAATTAAGATAGAACTAATTTCTCATCATTCAAATATTCTTAAAAGGTAAACACAATGTCAGTTCTTTCAACATCTTTTATCGAATGGCTGCAAGCCAATGCAGAAAGTTTAGACCAATCTAATGAGCGAGCAGACTTACTTATTCGCAATATTGCTGCGGAAAATCTGTTTAAAATCGGAGTGCCGACTGCGTTCGGTGGCAGCGGTGGCAATCTGGTTGATGCGATTAAAGCAATTACCGAGTTAGGTAATCACTCACTGGCAGCAGCTTTTGTGTCTTGGGGGCATCGCACCTTTATTGAACATATTATCGCCTCAAAAAACCCTCTTCCTCGAGAAACCTATCTATCGGATTTACTAAGTGGCAACTTAACCGCTGGTACAGGTTTATCGAATGCAATGAAATTCCTTTCTGGGATTGAGGAATTAAATGTTTCTATTCGAGAAGAAAACGGCAAACGTTATTTAAACGGTCGCCTACCTTGGGTAACCAATTTGCGTTCAGATCGCTTTGTAGCAAGTTTTGTTGCCGGTTTTGAAAACGGTAGCACGCCAATTGTGATTGCTATTCCGTCTACTGCAGCAGGCTTAACCCGTACCAAAGAGCTGGAATTTATCGCACTGCAGGGTACCAATACCACTGCATTAGTGTTTGAAAATGTCGAATTAAAAGAGGAATGGATTTTAGCCGACAATGCTCCGGAATTTTTAGCCGCAACCCGTCCGTCATTCTTAGGCTTACAATTTGGTTTACCTTTTGGCCTGGTGGAAAAAAGCCTTGCCGAAATTGAAAAAACACTCTCATTCCGTGAAATTTTAACCTCAGAATGGCAGGCTCTAGTTGATGCTTTAAACGATATTAAATCTCGCTTATTCAACGGCCTAAACGAAGAAGGATATTTTGTCCGCCACCCGAAAGCGCTGTTTCAGGCAAGAATTGATATTGTTGATGTGGTCGCCAAAACCATTCTGCTTGAACTACAAGCAAGTGGCGGGCGTGGCTACTTAAAGAACGACACTTCAGGCTTTAGTCGTCGTTGGAAAGAGGCCGCATTTTTACCTGTGGTAACGCCAAGTGCAGTACAATTAAGAATAGTATTAGCGGATAGCTAATGCATACAAGCGGTCTGATTTTGGTAAATTTTTACCAAAATCAGACCGCTTGATATCTTAAGTATATTAAAGAAAAAGCAAACCTTTAGGTTTGCTTTTATTTCTAATAATACTCTCATTACGCAAACGGCTGCAATTCCGGGTTGATTGGAGTTTCGGCAATGTTGTTAACATAGTTACATAAGGTTGCAAGACTCACGCCTAAAATAACATCAATTGCGTTTTGCTGATTATAACCTGCAGCAAAAAACTCACTTAATTGTGCTTCGGTTAATTTTGCTTTCTGTAAAATTACCGCAAGAGTAAAGCGAGCGAGAGTATCAAGTTTTGGATCTGAATCAATACGAGCGGTTGCACGTAGCGAATTAACTAACTCTTCCGGCATTTTTAATAATTTTAAGGCAATTTTAGTATGACCTGCGACACAGAAACCACAGCCATTAACTACCGCTGCGGTAATTTGTACGACCTCACGCTCCTCCGCCGTTAAGCTATTACGACCATTAATGCCCCCTACCGTACGATAAGTTTCTAATGCGGTTGGGGCATTGGCTAATACACCAATCAAATTAGGAATAAAGCCATTTGCTTGTTGAACCGCTTTTAATGCTTCCTGAGATGCTTCGGGGGCAGATTCAATAGTATGAATTTGGAATTTAGACATAGATTGCTCCTTATAAGTGCTTTATAAATGAGCATCATCATAAAAGAAAGGATAAATTGCAACAAATCAAAATGTCTATTTGATATAACCAAAAGATATGAAAGGGAGCTTAGTTTCCTTTGCTCCCTTCTTAACTTAAATAAGATTATTACTCTTCTGCATCTTCTTTCGCCCACTCTAATGAACGGCGAACAGCTTTTTTCCAGCCTTTATAGCGTTTAGCCCGTTTTTCTTGATCGCCATCCGGAGTAAAGGTACGTTCAACTTCAGCTTTATCTTTAAGCTCATCCAAATCTTTCCAGAAGCCAACGGCAAGACCGGCAAGGTAAGCTGCTCCGAGTGCGGTAACTTCTTTCACTTTCGGTCGCTCTACTTTAGTATCTAAAATATCGGCTTGGAATTGCATTAAGAAATTATTTGCGGTTGCTCCACCATCTACACGTAGTGCCTGTAACTTCGCTTTTGAATCAGATTGCATTGCTTCTAATACATCACGAGTTTGGTAAGCGATAGACTCTAATGTTGCACGCACAATATGATTGCGGTTTGCGCCTCGGGTTAGGCCGAAAATTGCCCCTCGAGCATACGGATCCCAATAAGGCGCCCCTAAACCGGTAAAGGCTGGCACCACATACACGCCATTAGAATCATCTTCTTTTGTCGCAAAATATTCGCTATCAAAACTATCATGCACAATTTTTAGCTCATCACGTAGCCATTGAATAGATGCACCTGCAATGAATACTGAGCCTTCAAGAGCATATTCAGGTTCACCCTTAGCATTACATGCAATGGTAGTAAGTAAGCCGTTTTCAGACTGAATTGCCGTTTTCCCTGTATGCATTAGCATAAAACAGCCTGTGCCATAAGTATTTTTTGCTTGCCCTTCACTCACACACAAATGCCCGTATAACGCAGCTTGTTGGTCGCCTGCAATTCCTGCCACAGGAATACGAACGCCACCTTGACCGCCGATATTTGTTTGTCCGTAAACTTCAGAGGAATTTTTCACTTCAGGCAACATTGAACGTGGAATATTGAGTAATTCCAACATTTTCTCATCCCATTGCTTGGTGTGAATATTAAACAACATTGTGCGGGATGCGTTGGTGTAGTCAGTTACGTGTACACGCCCTTGTGTTAATTTCCACACAAGCCAAGTATCCACCGTGCCAAAGAGCAATTCACCCCGTTCGGCTTTTTCTCTCGCGCCTTCCACATTGTCTAAAATCCACTTCACCTTAGTACCTGAGAAATATGGATCCACCACTAAACCTGTGGTTTTGCGGATATACTCTTCGTGGCCGTCCGCTTTTAACTTATCGGTAATCGGCGAAGTACGGCGGCATTGCCATACAATCGCATTATATACCGGCTTGCCGCTTTCTTTTTCCCATACAATAGTGGTCTCACGCTGGTTTGTGATCCCAATTGCTGCAATGCTTTCCGGCTTAATGCCGGCTTTTGCTACCACTTCATTTAAGGTTGAGCTTTGTGTTGCCCAAATTTCCATCGGGTTATGTTCTACCCAGCCTGCTTGAGGATAAATTTGAGTAAATTCACGTTGTGCCACTTCAACAACATTGGCATTTTTATCTAATAATACAGCACGAGAGCTGGTTGTACCTTGATCAAGTGCGATGATATATTCTTTGCTCATAGCTTACTCCTAATTATTGGCCGGAAGGTTTTTATGAATAAGATTTTTATAGCCCCAAGCACCTGCTAATGCACCACAAATTGGAGCTACGATTGGAATGATGAAATAAGGGATTTCTTTACCGCCTGTTAATGCAATTTCTCCCCAACCGGCAAAGAACGCAAACAGTTTTGGTCCAAAATCACGAGCAGGGTTCATTGCAAAGCCGGTTAATGGACCGGTTGCACCACCGATAACCGCAATCAATAAACCAATAAGCAATGCAGCTAGCGCTTTATTCGGTAAGCCGTTTTTGTCATCACCAATGGCTAAAATAGTGGACATTAATACGGCCGTAATCACAAATTCCACAATAAAGGCAGTTACAAGCGTAATATTCGGGTTTGGATAAGTTGAGAAGACTCCTGCAAAACCAACAGTTTCGCCTCTTACAATACCTTGAGCTGTTTCAGCGGCAATGAAGAGATCGCTATACATAAAATAAATAAGTGCAACAGAACAAAAAGCACCTGCAATTTGAGCGATAATGTAGGGAAGAATTTTGTGTTTTTCAAAACCATAGAATGCTGCAAGAGCAATAGTGACGGCTGGATTAAGATGAGCACCGGAAATACCTGCGGAAATATAAATTGCCATAGAGACCCCAATACCCCAAACAATTGCAATTTCCCACAAACCGAAACTTGCTCCTGCCAACTGTGCTGCAGCGACACAACCTGCACCGAAGAACAAAATGAAACCTGTGCCGATAAATTCACCAATACAGGCGTTACGTAAAGATCTGTCCATAGAGTTTCCCCTTAATATGAAATGATTGAAAAACGATGGAAAAATGTTTGAAAATGAAAATATTTTCGGAATGATATTGCCAAAATGACATTTTTTAAGCAAATAGCAAAATTTAAATTTGTGAATTCAATCACATTATTTTTATAAAAATACTTATTTTGGAGTGTAATTTCAAAAAATTGATAAAAGTAGTATCCTGATAACAAGTGAAAATATAAATATGAGGCAAATCATTTTATGTATACGATTTTTCTTCTTTCGAGCGGAGCTATATTAGGTGCCTTAATTCGCTGGGCTTTAAGCGTTTGGCTAAATCCGATATTTAGCCAACTGGCACTAGGTACATTGTTAGTGAATTGGTTAGGCTGTTTCTTGATTGGTATTGCAATTGGCTTTAATTTAGGCGAACACGAGAAACTTTCATTGATCACAGGCTTTCTCGGTAGCTTTACAACTTTTTCGAGTTTTTCAGCCGAATTAAGCGAGAAATTATTAGCCGATAAATGGGGAGAGTTTACTATGGTATTGAGCTTACATTTGGTAGGGAGCATTGTGCTGACAATTTGCGGAATTTTAATAACCCGCTGGCTTACAAGCGGTTAAATTTTCTAGAAAATTTACACATCTTTCACTTGTTAACTCCATAAAGTCAAAGGGCTGATTTTGCGATAATAGCGAAATCAGCCCTTTGATAAAATAGCCTAACCTTTAAGTTGGAAGATTAGCACAACGTTATTTTGACATTACTCTACAGTCACCGCTTTCGCTAAGTTACGAGGTTGGTCTACGTCTGTACCTTTAATTAGTGCAATGTGGTATGAAAGTAGTTGTAACGGCACGGTGTAGAAAATCGGTGCGGTCACTTCATCTACTTTTGGCATAACAATAGTTTTAAAGCCTTCCGCTTCTTCAAAACCTGCATCGTGATCAGCAAATACATATAGCTGACCGCCACGAGCACGAACTTCTTCAATGTTAGATTTCACTTTCTCTAACAAATCATTTTCCGGTGCAACTACAACCACAGGCATATCACTATCAATTAAAGCTAGCGGACCGTGTTTTAATTCACCGGCTGCATAAGCTTCAGCGTGAATGTATGAAATCTCTTTTAATTTCAATGCAGATTCCATTGCAATCGGATAGTATTCACCACGACCTAGGAATAAAGTATGGTGTTTATCGGCAAAATCTTCCGATAATTTTTCGATTTGTTTATCAAACACTAACGCACTTTCGATTTGTGCCGGTAAGCGCTGTAAAGATTGCACAATGTGCTGTTCTTGCTCTTCGCTCATATTGCCTTGTAAGCGACCAATTGCAACATTCAACAATAATAAGCACGTTAATTGAGTGGTAAATGCTTTGGTTGAAGCAACACCAATTTCAACTCCTGCTTTGGTTAAGAAAGCAAAATCAGATTCACGTACTAAAGATGAGCTTGCTACGTTACATACTGTCATCGCTGCCATATAACCCGATTCTTTCGCTAAACGTAATGCCGCTAAAGTATCTGCTGTTTCACCCGATTGTGAAAGCGTAATTAATAAGCTATTTGGGCGTGTGACAAATTTGCGGTAGCGGAATTCGGAAGCAATTTCCACATCACAGCTCACGCCAGCTAAAGATTCAAACCAATAACGAGCTACCATACCGGCATTGTAGGAAGTACCACAAGCCACAATTTGCACGTGCTGTACTTTAGATAAAATCTCTGCTGCATTTGGTGCAATGGCAGAAACATCTACTTTACCGTCTTTGATACGACCGTCTAAGGTGTTCATAATTGCCACAGGTTGCTCAAAAATTTCTTTTTGCATATAGTGGCGATATTGACCTTTATCAGCCGCATCTGCTTCAAAGTTACCTTCGTGAATTTCACGCTCAACCTTATTACCTTGACGATCGTAAATATCTACTGTACGGCGAGTAATTTCAGCTACATCACCCTCTTCTAAATAGGCAAAGCGACGGGTTACACTCAATAACGCAAGCGGGTCTGAAGCTAAGAAGTTTTCACCTACACCATAGCCAATAACAAGTGGGCTGCCTGAACGAGCTACGATTAAATGCTCCGGCTCTTCCTCGTTTAATACCACTGTACCGTAAGCACCACGTAACTGTACAACTGTTTTTTGTACCGCTTCTAATAATGAAGAAGCAGAACGCAATTCCCACTCCACTAAGTGAGCAATAACTTCCGTATCGGTTTGTGATTGGAATACATAACCACGCTCTTGTAACACTACTTTTAACTCTTCATAGTTTTCAATAATACCGTTATGTACCACAGCAATTTTGCCGCTACGATGTGGGTGAGCGTTGGTTTCTGACGGCTCACCATGCGTTGCCCAACGGGTATGTGCAATCCCTGTTCCGCCTAATAACGGTTTAGCTTCCAACGCTTCATCTAATGCTTTAACTTTACCCACACGACGTACAATTTGCATTTGTTTATCGTCGCTGTTTAAAACTGCCACACCGGCTGAATCATAACCACGATACTCTAAGCGGTGTAAACCATCTACTAAGATTTCTGCGATATCACGTTGTGCTACTGCACCTACAATTCCACACATAAATTTGCTTTCCTATTTTAATTAAGTTTAAAAATTCGATCCTTTAGCGATAACCACTTCGACACCCATTTTTTCGATTTGTTCTTTCGTTTCGAAACTTAACTGGTTGTCGGTAATAAGTTTAGTGATTTTTCCCCATTCCAATTCGATATTAGGCATCTTCCGCCCAATTTTTTGTGATTCTATCAACACAATCACTTCACGGCTTACCTCAGCCATGACTTGGCTTAATCCAACTAACTCATTAAACGTAGTTGTGCCACGAGATAAATCTAAACCATCTGCACCAATAAACAGTTGGTCAAAATCATACGAACGTAATACTTGTTCTGCTACTTTCCCTTGAAAAGATTCTGATCTCGCATCCCAAGTTCCCCCTGTCATCAACACGGTAGGTTCACATTCAAGCGCTGTTAATTCAGTTGCTAAATTTAGCGAATTAGTCATAACAACTAAGCCTGTTTGATTTAAGGCTTTGACTAATGCCCCTGTCGTGCTACCACTGTCAATAATGATACGGTTATGGTCTCGAATACAGTCTCTTGCTGCTTGAGCGATCATTTTCTTTTGAATCGAAAGCTGCTCGGTAAATTCTTCTTCCATCATTTCTGAGGGGATTTTGACTGCACCGCCATATTTTCGCAATAAAAAACCACTTTCTTCTAAAGCGGTGAGATCTTTACGAATAGTAACTTCTGAGGTTTCAAATAAGTTAGCCAGTTCATCTACACTGACTTCATTTTGAGTTTGTACCATTTGTACTATCAGATGACGGCGTTGTTGAGTATTTCGTTTTGACATTTTAAGCCTTTACTAAGTTTCGATTCAAAACTTTTCGCATTATAATGAAAGAAAATGAAAAGAAAAGCAGAAATTGGGAATTTACAAATTTTACATAAAATAAAACCGCTTGTTCTTTTAGATACAAGCGGTTAATTTCTTCTTAATTTTTGCAGTTATTTAACTTGGCTACCAATAACGCCACCTAATGCCGCACCACCTAAAGTTGCCCCTGTCGATGCACCAATTGCATGACCGGCAACACCACCGATAGCTGCACCAATTGCAGTATTACGCTGAGTTTTAGTCATGCCGTTACAGCCAGATACTGCAACCATTAGTGCAGTCACACCAATAACTTTAAAAATAGATTTCATATTTAGCTCCTCATTATCAATAAAATAAGCCAATCGCTGACTTAAGCTATAAGATTAAATTTATCATTAAAGGTTCCACAATGCTTTTATTTGATTAAAAAATGAGGTATAAAAACAGTCTGGGCTGGTTGTTTTTTATCCACAAACCAATAAAAAATCTACTCTCTGTCGGTTAAAGAGTAAATCGACTAGGAGTAGATTTTCTATTTCGTAAATTAGAATGCAATTTTATATACTTCTAATAATTCTTCAGGGCTACAATCTCTTGGATTACCTCCGGTACAAACATCATTGAAAGCATCTAGCGATAACGCTGGCAAATCTTCTTCTTTCACGCCAATTTGATAAAGTTTTGGCGGAATTCCCACATCTTGTGAGAGTTGTTGAACTGCTTTAATTGCGGCATTGCGATACTCTTCTTGGCTCATGTCATCAACTCCTTTCACGCCCATTGCACGAGCAATTTCACGGTACTTTTCACCCGTGTAGTTTTTGTTAAATTCCATGACATAAGGAAGCAGAACTGCATTGGCAATACCGTGCGGAGTATCATAGTATGCGGAAAGTGGATGAGCCATACTGTGTACAACACCTAAACCTACGTTTGAGAAGCCCATTCCGGCAACATACTGCCCTAGTGCCATACCTTCAATATCTTTTGGATTTTTCTCTACTGCACCACGCAATGAACGACTAATAAGCTCAATGGCTTTTAAATGTAAAGCATCAGTTAATTCCCATGCAGCTTTGGTAATATAACCCTCAATCGCATGAGTAAGCGCATCCATACCGGTTGCGGCAGCTAGGCTTTTTGGCATAGATTCCATCATATCCGGATCGACTAGGGCAACTGCAGGCACATCGTGCACATCTACACATACGAATTTACGTTTTTTCTCTTCATCTGTAATTACATAGTTGATAGTCACCTCAGCTGCTGTACCTGCTGTAGTAGGCACGGCAATAATCGGTACACATTTTTGGTGAGTTGGTGCAACCCCCTCTAATGAAAGTACATCACCAAACTCCGGATTATTAATGATGATGCCTATCGCTTTGGCACTATCAATTGGTGAGCTACCGCCGATAGCAATTAGGTAGTCTGCTCCTGAGGCTTTAAATTTTTCTACTCCGGCTTTGATCACATCTACCGCAGGGTTAGCTTTAACTTCATCAAAAATTTCATAAGGTAAGTCTGCAGCATCAAGTAAAGAAGTTACTTTTTGTGCCACGTTAAACTTGATTAAGTCCTTGTCGGTTACCACAAGAGCTTTTTTGAAACTACGGCTGGCTATTTCATGAATGATGTTTTTAATTGCACCTTTACCGTGATAACTGGTTTCATTGAGGATAAGACGATTTGACATAATATTTTCCTTCTTAAAAGTTAAACAATTCAATTAACTTGCAAGCGGTCAAATTATGAAGTTTTTTTGCAAATTTTTATTTAAATCAGACCGCTTGTTTTCCAAAGTAAAATGGCTTATTTCAATACCTTCCAGCAACGGAAACCATAGATGGCAATAGCAATAAAACAGATAAGAGGAAGGATGAATGAGAAATTAACTGCAGGCATACCGGCAACAATGCCTTGGTCGATAATCCAACCTTGCATTGGCGGCATTAATGCTCCACCTACAATTGCCATCACTAAGCCGGCAGCACCCAATGTAGATTCTTCACCTTGACCATCTAATGCAATTCCATAAATAGTAGGGAACATAAGAGACATAAATCCAGAAGTGAGTACTAAACAATAAAGACCACCCATGCCATCAATAAACATCACGCCTAGAATACTGAAGAAGCCACCCACTGCGAAGAGGAATAACATTAATTCAGCTTTTAGGTATTTCATGAGTGCCGTGCTGATAAAACGACTAGTAATAAATAATGCCATAGCAACAATATTCCAGTTTTGGGCTTCTGCCTTGGTTAGACCAATACGCTCAGCATATTGAATAATGAACGTCCAGCACATAATTTGGACCCCAACGTAGAATACTTGAGCAAGCACCCCTTCACGATAACGAGCATTTACAATTAAGCGGCTAAAGGATTCTTTTACAGAAATACGATTTGCACTCTCTACCTTTGTAACCGGCATTTTATACAAGGCAATAATGATAAATACAGCCACAACAACTAAACCAATCACTACATAGGGGTTACGAATCATAGCGAGATCGTGAGTTTTAACCACTGCTTTTTCTGCTGCAGATAAGCTATTAAATAGCAGATTTCCAGCTGCATCGCGTTTCTCAGATTCCAAGTTAGTTAATACAATTTGTGAGGCAACAAACATACCGGTAATTGAGCCTAACGGGTTAAATGATTGTGCTAAGTTTAGACGGCGGGTTGCTGTTGCCGGATCACCCATTGAAAGAATATACGGATTTGCTGTTGTTTCTAAGAACGCCAAACCAAAAGTTAAGATATAAAGTGACCACAGGAAGAAGGAGAATTGCTCATACATTGCCGCAGGAATAAATAGAAATGCACCAATTGCATAGAGAGCTAATCCTAATAAAACACCGGCTTTATAACTATAACGACTAGCAAATAAGGCGGCAGGAATTGCCATTGTGCCGTAACCTCCGTAGAAAGCGAACTGTACAAGAGCGGCTTCAGAAGCCGGGATCTCCATAACGGTTTGGAATACTGCAACCATCGGATTTGTAATATCATTTGCAAATCCCCAAAGGGCAAATAATGTGGTAATTAGAATAAAAGGGACCACAAATTTTTTCTCAAGAACTTTAACTGTCATAAGACATTCCTTCTATTATTTTTTAGGAAAATTTCATTTAATTATCTTTCTTCCACCCAAGAGCCGTAGGATTTAAATTTTTCTAATACAACATCCATTTGCTCCTTGTTTAACGTTGGAATTGGTTTGCCGGTAGCGAGTAATTTCAAATACCATTCGGCAATGACTTCTACTTCGTGTGCCACACCTAAGGCTTTATCAAGAGTTTTATCGGCGGTAATTAAGCCGTGGTGAGCGAGCAAAATCGCTTTACTGCCTCGAATACCTTCTCGCACATAGTCGGCTAATTGATGTGTACCGAAAGGCGCATAAGGCACACATGGGATATGATCTGTTCCTGTGCAAGCAATCATATAGTGAATAGCTGGAATAGGCTCACCGAGAATAGAAACCGCCGCACAGTTACGTGCGTGGTTATGCACGACTGCATTCAGCTCTGGGCGTGCTTCATACACCGCTAAATGGAATTGCCATTCACTTGATGGGAGCTTGCCTTCTTCGTGCTTACCCTTGGCATCTACAAATACGATAGAATCTTCTGTCATTTCTTCATAAGGTGTACCCGTTGGCGTAATGAGCATGCCATCTCGATAACGTACACTCACATTACCTGCTGTTCCTTGATTCAATCCAATTCGAGTCATTTCAAGACAAGTATCAATAATTTGTCTTGCGAGTATTTGTCTGTTCATCATTGAACTCCTTTTAATTTGCAAAAAATGTTGTATTTTGAACCGCTTGTAATCGGCATTAAGACACCGGCGTGACGCCTTTTTTAATAATGATGTTGCCGTATTTGGCTAATTCACCGGTAATCACCACCGCATAAGCGGTTTTCGCGCGCTCATAAAAAGCAAAACGTTCTACACGTTCTACTTTTGGAGCTGAGCCATTGACTTTCTTGATAGCTGCCAAATAACGCTCTTCCACAGTTGGATCTAACGTATCTCCTGGTACTGCTTGCATCATTGCAAGTGGGGCTTCAACATATTGGTCAAATTCAAGCAGTGCGGAAATGCCTTCTAATAAAGTAGCAACACTGATGCCGTCTGCACGAATCACTTTTTGATGAATAGAATGTGCGGGAAAATGTGCATCCGAAAGCACTAATTCATCCCCATGCCCCATTTCTGCTAATACCTTTAATAATTCCGGTGAAATAGCCGGATGAATACCTTTTAACATGTCAAACTCCTGTTATTTATAAAAATCGCGATTTGCAGATGGCTCAATTCGTTTTACATTCGGCTTCATTGCTTGTTGTGCTAGATTTGGACTTTCGAAGATCCCTGCACCGGCAAATGTAAACATGGCTGCCCCTAATACGGTACTTTCAGGGAAATCCACCACATCAATCGGGCGATTTAACACATCGGCTCGAATTTGATTCCATAGGGAATTTTTAGAGCCTCCACCCACACAGATCAAACTTTCTGCATTAAAGTCACTCACTTCTTGTAATACATCTAACCCCGCTTTTAAGCGGTAAGCCATATATTCCAAGCCTGCACGGTAAATTTCCCCACGTGCAGTGTGCATTGATAAGCCGATAATTGAACCTGTCTGTTCAGTAGTACCATCAAAACTGCCTATTAATTTCACGCCATTCGAACCTGCTGGTACTTTGCTTGCTTCATTAATCATTGTGGAATAGTAGCTTGGTGTATCGGCAATATCAGAGAAGAAACGTTTACCAACCCATTCCATCACCCCTGATGCAACCCACTGTACGCCGGGGTTGAAGTAGCCTGCTTGACTGTCAAATTCAATGGTTAAACCGTTTTGTACAAATTGCCATTGCGGTTTAGCCTGAGGGGTACGAACCACTAAAATTTCCCACGTGCCCGAGCTTAAAACCGGTTGGTTGTAGCCTGCACCCGAGCCCAAAATGGCGAATTGAGTGTCATGTCCGCAAGAAATAATCGGAATTTGACCGCTTAAGCCTAATTCTTGGGCGATATCGGCTTTCAAATTGCCAACCACTTCGCCTGCACTTTTCATTGGTGGGAAATGGCTTTCATTTAAACCCAGTAAATAAAGCACTTCGTTATCCCAATGATCGCTTTCAATGTTGGTCATCATTGATGTTCCCGCCATTGTGCGGTCGGTGCTTTTCACCCCTGTTAAGCGATAAGTTAGAATAGAAGAAATAAATAAGAAACTGCTTGCTTGAGCATAAATCTCAGGTTTATTTTGTTTAAGCCATAACAGTTTGAATAAGGTGTTAAAGCTGTAATGCCCCACCCCGTTACGGCGATATAAAGCTTCAACGTCAATATAGTTGGCAATATTTTCCGTAATTGGCAAGGTTCTTGGGCATTTCCAAGAAATAATCGGATAAAGTTGATTGCCGGCTTTATCGAAAAGCGTACCGTCCACACCAAAAGTAGTAACCGAAATCCCAATAATCTCTTTTCGTTGTTGTTCTGAAAGTTGGGCAAGGGTTTGTTTGGCACAATTCATCAGTTTTGACCAAATTTCTTCAATATCCCAAATATGAAACTCAGGGTTTTCCTCCCCCGGCTGCGTATTGTTCGGTAAGTGATGTGCGGCAACAATTTTCCCTGTTTGGTCGATGGCAATTGTGCGAAGATTTGTTGCGCCACAGTCAAAAATAAGGGCAATAGACATAGGTTTTCCCCTTTGTTATTTCCTTGGTAGGGACGCACTAAGTGCGTCCTGATTATTTTAAGATTTGTAATCAAGCGGTCTTATTTGCACATTTTTTTGCAAATTTAACCGCTTGTAAGTGCTTATTTATAAAGCGGTCCGAAGTTTGCACAAGCACGGTAATCCTGACCTTCTTTGTCTTGACCAAAACCATTCCACGCACTTGGACGGAACACATCTTTATCTTTTACGTTATGCATACACACTGGAATGCGTAACATTGAAGCGAGCGTGATTAAGTCTGCTCCAACATGCCCGTAAGTTGCCACACAGTGATTTGCACCCCAGTTCGCCATCACGCTATACACATCTGCAAATGCGCCTTTGCCTGTTAAACGAGGCACAAACCACGTGGTTGGCCAAGTTTCATTAGTGCGTTTATTTAAGATATCGTGTACATTTTCCGGTAAGTCAATTGACCAACCTTCGGCAATTTGTAGTACAGGGCCGATGCCTTTAATCAAGTTGATGCGGTGCATCGTAAACGGCATTCCACCTTTAGTTAAGAATTGAGAAGATAAACCGCCACCACGGAAGTATTCGTGCACTGCCGGACACCAACGGGTATTCTCTAAGCAACGTTTTCCATCTTCTTCTGTCACTTCCCAAGCCGGTTTGATAGTTGGCTCACCATCTTTATCGGTATGCTGACCAGTACCATCTAATGCCGCAGAACCGGAGTTGATTAAGTGAATAAAGCCGGTTTCAGGACGCCAGCCGGTAACACGCTCAACAGAATCCTCACTCCAATAAGTACGCACATCGGCAAAAATTTGTGCTTGGCCGGTGAGTAAGTTACCGAATAACATATTCACACCGTTTAACGAGTCATTTTCGGTTGCCAGAATGTATGGAGCACGCACACCGTTCCAGTCATAGGTTGAATTCAGCATGGCTTCCATAAAGTCACCATTTGGTAGGTGATCGGTCCATTGGCGTTGACCTTGGAAACCGGCAGCAATCGCGTTATGGCCTAAAGCCTCTTCTCCGTAACCTAACTCAGCCAAGCGAGGGTTGCCTACCATCAAATCACGAGAAATAATGGTCATTTTCACCACATCTTCCCAAAGTTTTTCCCGCTCTTGTGGGCTGCGTTGATTTTCCGGTGCATTTACATCAATCCCTTCTTTGCAGTACTGTTTTACCCAGCTCATCGCTAATTTAAATTCTTCTTCATCGTAAATATTGCGATCTAAGCGGCGTTTAATTTCAGTCATATCCACATATTCATTACGCATGCCTAAATATTCTTGGAAGAATTGTTGATTGACGATTGAACCTGCAATCCCCATTGAAACCGAACCGATAGATAAATACGATTTACCACGAAGTGTTGCAACGGCAAGACCTGCACGAGCAAAGCGAAGTAATTTTTCCCGTACATCATCAGGAATAGATTGGTCATCTGCTTCTTGCACCTCTGTACCATAAATTGAGAATGCCGGTAAACCTAATTGGCTGTGGCCTGCAAGAGAGGCTGCCAAATAAACTGCCCCCGGGCGTTCTGTACCGTTAAAGCCCCAAATGGCTTTTGGCATGTGAGGGTCCATATCAATAGTTTCAGAGCCATAACACCAGCAAGGGGTTACGGTAATCACCGCACCAACATTTTCACGTTTGAATTTTTCGGCACAAGCCGCGGCTTCGGCAACACCACCGATAGTCGAATCTGCAATCACACATTCCACAAACTCACCATTAGGATGGCGAATTTCCGACTGCAATAGATTGGCTACGGCTTTCGCCATATTCATTGTTTGATCTTCAAGTGATTCACGTACTCCCATACGGCGACCGTCAATAGTTGGGCGGATACCAATTTTTACTGGAGTTGATTTCAGCATAGTCATGATTGAGTCTCCTGATTGGTTTAAAAAATTTAGCTGTTGAGTTTAATTATGCATACGCAATATGGGTTATGAAGAAAAATGCAAAATTAGTACAAAATTTGTGAGAATGATCACAAAAAGAGGAGGGTTCTACTCAAAATAGGCGGAAAAAGCATGCCCGATTTTGCGGTTACTTTCACAAAATCGGGCATTTAGAAAATATGCTTAGCTTAAATAACGATTTGAATTTGATTCTCTAAACAGTAGTTTTGAAGAGTACTAGCCGGCATTCGATTCACAAATAATTTATCAACGCAAGACAAATTTTCCATCTGAATTAAATCTTTACGCTCAAATTTACTGTGATCAACCAACAGAAAAATCTGTTTGCTGTTAGCAATAAGTTTACGTTTGAATGAAATATTAATCTCATTAGATTCCCAAATGATTCCCTCTGCAATCCCTGCACAAGAAAGAATGGCAATATCTATTTTTAACCGAGAGAAGAGCTGCTCTGAAAGGGGACCGTAAAAGGCATCATATTTTTCTAAATAAACCCCACCGGTTGCGATAGTTTTAATATGCGGTTTTTGGGAAAGGCTTCGAATAATCCGCATAGAACTACTTACTACTGTACAAGGAATATTCGGAAGGCGTTGTGCAACATTCCAAGAGGTCGAGCTTGCATCAAGGGCAATCACCGATTCCGGATACAAATGTAAGAGTACATTTTCTGCAATGTTACGTTTTGCTTCACTATTTGTTCTCAAGCGGGTGCTAAATGAACGGCCAACATCCCTTTTTTTATAACTAACCGCACCACCATGGGTACGGTGAAGAAGACCGGTTTTATCTAATTTATTTAGATCACGGCGAATGGTTTCAATTGATACAGCACAATGTTCTGCCAGCTCTTTTACACTCGCTTCATCAAATTCCGTTAAGTAAGTGATAATTTGGTTATGTCGTTGTTGCATAAACTTTCCTTAGTAAATTTTCGCCTAAATTTAACCGCTTGTATTTATTCTGTCGAGCAAACAAACTTGATTTTTAGACAGGGATCACATTTTAGGCTGTAGGCAGTAATAAAAGCATTGCTTTTTGAACGCTGGCTTTACCAATAGCAGCAAGGCGAAGAATAATCCTTGCAAGGATTATGTATATATTTTGCGAAATGTTGCAATTAAGAAAGATTCTCAAATAATTATATAAAGATAGTTGACAACTCATTTTAACTATGTAAATATTCACCCGTTCTTATTGTTGAGAATTATTTTCAACATCAAAGCCGAAATCATTGTCAAATGTCTCTTACCTAAGGAACAATATCGAATGAAAACCTTTAAATTACTTCCTCTCTCAGCTGCAGTGCTCGGTGCGTTAGCAGCCAATGCTGCTCTTGCAGAAAAAAATGATACTGCCACTCTTGATACTATCACAGTTACCGATAACCAAGGTCTGAAAGTACAAAGTAACGTTGTTACTACACAGAAAAAAGATGAAAGCACGCAAACAGACTTACGTGGTTTGTTGAAAGATGAGCCTGCAATCAGCTTAGGCGGAGGTAATGGTACATCTCAATATCTATACATTCGTGGTATGGGTCAAAACTCGATTGATGTAAAAGTAGATAATACCTATTCAGACAGTCAAATTTTATACCATCAAGGTCGTCACATGTTAGACCCTGCATTAGTAAAAATTGTTTCTGTTCAAAAAGGTGCAGGTAGTGCATCAGCAGGTATCGGTCAAACTAACGGTGCGGTGATTGCTAAAACTGTAGATGCATTAGATTTATTAAAAAACAGCGATAAAAACTTCGGTGCGAAATTGGGTACAGGTTTTAGCACTAACCACGCTCATAATTTTAATGCGACCGTATATGGCAAAGGTGAGATTTTTGATGCTTTAGTGTCAGGAAATCTGATTAGGGATAGAGAATACAAGGGTGGTAAAGGCTATGTGAGCCAATTTGGTACAAACCGTGTGCCATATAGTGCATTAGATAAAACCAGTTTCTTAGCGAAATTAGGTGCAACATTGGGAGATCACCGCTTTGTATTAAGTCACTCTAATGAGAGAAATGAAGGTCAGCGTTTAGTGCGTGAAGAGTTTGATGCCGCACCAAATGGTACAGTTAAACCTCCTTACAATCGATTAACACTAGAACGCCAAGCTCCAGCAAACCGCAGAATGACAGTACAGAGAACCAACTTAGAATGGACAGGTAAAAACTTAGGCTTTGCTCAAGAAGCCACAGCTAACGTATATCGCTTAGTTCAAGGTCGTTGGTCTGAAACCGAGAAAGGTAATGGTTATGCAGGCGATGTAGATTATGCAACCAAAACCAAACTGATTACCACTGGTGCGAATGTAAACTTTGATTCAGCAGTTCACGAAAACGTATTATTAAAATACGGTGTGAACTATCGTCACCAAGAGGCTAAGCCGCATACTAAATTTAACTCTCTAGTGAAAAACCAAGAGAAAACAGATACCGGTTTATATATCGAAGCCATTACTGCTCCTATGGATAAAGTAACATTAACTACTGGTGTACGTTATGATCACTTTAACTTTAAAGCAATGGACGGCAAAAAACGCAGTGACGGCTCATTCAGCCCAAGCGTAGGGATTATTTATGAGCCAATTCAACACTTAAGCCTCAGTGCAAGCCATAACTATGCAACCCGCAGCCCACGTCTGCACGATGCATTAATGGCACATGGTAAACGCGGTATGGTAACAATTGGTGATAATACCAAAGCAGAACAAGCTCGTAATACTGAAATCGGCTTCAACTATAATGATGGTACATTCAGCTTTGATGGTAGCTACTTCTGGCAAAATATTAAAGATGCTTTAGGTACAACGAACGGACGCGATAACCATGGTAATGCAGCACAAGCAATTGTGAATGGCGGTAAAATCAAAAACCGTGGTTATGAGTTAAATGCAGGTTACCACCAAAACGGATGGACTGCACGTGTAGGTGTTGCACATAGCAAACCTCGTTTCTATACACAAACTGTGATGCAACGTAACCGTCAAGGTCAGCTACAAGAAACAGCATTGTTAAGTAGCAACCCGGAATACGCATCAGCAATCGGACGTACTTGGACAGCTTCTTTAAGCTATCGCTTCGAGCAACCAAATGTAGAGGTTGGCGTACACCACCGTATTGTTGAGAAAGTAAAACCTGAAGATAACTACTTTGTTACAGGCGGCACATTACAGACTAACACAGGAACTGGCAAAAAAGGTTATAATGTAACCGATATTACAGTTAATTGGAAACCGTTTAACAACGATAAAATGAATGTCAACTTCGCTATTGATAATGTCGCAAACAAAAAATACAACGCACACGGTCAACGTGGTCAATTATCAGCTCGTGGACGTGAATTCCGTACTAGCGTAAACTACACATTCTAATTCGTCTCATTCGAGAAACTCTCTACAAGCGGTCAAATTTGGCCGCTTTTTTACTATTTTGACAAGCCCTATTTGATTAAACAGAAATAGCAAACGTTTGCTATTTTGTGGCAATCGTTTGCTTAATGATTTATAATCAGTATAGTTTTTCATTTTAAACAGGAAAATCTTAAGAATGACTATGCAAACCTTCCGTGGCTCGCCTGCCCTTTCCAACTTTCGTATTCAGCAACTCCTGCAAAAATTTCAACAACATCAACTTCCTGTGCATTCGGTGTATGCAGAGTTTTTGCATTTTATTGCCCTAAATCGACCGCTTGCAGAGAGCGAGACGGCGAAAATTCAGGAGCTGTTGCACTACGGCCCGACGTTGGAAGAGCATGAGCCGAACGGTTTTTGCTTAATCGTCAGCCCTCGCATTGGCACGATCTCTTCGTGGTCGTCCAAAGCCACCGACATCGCTCATAACTGCGGTTTAGAGGCGGTGGAGCGTATTGAGCGTGGCTTGGCGTATTACTTTGAATTTACCCAACAGCCAAGCGAAGCCCAGCTTGAAACGCTAAAAGGCTTACTGCACGACCGTATGATGGAAACCGTGCTGACTGACGCCAGCCAAGCGGCACAACTGTTTGCTCAACAAGAACCAAAACCGTTTACCAGCGTGGATATTTTGGGCGGTGGTCGTGAGGCTCTCGAAGAAGCAAATGTGAATTTAGGCTTGGCGTTGGCGGAAGATGAAATTGATTATTTGGTGGAAAATTTCACCGCACTTGGTCGCAACCCGAACGACATTGAGCTATATATGTTTGCTCAGGCGAACTCGGAACACTGCCGCCATAAAATTTTCAATGCCGACTGGACAATTGACGGCGTGAAACAGGAAAAATCCCTGTTCAAGATGATTAAAAATACCTTCGAGAAAACCCCAGACTATGTGCTTTCTGCCTATAAAGACAATGCGGCGGTAATGGAAGGTTCAACTGTTGGCAGATGGTTCCCTGATCAAGATGGTCAATATCGTGCCCACATCGAGCCAGCCCACATTTTAATGAAAGTGGAAACCCACAACCACCCGACCGCCATTTCACCATTCCCGGGAGCGGCGACGGGTTCGGGTGGTGAAATCCGTGACGAAGGAGCAACAGGCCGTGGGGCAAAACCGAAAGCCGGTTTAACGGGCTTCTCCGTGTCTAACCTTGTGATTCCAAACTTTGAACAGCTTTGGGAAAATCCGCTTTCTAAGCCGAGCCGTATTGCCTCTGCACTCGATATTATGATCGAAGGCCCGCTTGGTGGAGCGGCGTTCAATAACGAATTTGGTCGCCCTGCATTATTAGGTTACTTCCGTACTTATGAAGAAAAAGTAAACAGCTTTGCCGGCGAAGAGGTGCGTGGTTACCACAAGCCAATTATGCTCGCAGGCGGTATCGGTAACATTCGTGCGGAACACGTTCAGAAAGGCGAAATCCCTGTCGGGGCGAAACTGATCGTGCTTGGCGGCCCTGCGATGAATATCGGTTTAGGTGGCGGTGCAGCATCCTCTATGGCATCGGGTAAATCGAAAGAAGATTTAGACTTCGCTTCCGTTCAGCGTGAAAACCCGGAAATAGAACGCCGTTGCCAAGAGGTGATCGACCGCTGCTGGCAGATGGGCGATGATAACCCGATTTTATTTATTCACGACGTGGGCGCAGGCGGTTTATCCAACGCAATGCCGGAGCTGGTACACGACGGCGAGCGTGGCGGTAAATTTGAGTTACGCAACATTCTGTGTGATGAAAAAGGGATGTCGCCACTCGAAATTTGGTGTAATGAATCGCAAGAGCGTTATGTGTTAGCGGTTGCCCCTGAAAAACTTGAATTATTCACCGCACTTTGTGAGCGTGAGCGTGCACCGTTTGCGGTAATTGGCGAAGCGACCGAAGAGAAACACTTAACCCTTTCGGACTCCCATTTCGGCAACGATCCGATTGATTTGCCGATGAACGTGTTGCTCGGAAAAACCCCGAAAATGCAGCGTGAGGCTTCGCAAAAAACTGTGAAAAATCCACCGCTTGCAACCGCTGAAATCGACTTAAAAGAGGCGTTCCACCGTGTGTTACGCTTGCCGGTGGTTGCCGAAAAAACCTTCTTAATCACCATTGGCGACCGCTCGGTAACGGGGATGGTGGCTCGTGATCAAATGGTCGGCCCGTGGCAAATTCCAGTGGCGGACTGTGCCGTTACCACCGCTTCTCTTGATAGCTATCACGGCGAAGCGATGTCAATGGGCGAACGAGCGCCTGTTGCCTTGTTAGATTTCGGGGCATCGGCTCGCTTAGCGGTGGCAGAAAGCATTACCAACATTGCGGCGACCAATATCGGCGACATCAAACGCATTAAACTCTCGGCAAACTGGATGTCGGCGGCAGGCCACGAAGGCGAAGATGCCGGCTTGTATGAAGCGGTGAAAGCGGTCGGCGAAGAGCTTTGCCCGGCACTTGGCATTACTATTCTGGTGGGTAAGGACTCAATGTCAATGCGTACCACTTGGGAGGAAAACGGCGAGCAGAAATCGGTTACCGCTCCGCTTTCACTCGTGATTTCCGCTTTCGCCCGTGTGGAAGATGTGCGTAAAACTGTTACCCCACAACTTCGTACCGACAAAGGGGCTTCACGCCTGCTGTTAATCGACTTAGGCGAAGGCAACAACCGCTTGGGTGCAACAGCGTTGGCACAGGTTTACAAACAGCTCGGTGACAAACCTGCGGATGTAGTAAATGTTCAAACCTTAAAAGACTTCTTCAACGCAATGCAGGTCTTGGTGGCAGAAGATAAATTACTAGCCTACCACGACCGTTCGGACGGTGGTTTAATCACCACCCTTGCAGAAATGGCATTTGCCGGCAACTGCGGTGTAGATGTGGATATTTCTGCCCTTGGCGACAACGATTTAGCGGTACTATTCAATGAAGAATTAGGTGCGGTAATCCAAGTTGCCGACAGCGAACTCAATGCGGTGCGTGAGGTGTTAAAAGCTTACAACCTGATTCACTTAACCAAAGAATTAGGGGCTGTGAATGCCGACAACCGTTTTGAAATTAGCCGAGGCTCTCGCAAATTGTTAAGTGAAAAACGATCTGAACTGCGTGGAGTCTGGGCAGAATTGACTCACCAAATGCAACGCTTGCGTGACAACCCAGAGTGTGCAGACCAAGAATTCGCCGCGAAAAAAGATGTGGAAAACAAAGGCTTATCCGCATTCTTAACTTTTGACGTGAACGAAGACATCGCCGCACCGTTTATCAACAAAGGGGTAAAACCAAGCATTGCGATCTTACGTGAGCAAGGCGTAAACAGCCACTACGAAATGGCAGCAGCCTTCGACCGTGCAGGCTTCAAGGCGATTGACGTACATATGTCCGACTTAATCGCAGGCAGACGTAATCTGAACGACTTCAACGCAATGGTAGCGTGCGGTGGTTTCTCTTATGGCGACGTACTCGGTGCAGGTGGTGGCTGGGCGAAATCAATCCTGTTCAACCCAATACTGCGAGATCAATTCAACCAATTCTTCGATAACTCGAACACACTCGCCCTTGGTGTGTGCAACGGCTGCCAAATGGTATCGAACTTGGCAGAAATCATTCCAGGCACAGAAAACTGGCCTCGCTTCGTTCGCAACAAATCCGAACGCTTTGAAGCTCGGGTTGCGATGGTGAAAATTAACGAGACTAACTCACACTGGTTCGATGGAATGGCAGGCAGCCATATGCCAATCGCAGTTTCACACGGTGAAGGGCGAGTAGAATTTAAAAATAGTGATCAGCTTCACAAATTGCAAAATCAGAATTTGATCATCGCACAATATGTGGACTACAATCTTAATCCAACCGAACAATACCCAGCCAACCCGAACGGCTCGGCATTTGGTATCACGGCCATCGGCAACACTGACGGCAGAGTAGCAATTATGATGCCACACCCTGAACGTGTGTTCCGTGCAGTAAGCAATTCTTGGTGTCCGGAAGATTGGACGGAAGATGGGGCTTGGATGAGGTTGTTTAGGAATGCACGTGTAGCATTAAAATAATCAATGAAATCACCCGCCCTTGACGGGTGATTTTTTTATGGCCTTTCAAATATAAGTTTTATATCGGAGAATTTATGAGTTTAAATTTTAATATTATAGATGTATTAGAGAAACAAATTGTAAATATGCAACCAATGATTCAGAGTCAGGATAATAAAATCAGCTTTTTTTTGGTATTTTGTTGCTTACCAGTAAGCCAATTAGAGCATTTTGAGAAAATGTTCTCATACTTAACCTTAGCATGCCTAGGGAAAATTGTCTCAATCTTATTAGTAATTTCATGGATTTTCTCTATCTTTGTTTTACTCTATGGTTTATACCCTAAAAATAAATTTGAATTTATTAATTTAGAAACTAATGAAGAAAATTATAGAAAATTCCTAGAGAGAGATTATAAAAAAGTAAGAGACATCCTGTCTAATAAAATTAAGTATGTAAAAATAGCAAGCGGATTAATTTTATTATGGTGTGCTATTCTAGTTATATCAGAAATGATTTACTGGGGGGTATTGAATGCCTAAGCTAACGGAAAATCAAAAAATTGATATAGAAAACATTATTAAAGAAGCTTTAGATATAGCTGAAAAATTTTGGAATGAAAGCGGTCGAAAATTAGAAAAAGAAATAGCATTGTCTGCTAATGTGATGGATGGTATCAATGAATCAATATATTCTGAAGAAAGCGTAGCATCTCAAATACCAAACCATGGATTTGTCAGCTCTATTAAAAGTGAGAATGATGAGTTCCTAGCAATTGTTGCAGATATGAGAAATTCAACACAACACGCTAAAACTCAAATAGGAGACATAAACCCTCTAAAGAGAATTTTTTTGGAAACATCTGCACTCCTACCAGCAATTGAAAAAATAATTAATATAAAAGGTGGCTCGGTAACAGAGTATTTAGGTGACGGAGTTTTAGGCTTTTTTAAGTTTAGTAATGAAAATATATATAACTCTTATAATGCAGCCAAAATCATTATTAATGAAGTAAGGGTTATTTTGAATGAAATTTTACATACACGATATAATTTGCCTATTGATGGTATAAATATAGGTGTTGGATTAGCTAAAAGCCAAGTCATTATTTATGCTGCTGGTGTAGAAAGAAAATACCCAAAAGCGTTTGGAGCATGTGTCTATGATGCAACCAAGCTATCTTCGGGAACTAACATTATTGGTGTATCAAATGAATTAAAAGCTCTTTGGCCTAAATCTCCAGGAGGTATATTAAGATTTGAAAAACATGACTTTAGAAATATTAAAGGATATAAAATTAATCCTAAAAATACAAAATAATAAATAGCGATATAACCTATTTCTACCCTGCAATTACTTTTCACTTTTATGTACCAGATCAAATTATTTACACTGATTTATCGGTATGATCTCTTTAGTTTTTTTAAATTAAGGAGCCTTATATGAAATTCAAAAAATTAGCGTTAGCAGCAATGTTAGGTGGCTTATTTGTAACAGCTAATGCGGCAGAATTACCAAATATCACTATTTTAGCGACAGGCGGAACTATTGCCGGTAGTCAGCAGAATGCAAATAGTAGTGCTTATCAAGCGGGGCAATTGAATATTGAAACTTTAATTGAAGCTGTGCCGGAGATGAAAGCATTAGCGAATATTAAAGGTGAGCAAATTGTGAAAATTGGTTCACAGGATATGTCGGATAACGTATGGTTAAAACTGGTTAAAGCGATTAATCAACAATGTGCAACAACAGATGGCTTTGTCATTACCCACGGTACAGACACAATGGAAGAAACCGCTTATTTTCTTGATATGACGGTGAAATGTGAGAAGCCTGTGGTATTGGTGGGAGCAATGCGTCCGGCAACAGAAAAGAGTGCCGATGGTCCATTGAATTTATATAACTCAGTTGTAGTGGCAAAAGATCCCAAATCTGTCGGGCGTGGTGTGTTAGTGGCAATGAACGATGTGGTATTGGGAGCGAGAGATGTGACTAAAACCAGCACGACTGCGGTGCAAACATTTAGTTCGCCAAATTTTGGTTCTTTAGGTTACGTCCACAATAGTAAAGTGGACTATGAACGCTCTCCAGAAAGCAAACATACCGTTAATACCCCATTTAATGCGAATGAATTAAGTGAATTACCAAAAGTCGGCATTATTTATGCTTATGCCAATATGCCGACCGAGCCACTTAAAGCCTTGTTAGATGCAGGCTATCAAGGCATTGTGGTGGCAGGTGTTGGTAATGGCAATATGAATGCGGCAAACCTTGCATTATTAGAGGAAGCGGCGAAAAAAGGCGTTGCGGTGGTACGTTCTTCTCGTGTGCCAACAGGCTATACCACTCGTGATGCGGAGGTTGATGACAGTAAATATGGCTTTGCTGCTTCCGGCACGTTAAATCCGCAAAAAGCCCGTGTGTTATTGCAACTGGCTTTAACTCAAACGAAAGATATCAAAACGATTCAGCAATATTTTGAGGATTTTTAATAAACCTTAAAGCATATAAAAAATAGCATAAGTGAGTAAACTTATGCCATTATTTTTTGTAGCTTGCCTACTGCAAGCGGTGTAATTTCGCTATTTTTTTGCAAATTTAGCCTGTATTTTATGAGCAACGATAAACAACACTAAAATTCCAATGATAATTGGATCGAATGTTACGCTTTTTACCGACCAATAATAATGTACCATCGCCAATACTAATGCAGGATAAGCCCACTGGTGAATCGTCCCCCAGCGTTTTCCTAATTTTCGCTTTAACATCGGCAACGAAGTCACTGCCATTATGCTTAGAATGAAAAAAGCAGCAGCCCCTAAAATTAAATATGGGCGACTGGCCAGCTCGCTAAAAAATAACGTGACATCAAGGCTTAATTCTAGCAATAGATAGCTTGAGATGTGTAGCGCTGCCCACACAAACGCCCATAATCCCAATGGGCGGCGTAAAATTTGATACTGATTTTTCTTTAAGTATTGCAGGACAATACCAAGTAAAAACATGACACAAAAAATGACGATCGCACCATAACCGAGAAAATGCTCCAGTTCTTTAATCGGATCGGCACCCAATACGGTTTCATTACCCGTATATAATAGCTGCGCTACCCAAATAAGCGGCAATAAGCAGCTAAGATGAATAAGTATGCGTAATCCTGTTAGCATTAGTAGTTCACCTTTAAATCTAAGCCACGGTATAAATTTGCCACTTCATTTTCGTAGCCATTGAACATTAATGTTGGTTGACGTTTGACTGATAATAAACCACCTGCACCAATCACTCGTTCAGATGCTTGCGACCAGCGTGGATGATCAACATTCGGGTTTACGTTAGCATAAAAACCGTATTCGTTTGGAGCAAGACTTTCCCAAGTAGTAAGTGGGCGTTTTTCGGCAAAGGTGATTTTGACAATCGACTTAATACTTTTAAAGCCGTATTTCCAAGGCACGACCAAGCGAATCGGTGCACCGTTTTGCGGTGGTAAGGTTTTACCGTATAAACCGACGGAAAGCAGTGTCAGTGAATTTAATGCTTCATCTAAACGTAAAGCTTCTACGTAAGGATAGTTAATTCCTCCGCCTAGCAAACGATTTTTTTGCCCCGGCATTTGTGCAGGATCATATAAAGTGTGAAAGACCACATATTTGGCTTTACTGGTAGGTTTTGCCATCTCAATTAAGCGTGCCAACTCAAAGCCGATCCACGGCACAACCATCGACCACGCTTCAACACAACGGAAGCGATAAATGCGTTCTTCCAGTGGAAACGTATTAAGCAATTGTTGATGATTTAAACTAAACGGATTTTCAACTTCACCGCCAATTTCTAATGTCCAAGGATCGGTTTTAAAGTTTGCCGCATTTTTTGCCGGTGCACTTTTATCAACACCAAATTCATAGAAATTGTTATAGCCTATTACTTTGTTTTCCGGTGTGAGCTCAAGACCTTTATTTGGATCTGGCTTAAACTGTAGTGATTGCAAATGGCTTTGTGTTTCTGCCATACCCACTTTAGGCAATGCCGAAGCTGCAATACCTAAACCTAACGCAGTAATAATTTTACGGCGTTGGTAGAAAATAGTTTCAGGTGTCACATCTTGAATTGTTAATTTTTTCATCGAACTATCCCTTTTTTATGAATTGCTGTTATTATTTTGGACTCAACTGATCTAGAATTCTTACAAATGAGTGTAATTTTTCATTGGGAAAGTTATCTTAATTCCCTAAAGGAGATATATGAAGAGCCTATCTTCTACACAGATAGAAGAGATTAGAAAGCAAATGATTAAATTTGCCACCCTACAACTAGCCGATAAAGATTTAGCCGAGGATGCTGTACAGGATGCCTTAACCAATGCCTATAAACATTCAGCCTCTTTTCGGCGAGAAGCTGCACTTAAAACTTGGATTTTTGCCATTTTAAAAAACAAAATTTTGGATTTACTCAAAACACGAAAACGGCATATTCCAGTCAGCTCTCTATGTGAGGAAGAAGAATCACCAAATGCCTTTTTCGATCAGCACGATCATTGGTTGGAACATCAAGAAGTGACTGAATGGAGTGGGATAGCTCAATCGACTTACCAAAAAGAATTTTGGGCAATTTTTGATATTTGTTTAAATAAATTACCCGCTCAGCAAGCACGAGTATTTATGATGCGTGAACATTTGGAGATGAGTAGTGCGGAAATTTGCCATGAATGCGAAATTTCTCTCTCTAACTTAAATGTATTACTTTATCGTGCCCGTTTACGTTTACAAGAGTGTTTATCTCGCAATTGGTTTAGAGAGGAATCAAAATGAAATGCAGGCAAGCAACAGAACTTATTTCACAGTCATGTGATGAGAAACTTCGTTTGCAACAACACATGCGTTTGCAGTTACATCTTTTGGTATGCCCTAAATGTCGCAATTTTAATAAAAATACCAAGAAATTAGGCAAGATATTAAGAGCATACTGTGACGATAGAGATGTTCCGTTCTGATTTATTGTTGGTTAAATAACTTTCAGAATCCTAAAGGTAGAACCACTTAAAACTTTTCGAACATCACTTAATATGTATAGTCAAACCTAGGAAAATCCATCATATACTGTCTTTTTTATTCATTTTATTAAGGAGAAACATATGCGTTATTGGTTAATGAGTTTAAGCATACTATTAAGTGGCTGTGTTGTACCGGTTGCTCCAACAGATCAAGCCGGTATCCCTATGCCGATTATAATTGGAGTCTCGGATCAAATTGATTCCAGAGCGGTTCACATTTGTACTCTAAAGCCATTTACTCGGGAATATCGTAGTGAACATAGTAGCCGAGGTAGAGCTAAATTAAATGTACAAAAGCAATGTCTTGCAAACCATAGTGACATATTTTGCGAAGAAAAAGATATTGTTTGCAAAGCCTATTATTAGTGAAACAAGCGGTCGCATTTAATCCATTTTTTGCAAAATTTTCCTAAAATCTGACCGCTTGTTTATTTAGGCAAACAACATAAAAATTTTATGAGGATTTTCTATGCAACCTATCAATATTGCCATCTCTGGAGCAGGTTATTCCAGCCGTGTTTTTCACATTCCGTTTTTCAAACAAGATCCTCGTTTTTATGTACGCAAGGTGTATGAACGAAGCGGTAATAATGCGGCACAATGGCTACCCAATGTAGAAACTGTACGAGAATTTTCCGCACTTTTAACCCCAGAAATTGATTTAGTCGTAATTACCACGCCGAATCAAACCCATTATACAATGGTGAAAGAGGCACTTTTAGCGGATAAGCACGTTTTAGTAGAAAAGCCACTGGTAGCAAGTTCAATAGAAGCTATCGAATTGGCCGAATTGGCAAAAAAACAAGGCAAAGTCCTTTATGTATACCAAAATCGCCGCTGGGATAGCCATATTGCCACCGCAAAAGCGATTATGCAGCAGGGGTTGTTAGGTGAGCTAGTGGATTGTGAAATTCGTTTTGATCGCTATGCCAAAGAGAAAAATGCGAAAGCTTGGAAAGAGGCTGGAGATAAAGGGACGGGCTTAGTCTATGACTTAGGCGTGCATTTAATTGACCAAACACTTTATTTATTCGGCAAACCACAAGCGGTATATGCAGATATCCGCTATCAGCACGAAGGTGCATTGGTGGATGATAATTTCGATATTCAGCTCTACTACGCTAACGGTTTTAAAATGGTGCTAAAAGCCAGTAAATATGCCCGTGAACCAAGCACAACCTTTGTTTTACATGGAAAACTCGGCTCTTATCTGAAACAAAATGCGGATAACCAAGAAGATTTATTAAAAAATGGCACTATTCCAAAAGGGAATTGGAATATAGAGGCAGAAACACAATGGGGTATTTTGCATACAGAAGTAAATGGCGATGTTGTTCGTCAGCCTTATCCCAATACGAAAGCAAGTTATCAAGATTTACTTGATAACTTATATGATTGTATCAGCCATAATGCAGAGTCGATAGTGAAATTAGATGAGGTAATATGGGTACTGAAAATTATTGAATCAGCATTTGAAAGTGCTAAATTGGGACAGAAAGTTTATCTATCATAACTTTTCTTTTATCTCATATAGGAAATCTAATTTCCTAAACATTTGCAAATTCAAAACGATAAAACGATAATAACCACAATTTAACTAAAAAAGGATAAAAAATATGATTATTGTAACCGGTGGTGCCGGTATGATCGGCAGCAATATTATTAAAGCATTAAATAAAATTGGTCGTAAAGACATTTTAGTAGTAGATAATCTAAAAAATGGTGAAAAATTTATCAATTTAGTCGATTTAGATATTGCAGACTATTGCGATAAAGAAGATTTCATTGCTGCTATTATTGCAGGAGATAACTTTAGTTACATTGATGCTATTTTCCACCAAGGTGCTTGTTCAGCAACTACTGAATGGGATGGGAAATATCTAATGCAAAATAACTACGAATATTCAAAAGATTTATTACATTTCTGTTTAGATCGCCAAATTCCGTTTTTCTACGCATCAAGTGCTGCAACCTATGGCGGACGTTCCGATAACTTTATCGAAAAACGTGAATTTGAAAGACCATTAAATGCTTATGGCTACTCGAAATTCTTATTTGATGAATATGTACGCCGTGTTTTACCCGAAGCTTATTCTCCGGTATGTGGTTTTAAATATTTCAATGTATATGGCCCACGAGAGCAACATAAAGGCTCAATGGCAAGCGTTGCATTCCACCTAAACAACCAAATGTTAAAAGGAGAAAATCCGAAATTATTCGCTGGCTCTGAGCAATTCCTACGTGATTTCGTCTACGTTGAAGATGTGGCAAAAGTGAACTTATGGGCTTGGGAAAATAATGTATCGGGTATTTTCAACCTTGGAACAGGTAAAGCAGAATCTTTTGAAGAAGTCGCCAACGCAGTTATTAAATACCATGGCAGAGGAAAAATTGAAACAATCCCATTCCCTGAACATTTAAAATCTCGCTATCAAACATTTACCCAAGCAGATCTAACCAATCTCCGTGCTGCAGGTTATAAAGATACATTCAAAACCGTTGCACAAGGGACAGCAGAATATATGGAATGGTTAAATCAATCCATAAACAGAAATTCCTAAATAAATTTCCAACAATTTATACCACAGGGGAATATATGACTGATATTAACAAAATTCTAGAAGCTCTCGGCAACAAAGAAAATATTAAACAGGTAGAAGCATGTTTAACTCGTTTAAGAGTTGTATTACATAATAACCGATTATTAAATAAATCAATGTTGAAAAAACTTGGAGCTGTAGATGTGGTTAAAGTCGCTGATACGCAACAAATTATTTTTGGTACAAAATCAGCACAATACCGTGATGAAATTAAAGCCCTATTATAAATAGACTATCTCTGTCATCAATAATAGACCTCTAAGAGGTCTATTATTTAAGCTTTTTTCAAAGCTAGCGACACCGCAATAGTCTGTGCCAATGTCATCGTCGCACATTGGGAGCGGAAACCACTAACTTGTGCCTCTTTGATAATAAAAGACACATCACTAAACGATAGCAATGGGCTGAGCTGGCTGTCAGTAATCGCAATATGCTTCACTCCTGTTCTTGCTGTTGCACTTACAACATTTAATGTCTCATTAGCATAAGGAGAAAAGCTGATTGCAATAACAGCATCACCTTCTCGAATACGCCCCAGCTGTTCATCAAACATCCCTCCGGAACCATCAATCATAAAAACATCATAATCTAAGTGATGTAAAGCATAATTGAGATAATTAGCAATGCTGAATGAACGCTTTAATCCAACAATAAAAATCCGCTTAGCACTATTTAAAATTTCTACTGTTTGTTCTAATTGTTCTGAACTCACCTGACTGGTAAGTTGCTGTAAGGCTTGCATATTGCCTTGTACAAAAACATCTAAAATATGATTTAATGTACCATCTGAAGAATTTTCATCTGGCTCAATTTGTCGGAACAACTGTACTCGCTCAGCATAGCGAGATGTATTTTCCATCATATCCTGACGAAAAAGCTGCTTTATCTCATTAAAACCGCTAAATCCAAAGGCATTGGCAAAACGTATTAAGGTAGAGGGTGGCACATTTGCCCTATCAGCAATAGTTGAAACAGTGTCAAAAACAACACTATTGCCGTTATCTAATACATACTGAGCAACTTGTTTTAATCTCTTACTGAGTCCATCATATTGCTTACGAATTTCTTCTTGAAAATGGGCAAGTTGGGTAGGTTCATGCATTTCAATATTCCTATAGTCGATATTTTTATTTCATTATACTCTTTTCTAATTGCAAACAGATCACTTTTTGGGATAAAAGGCTATCTAAAAAGATTAGCCTTAGCTCAAACTTAAAAGCTATTTTGCAGCTTAGCTTTTTCAATTAGCTCTTTTTGCCCGATATTCCCTATTTTTGGAAAATTCGGGCATCAAGCGGTCAATTTTTTCTGATTTTTTGCAAAATAAAACCCCTTGTATGCAAGGGGTTTCAAACATGTTGAGAAATGTTAGCACTTAACGTTGTTGCCACAAATCAATCAGAATGCGGTATTTTTCAGACACGGCACTGATGAGCGCATTATCGTCTAACTGACCGGCAAGCCACTGTTCGGACGGCGTGCCGAAAATGGTTCTACCCACCGCAAAGCCTTTAACTTTTTCACAGCCTTTTGCCTGTCTAAAGACATCTTTGAACACATCAAGCGGTGCATCTAAACCTAAAATCACGATACCACGGCAGTCTGGGTCGTTGGCATCAATGGTGGCTGAAATTGCTTGCCATTGTGCAGTAGACACGCCCGGTAATTTCCACCACTCCGGTTTGATGCCGAGTTGGTAGAAATGTGTAATCGCTTCGTTGTAGTAATGCTCGTCTTGCGGCATATCGGCTGGCAGAATGATCTCTAACAGTAGTTCGTGTCCTGTACGGCAGCACGCTTGGTACACCTCTTTTAACTTGCGATCTTGGCGGGCTTTTAAACCGCTTTCATCAGTTGGGTGGTAGAACGCTAAGCATTTAATGACGTGATCACGGGGGAAAGCAGAAAGCTGTGTGCCTAAATCGCCGTATTCCAATTCGAGTGGACGAGAAGCCGGTTCTTCAATCGGGCGGGCAATCCAATAATTTTTACCCGTGATCTCATTCAGTGCATCTTGACCGAAAGTCGTATCCGCCAAAATCCCTGCTTGGTTCTGTGGAAGCCCTGCTGCCTCTGCGGTCTGCTCCATCGCTTGTAACAGAAGCTGTTTGAGCTTTGGTAAACGTGCCACGTCTGCACCGACTTTATTTGCCATATCCACCAGCTGTTTACGGTGATCGAACGCAAAAATGCAGAGATTTTCCCACGATTTTTTGCGGGTTGTCACACGGTGTAAGTGGTTCAAACGTTCGTCTAAATCCGGACGTGGCACACTTGCCGCACGGGTTAAGTAGTCGTCTAACTCACGTTTGGTCGGCATCGCTGGCGAACAGCCGTGGCGAGAAACCACCAACGCACCGCAGGCATTCGCATAACGGCAGGCTTGTTCCCAACCTTCATTATTTAAGTAGCCACGCAGTAAACCTGACATAAACGCATCGCCTGCGCCTAGTACGTTTAGAACTTCAACACGCACGCCGTACACATTCAAGCCACCATCTAAATCGTTCGGCAATTCACCTTCAAATACCGAACAGCCCAATGCACCACGTTTGCACACTAGCACCGCATTTGAGACTTTACGCACATTTTTCAATGCGGTGAGGGTGTCCGTTGAGCCACCTGCTATGTGGAACTCTTCTTCCGTACCGACAATCAGATCAAAATGGTGTAACACTTCTTGCAGAGATTTTGTCACTTCTACACTGTCGATATAACGGGTTTCGCCATCGCCAAGTGAAGTCAGCCCCCAAAGCACTGGACGGTAGTCTATATCCAACGCACGTTTTACTTCATTTCTGCCCGCATATTGCAACGCCGTCAGCACCGCTTCACGGGTTTTCGGGTTGGATAAGTGCGTGCCGGTGATAGCCAATGCACGGCTGGAAGCGATATAGGCTTCGCTAAAATCGTCTTTGGTGATTGCTATATCCGCACAGTTATCACGGTAGAAAACCAGCGGAAAAGTCTCTTTATCTTTAATCCCTAAAATCACCAGTGCGGTCAAACGCTCTTTATCGGTAATCAGGTGACTGGTGTCTACTCCGACACTTTGCAGCTCTTCGCGTAGAAAACGCCCCATATGTTCATCACCCACACGTGCCAACATCGACGAACGTAGGCCTTGCACCGCGGTGCCGTATGCCACGTTGCCTGATGAGCCGCCGAGATATTTAGAGAATGTGCTCATATCTTCTAAGCGAGAGCCGATTTGCTGCCCATAAAAATCGACAGCAACGCGCCCTAAACAGATAAGATCAAGAGGACGATCTTGATGATTTACAGTAGCCATAATCGCTCCTTGCAGTGAATTTGTTGAAAATCGTCATTCATTATACAAAATGAAACATTCATTTCAATTTGAATTATATTGAAATTTTCAATTATGTGACTTAGTTCGCAAATTTACACAAAACTTCCCTATTTTTTAGAAATCCAATAGCTAACCCAATTTTTTTCGACTATGATTATGGCATAAATGAAACAAATTTTTCATTTGAAAATTTTTAGTGAAAAGACACCGCTTGTAAACCACCACTATTCATCACGCAGAGGTTTTTATGCAAACTACTCGATTAACTGTCGCACAGGCTCTTGTTCAGTTTTTGGATAATCAATATATTGAAGTTGATGGTAAAGAGATCAAATTTGTTCACGGCGTAGCGGCCATTTTTGGCCACGGCAACGTGTTAGGAATCGGGCAAGCCTTGGCACAAAATGCCGGCGGGCTGACCTTATACCAAGGCAGAAACGAGCAAGGTATGGCACACTTAGCCATGGGTTTTGCGAAACAGAACCTGCGCCAAAAAATCATCGCGTGTACCTCGTCTGTCGGCCCGGGTGCAGCGAATATGGTAACTGCCGCCGCAACCGCAACCGCCAACCGCATTCCACTTCTCTTATTACCGGGTGATGTGTTTGCAACCCGCCAGCCTGACCCTGTGCTACAGCAAATCGAGCAATCTTACGATTTAAGCATCAGCACTAACGATGCCTTCCGTGCCGTCAGCAAATATTGGGATCGTGTACAACGCCCAGAACAGTTGATGAGTGCGTGTATCAATGCGTTCCGTGTTTTAACCGATCCAGCAGAAACCGGTGCAGTAACCATCGCATTACCACAAGATGTGCAAGCAGAGAGTTTTGACTTCCCGAACAGTTTCCTACAAAAACGCGTTCACCGTTTAGAGCGTAATCTACCGACTGAAGCGATGCTAAATGATGCTGTGAAGCTGATTACCGCCAAGAAAAAACCGCTGATCGTCTGCGGTGGCGGCGTGCGTTACTCACAAGCGGGTCAAATCCTGCAAAAATTTGCAAAACAGTTCGGTATTCCGTTTTCCGAAACCCAAGCAGGTAAAAGTGCGGTGGTTTCCGACTATGAATTGAACGTTGGCGGTGTTGGCGAAACCGGCTGTTTAGCGGCAAACCGCTTAGCGAAAGAAGCGGATTTAGTCATCGGTATCGGCACACGTTACACTGACTTTACCACTTCTTCGAAATGGATATTCCAACATCCGGACGTGCAGTTCTTAAATATCAACGTAGCACGTTTCGATGCCTATAAATTAGACGGTGTGCAAATTGTTGCCGATGCCAAAGCAACGCTTGAAGCGTTGATTACTAAGCTACCAAGCAACTATCAAGCACAATGGGGTAATGAAATTGCAACCGCCAAAGCGGACTTTGCGGAAGAAATCAAACGCTTGCGTGCAATCCAATATAGCCCGGATTTCATCCCTGAAATCAACGATAACTTAGATCACAAAGCAGTTCATAACGAATTTATCAAGCTGACCGGCTCACAATTAACACAATCACAAGTGCTTGGCATTGTGAACGAAACCATTGAAAACGATGGCATTATCGTCGCTGCCGCCGGTAGCTTACCGGGCGATTTACAACGTACTTGGTTGAGCAAAGGCGAAGAGACCTACCACCTTGAATACGGCTACTCCTGTATGGGCTATGAAGTGAGTGCGGCAGTGGGCGTGAAAATCGCCCGCCCTGAGCAAGAGGTGTACGCACTACTCGGCGATGGCTCTTACTTAATGGCGCACACTGAATTAGTCACTTCTATCCAAGAAGGCAAAAAAATCAACGTGGTGCTGTTCGACAATATGGCAAACGGCTGTATCAACAACCTGCAAATCGGCAACGGTATGGACAGCTTCGGTACGGAATTCCGTTTCCGCAACACCCAAAGCAACCAGCTCAACGGCGGTTTAGTGCCAATTGATTTCGCCAAAAACGCCGAAGCCTACGGTTGCAAAACTTACCGTGTGACAAACGAAGCCGAGCTGCGTGCAGCCCTTGCCGATGCGAAGAAACAGACAGTCTCCACTCTGATTGACATTAAAGTACTACCAAAAACCATGGCACACGGCTACGGCTGTTGGTGGCACGTGGGTGTGGCGGAAGTGTCGGAAAGCGAACGCATTCAACAGGCAAGAGCCAGATCGCAAGAGCAGTTAGCGAAGGCAAGAAAATACTAGTTATATAGCCCCTCTCCCTCCGAAAGCCTTTGGCTTTCTCCACCCTCTCCCCTTGAGGAGAGGGACAGTCGGTAGCCTCGTTTAGAGGCTATCGACAGGGAGAGGGGTAACAAGCGGTCAAATTTGCAAATTTTTTTACACAAACGCTTGCGTTTGAACATCGGCTTTTGCCGATGGCACGAAGTGCGAGCGAAGCGAGTAAATCTACCGCTTGTTACCAATTTATTTATCTCTAAACAAGACGAGGTTTCTCTATGAAAGCAGAAAACATTCAATTAGGTATCGCCCCTATCGGCTGGACAAACGATGACTTGCCTGAACTGGGTGCAGAAAACACCTTTGAACAATGTGTCAGCGAAATGGCATTGGCGGGCTACACCGGCTGCGAAGTGGGTAACAAATACCCGCGCGATGTGGAAGTGCTAAAACGCAAATTAGCGGTGCGTGGCATTCAAATCTGTAACGCGTGGTTCAGTACCTTCTTTGTGGACGGCAAACGCGAAGAAACCATCGCCGAGTTCATTAAACACCGTGATTTCTTACACGCCATGGGCGCAAAAGTGATCGGCTGTTCAGAGCAAAGCCGTAGTATTCAAGGCACGACCAAATCCGTCTTCAAAGAAAAACCGGTCTTTGATGATGCCGACTGGAAACGTATGGCAGAAGGCTATAACGAGCTGGCAAAACTGGCAGCGGAAAAAGGGATGAAAGTCTGCTTGCACCACCATATGGGCACAGGCATTCAAACCCCAGAAGAAGTCGATCGCTATATGGCGGAAGTAAATGATGATGTTTACCTGCTGTTCGATTCAGGTCACCTTTACTACTCTGAAGGCTGCCAAAAAGCGATGCTTGGCGTGTTAGAGAAATACATCGACCGCATCATTCACGTTCACTTAAAAGATGTGCGTGACGAAGTTGTCGCCGAAGTGAAAGCTAACGATTTGAGTTTCTTAGAAGGCGTGAAAAAAGGCACTTTCACCGTGCCGGGCGATGGCGTGATCGACTTCAAACCGATTTTCGAGATTCTCGAAAAACACGACTACAAAGGCTGGATGGTCGTCGAAGCCGAACAAGACCCAGCACTGGCTAACCCATTTGAATACGCCCTCAAAGGCAGAAAATATATCCGTGAAACCGCAGGAGTTTAAGATGTTAAAAGTAGGCATTATCGGCGCAGGTCGTATTGGTCGTGTGCATTCAGAAAGTATCAGCAAATATGTGAAAGGTGCGGAAATCAAAGCAATTTCTGATGTTCGCATTACTGACGAGCTAACCACTTGGGCAAAATCAATGGGCATTCCGCACGTTTATGACGACTACAAACAAATCCTGCAAGATCCGGAAATCGATGCGGTGTTAGTCTGCTCATCAACCAACACTCACGCACCAATCTCAATCGAAGCAGCACAGGCAGGCAAACACGTTTTCTGTGAAAAACCGGTCGATGCAGACCCGGCAAGAATTCACGAAGTGCTAGCTGCTGTCGAAAAAGCGGGCGTGAAATTCCAAGTCGGCTTCAACCGCCGTTTTGACCACAACTTCAAAGCGATTAAAGACCGTGTTGCCGCCGGCGACATCGGCGAACCACACGTTATTCGAGTCACCTCTCGTGACCCAGATGCACCACCAATTGAGTATGTCAAAGTCTCCGGCGGTATGTTCTTCGATATGACCATTCACGATTTCGATATGATTCGTTACTTATCTGGCAGTGAAGTAGAAGAAGTATTTGCCGTGGGAACTGTGTTAGTCAATCCTGAAATCGGCAAGGCTGGCGACATCGATACCGCCGTCATCACCCTCAAACTGGCAAATGGTGCAATCGGAGTGATCGACAACAGCCGTAAAGCTGCTTACGGCTACGACCAACGTGCCGAAGTATTCGGTTCAAAAGGGGCTATCCACATCACTAACGACACCGGCTCAACCGCAGTATTCTCTGGCGAAAACGGTGTGATTGCAGAAAAACCGAAATACTTCTTCTTAGAGCGTTATATGCAATCCTTCGCCGATGAAATCAGCTGCTTCGTGGATTCTGTCGTGAATGACAAACCAACGCTCGTAAACGGTAACGACGGCTTACAACCGGTCTTAATCGCCCTTGCCTCGAAAAAATCACTGGAAGAAAACCGCCCAGTTAAATTAAGCGAAGTGGTTTAATTTATACACTACTTGAATATTTCTACCTTATCCCCGTTGCTTAAAACGGGGATTTTTGTTTCAAAAATACCAATGTCGTCTCCGGCACAAGATGGATAAGCTCATCCCATGCCTGTGTTTGCCATAACTGACGAACACGAGAGGCAGAAATAGGCTGTGTCTCAATATATTTACGTTCAAATTCAACCACCTCAATTTTGGGTGTAGCCATATCGGCCTGTTGTAGCCAATAGTGCATCTTTTTATTATATTCCGCTGTTACTGCACAGAGAGGCTCCGTACCAATAAAGCGATGAGTAATATTTAACGCCGGAGCAATATATTGTCGGAAGAGACGTAAATCAATTTCTAAATAGGCTGCATCGACAATACAACTTTCTTTAATAAAATAATCAGGGAAGGTGGCGCGTGAAATAATGTAAGGTGAACTATTATGCAATGTAATATGATCGAGATCTTGAATGCCAAGTTTGACTAAATTAAACCGTTCTTGATAAGAAAAAACTGAAGCATTTTCTTCCACCACAAAAAGATGGAGATGATTACATTGTTCTAGTGCTTGTTCGATTAAATAACGATGTCCAAGTGTGAAAGGGTTAGCATTCAGCACAATCGAACCAATCTTTTCTCCTTGCACGCCTTTTTGCTGCCATTGTTGGCACTGCTTGTGTAATCGGGTGGCACTATTTTCCAGTAAAACCACATAAGGATAAGCAGAAGAAATGGGATAGAAACCGCAATGTTGAAATAGAGCTTCGTATTCGGGTTTAGTAAAAATAAACAATTCTGTGTATTGCTGCTCATAAGCAAGGTTTACTACTTCGGTAATTAATTTCAGTGCAATACCCTCACCACGACAAGTTTTGCTAATCGCAACACATTTAATGATATTTTTTGCTAAACCTGCACAAGCAATCAATTTTCTATCATCATTATAAACAAGAATAAACCATTCAATTTGCTCATCAAACTTGAGCTCATTTTCTGTTAAGAAAGCTAAAAGTGCTGTAATTTTTTTGCTGTTTTTCGCAACAAGCGAGAGATGAAAACGTTCAAAAACCATTGTGTGTCCTTATGATAAATCTAAACAAAAAGCTCTCTTTCGAGAGCTTTTAACATATTATTTGTACACCGCACTTTTGAAAATCACTTTATCTGCATGCACGGTATAACTTGGGATTTTGTCGAAGTTTAAGTAATTATAAATCTCTGCTTTATAATTATCCAAATCTGCTACATAGCTTTGATATTCTTTAGGTGTTGGTAATTTTCCTAAGATAGCAGCTACAGCTGCTAATTCTGCGGAAGCCAGATACACACGTGCACCTTGACCTAAACGGTTTGGGAAGTTACGAGTCGAGGTAGAAACAGCAGTGCATCCTGAACGTACACGGGCTTGGTTGCCCATACAAAGTGAGCAGCCTGGCATTTCAGTACGAGCGCCTGATCGACCATAAATGTTATAATAACCTTCTTCAGCAAGTTTTTGGGCATCCATTTTAGTTGGTGGCGCAAGCCATAAGCGAGTATTTAGTTCACTCTCCACTTTATTTAGAAGTTTACCTGCAGCACGGAAGTGTCCGATATTTGTCATACAAGATCCGATAAAGACTTCATCAACTTTATCTCCTTGTACTTCAGAAAGTAGACGAACATCATCCGGATCATTTGGCACGCAAAGAATAGGCTCTTTGATATCATTCATATCGATTTCTAATATCGCGGTATATTCAGCATCTACATCGGCTTCTAACATTTCAGGGTTTGCCAACCAGGCTTCCATGGCTTTTACTCGATTTTTGAGGGTTTGTGCATCACTATAACCATCGGCGATCATCGTTTTTAGTAACACCACATTTGAGCGTAAATATTCTTCAATCGAGGCTTGATTAAGTTTGATTGTACAAGCTGCCGCTGAGCGCTCTGCTGTTGCATCGGCAAGTTCAAAGGCTTGCTCAGCGGTTAAATCTTCCAGTCCTTCAATTTCTAAAATACGCCCTGAGAAGATATTTTTCTTATTCGCTTTTTCAACCGTTAATAAGCCCGCTTTAATGGCATAATATGGAATAGCGTGGACTAAATCACGCAAGGTAATACCTTGTTGTAAGGTACCTTTAAAACGTATTAATACCGATTCTGGCATATCTAACGGCATCATTCCCGTTGCTGCCGCAAAGGCAACTAAGCCGGAACCGGCAGGGAATGAAATACCAATTGGGAAACGAGTATGAGAGTCGCCACCGGTACCGACGGTAAATGGTAATAGCATACGGTTTAGCCAAGAGTGGATTACGCCGTCGCCAGCTCGTAAGCCTACACCACCACGTTCGGTAAAGAATGCAGGCAGCGTTTGGTGGATAATTACATCACTTGGTTTTGGGTATGGTGCGGTATGACACAAGGATTGCATCACTAACGGCGCAGAGAATTTTAGGCAAGCCAAGTCTTTCAATTCATCACGAGTCATTGTCCCCGTGGTATCTTGTGAGCCGACAGAAGTCATTGCAGGTTCACAATATTGTCCCGGGCGAACACCTTTTACACCACAGGCTTTACCTACCATTTTTTGGGCAAGGGTATAGCCTTTACCACTATCTGCCACTTGAGCAGCTTTAACGAAAACATCGCTTTCACCAAGTCCTAATTCTGCACGGGCTTTCGCAGTCAGGCTTCGACCAATAATCAATGGAATACGACCGCCAGCTTGCACTTCATCTAGTAAGCCTGCAGTTTTATATTGGAAAGTGGTGATCACCTCATTAGTGTCGTGTTTACAGATTTTTCCGTCAAAAGGATAAAGATCGATCACATCGCCCATATTTAACGAAGTTACGTCTAACTCAATTGGTAGCGCACCTGAATCTTCTGCGGTATTAAAGAAAATCGGGGCAATTTTACTACCAAAAACAAAACCGCCTGTGCGTTTGTTTGGTAAGAATGGAATATCTATCCCTATATGCCATAACACTGAGTTCGTAGCGGATTTGCGTGATGAGCCTGTTCCAACAACATCACCCACATAAACAAGCGGAAAACCTTTTTCTTTTAATGCAGCAAGCTGTTTAAGTGGACCACGGACACCTACCTCATCCGGTTCAATACCCTCACGTGGCATTTTCAGCATAGCGTTAGCATGGAGTGGAATATCTGAACGGCACCAAGCATCTTGTGCCGGAGATAAGTCATCAGTATTGGTTTCACCAACGACTTTAAAGACCGTTAAGGTAACTTTTTCCGCTAATTTCGGACGTGATGTAAACCATTCTGCCTCTGCCCAAGATAGGAGGACTTGCCTTGCAAAAATATTACCTTCCTTAGCTAACATAGCAACATCGTTAAAACTATCAAATACTAATAAAGTTTTACTGAGTGCCGCTACCGCAAGCGGTGCAATTTTCTTATTTTTTAGCAAATCAACTAAAGGTTTTACATTATAGCCCCCTCCCATTGTTCCTAATAGTTCGGTAGCCCGTTCTGCCGAAATTAACGTACAAAATATTTCACCTTTTGCTAGGCTTTCCAGAAATTCTGCTTTTATTTTTGCAGCTTCATCCACACCAGCAGGAACACGGTTCTCAAATAAAGCGATAAGCTCTGCTTCTTTACCTTGAGGAGGATTTTGTAATAAGGCAATTAAGTTTGAGGTTTGCGTTACATCTAAGGCTTTTGGCAAAATACCTAATGCTGCACGTTCTTCGACGTGAATTTGATAATCTGCTAATAAATTAGACATGGCCTTCACTCCGTTATAGAATTAAAAAATTAACATCTTTAAAACATATAGATGACTACATGTTAAATACCCTAGTCCCTTTTTAGAAGGACGTCAATGGGTTTAAAAAGGAAAATAATGAATGTTTAACTATGATCAAAAATTTGTAGCGTTAACAAAAATGCCACGTTATTTGCAAATTAAATACGAATTGCAAAAATTTCTTTCGGAGAATAATTGGGGATTTGATAAAGCGATTCCTAGTGAGCAAGAATTATCTACAAATTATGAAGCTTCAATTGGAACTATTCGTAAAGCAGTAGAATGCCTTGTAGAGGAAGGTGTCTTAATTAAGCATCAAGGCAAAGGTACTTTTTTAAAACACCCTGCTTTTGTGGAATCTTCCATTGTACGTTTTTATTTGCGTAATGCGAAAGTGGGTAAACCAGAAACACCTGTTGGAAAAGTAAGAACAGTGAAGTTAGTTAATCCTGAAACAGAAATCAATCAATTACTCAACATTCCATTAGATCAACCTTTACTTTATTTAGAGCGTACTCGATCGGTAGATGGGAAAGTGATTGTTAGCGATAAGATCTGGTTATCGCCGAACAGGTTTGGGGCACTACTTGAGCTCCCTTTAGATCAATTTGAAAATTTACTCTACCCTTTTTATTTCAAAAAATGTGGACAGTTAGTTGTCTCAGCAAAAGAACAGATGAGCATCTTAACTGATTTTTGCGATCCTTACTTAACGGAAGGGAAACCTCAACATGTGGTTAAAGTGTGCCGTACAGCAAAAGGATTAGATAGCAATATCATTGAATATAGAGAGTCTTATGGTCTTGCAAAAGATTTTTATTATGAAACTATCATTACCTAATAAACAAATAGAGGCTATCTTTGATAACTAGCTTGAACTCTCTTTAACTAATTTTTTAGCCGTTATCTGGAACATCCCCATCAATATATCCGATAATAAAAAGGCAGGTTCAAATTAAACCTGCCTTTCTTTTTGAATTACCAATTACACAGCAGAACAAAAAGTAAACAATAAAATATTTTAATTTCATTTTTATGATCTAGTTCAATATTTTGGTATTTCTTAATTGTCTACCTCAATTTAATTAGTTATATATGACTAGTTGAATTTTTAATTGTTATTGAGGTTTACAATATGAACTCTAAAAAACTCTTATATCTTGCAATAGTGCTCGCTTGTCCAGTCGCAACTTATCTCTTTGCAACCCCAGAAGGTATGTCTACTATTGGTTGGCACCTACTAGGAGTTTACATTGGGACAATTCTTGCCCTTATTTTAAAAGTCTATCAAGCCCCAGTCATCTTATTATCGGCAATCGCAATTGCAGCGATAATCATTGGAAATACACCAGCAGAAGTTTTAGCAGATGGTACTAAAATTGCCTTAAAACAAGGAGCTGTATTAGATGGCTACAAATCCGGTACTACATGGCTTATCTTTGCTGCATTTGCAATGAGCGCAGCATTTGTAGGCACTGGTTTAGGTAAACGCATTGCTTATAAAATGATCGGCGCTTTCGGTAAATCAACTTTACGAATCGGTTACATCAATGCTGTTTTAGACTTATTGATCTCACCAGCAATGCCTTCAACAACAGCACGTGGTGGCGGCATTATGGCACCCATCATGGAAGCTACAGCACGCTCATTAGGGTCAGAACCAGGAGAGACTTCACGTAAGGCTGGGCACTACTTATTGTTAAATACTTATATGGTCGTTAAAACTACAGGTTATATGTTCTTTACTGCTATGGCACCAAATGCTGTTGCCCTGGAGTTAATGCGTCCAATTATGGGCATTAATTACGACTGGACACAATGGTTTTTGGCAGCTTGTGTGCCAGGTATTGTTTCTCTTATCTTAATGCCTTTTGTCGCTTATATTCTCTATAAACCAGAGATTACGGAAGTAAATAACAAAGAAATTGCTAAGAAAGGCTTAGAAGAAATGGGGCCGATGAAAACCAAAGAAAAGATTCTTGCTGGTTTATTTGTTGCTGCCATTATCGGTTGGGTTTTTTCTGATGTATTAGGAGTGAGTGCTTCAACAGTTGCAATTTGTGCAATGGCATTAATCTTAGCAACGTCGGTACTTACTTGGGATGATATGCTTAAAAACAAAGGTGGTTGGACAACCTTTACTTGGTATGGAGCACTACTTGGTTTAGCGGGCGTATTAGATAAAGCGAAATTCTTTGATTGGTTATCGGCAGCGATGGGAAATATGTTCTCTGGGGCAGAGATGAATACAACCTTCGCTACAGTATTAATATTAGCCTTAAGTGTAGCAGTACGTTATTTATTTGCTTCAGGTGGTGCTTATGTAGCAGCAATGGTTCCGGTATTCTCTGCTGTAGGTGTAGCTGTTGGGGCTGATCCGGTACTACTTTCACTCGGTTTATTATTTTCAAATAGCTACGGTAGCATGGTAACACATTATGGCTCAGGTCCTGCTGCGGTAATTTATGGCATTGGTTACCATGACCTAAAATCCTTCTGGATTGTAGGTGGTATATGTGCCGTTGTCACTTTAATTATTCACTGCACAATTGGTTTCGGTTGGTGGTCAATGCTTCATAGTATGGGTGTAATTGGCTGATCTCCAATTACTTCTGTGAAAAGTTTAAATGAACTTGGCGGATCTGTTCCCGCTTTTTATAAAAGATTTTGTAATTGGAGAAACTATATGAAAAAAGTTCCTTGTATGATTATCCGCGGAGGCACATCTAAAGGCTTGTATTTTTTAAAAGACGATTTACCAACTAGTGTAGCAGAGCGTGATAAGTTTTTAATGACCATTATGGGTTCAGGTGATGCAACCCAAATCAACGGTTTAGGAGGAGCAACAAGCGTAACCAGCAAAGTAGCTATTATCTCAAAATCTGAAAAAGAAGGGGTCGATTTAGATTACCTTTTCGCCCAAATTGGTATTGATCAAAAAGTTGTTGATACAGCCCCGTCTTGCGGAAATATCCTTTCTGGCATTATTTGTTTCGCAAGTGAAAAAGGTTTAATTGAACTACAAGATGGCGTAACTTCGGTGGTGGTAAACAACGTCAATACCAACAGTATTATTGAAGTATCGGCAGAAAGCCCAAACTGCCAACTTAAATATGATGGTACAGCAGAAGTGTCCGGTGTGCCGGGCACTGGATCGCCTGTCAATCTAAACTTCAGTCAAATTGAAGGGGCAAAAACAGGTAAAGTTTTCCCAACCGGCAATAAACAAGACGAGATTAATGGCTACAATGTAACTTGTATTGATGTCGCAATGCCAATGGTATTGTTTAGTGCTAAAGATCTCGGCTTAACCGGAAAAGAATCCAAAGCAGAACTTGATGCAAATAGGGCCCTCTTTGATATTATTGAGCCAATTCGCCGTAAAGCGGGCGAATTAATGGGTTTAGGAGACGTCTCGCAAAAAGTGATTCCTAAAATAGGTATACTTTCACCCCCTACCGGTAAAGGTAATATTACTTCACGTTATTTTGTACCAGATAAATGCCATGCAAGCCATGCTGTCACAGGCTCAATTTGTGTATCCGCCGCTTGTAATATTGAAGGTACAGTTGCTCACCCACTTTATAAGGACACTGGTTCTGTGGTAACGATTGAGCATCCATCAGGCTTTATCAGTGTAGATATGATGTGTGAAAAAACCAATGACAGTTATAAATTCACTCGTTCTGCATTAGTTCGTACAGCACGCCCACTAATGATGGGTGAGGTATATTACGACGAGAGTTTGTAATCTCATCAACCAGATTATGATTTAAACCTAATTATTAAGGAATGTATTATGCAAATAATTAAAGTTGCTGTTGCAGGTACGCTAGAATCAAGTGATGTTCAGGTTCGCATCACTCCTGCAACATCATTAGATATTGAGTTAAATAGCTCAGTAGGCAAACAATTTGGTGAAGATATTTTAGCAACAATTCAAGATGTATTAACCACTTTTGAAGTGAAAGCCGCCCAGGTGATTGTAGAAGACAGAGGGGCATTAGATTGTGTACTTCGCGCTCGTTTAAAAGCCGCACTTTTACGGGCAACAGAAGAAGAAATTGACTGGGAGAAAGTACTATGAGCCAGAAAATAAAATTAAGAAGAAGTATGCTTTTTGTCCCAGGCTCAAATGCGGCAATGCTCAGCAATACATTTATTTATAAACCAGATGCCATTATGTTTGACCTAGAAGATGCCGTAGCATTACAGGAAAAAGATTCTTCCCGTATCTTGGTTGCACATGCGTTACAACACCCACTTTATCAAGACATGGAAACCGTAGTTCGCGTAAATCCATTAGATTCCGAATTTGGCTTAAAAGACTTAAATGCCGTAGTACGTGCCGGTGTTGATGTGGTACGTATGCCGAAAACAGAAACTGCTCAAGACGTGATTGATATGGATAATGCAATCACTGAAATTGAAAAAGCTTGTGGACGAGAATTAGGATCAACCTTAATGTTAGCAGCAATAGAATCACCACTAGGCATTACCCAAGCCAATCAAATTGCGACAGCCTCAAATCGCTTAATCGGTATCGCACTTGGGGCTGAAGACTATGTGCGTAATTTAAAAACAGAGCGCTCTGCAGACGGTATTGAATTATTATTTGCTCGCTGCTCAATCTTGCAAGCAGCTCGAGCAGCCGGTATTCAAGCTTTCGATACGGTTTACTCAAATGTCAATAATGAAGAAGGTTTTCTCAATGAAGCTGCGCTTATCAAACAATTAGGATTTGACGGTAAATCATTAGTAAATCCTCGCCAAATTGAGCTACTACATAATTTATTTGCACCAACACAGAAAGATGTAGAACAGGCACAGAGTATTATTGAAGCGGCAGAAGAAGCAAAACGTAAAGGCTTAGGTGTGGTATCACTGAACGGCAAAATGATCGATGCACCAATTATCGATCGTGCACAATTAGTACTTCAACGTGCAAAACATGGTATTCATGAAGAGTAAGGAAGAACCATTATGACAACTAGAGAACAACGTATCGAAAAATTTAATGGTAATAAACCTGTTTACCAAGCTAAACCAAAAGCAGAATCACTGATTCGTACGGCAAAAGATCGTAAAGTTTGTAATAGCCTCGAAGAAGCTATTCGCCGCTCAGGATTAAAAGACGGCATGACCGTTTCGTTCCACCATGCCTTCCGCGCAGGCGACTTCGTGGTCAATATGGTGATGAACAAAATTGCTGAGATGGGCTTTAAAAATTTAACTCTTGCCTCTAGCTCATTAATCGACAGCCATTTTCCAATTATTGAACATATTAAAAATGGGGTTGTAACCAAAATTTATTCGTCAGGAATTCGCGGTAAATTAGCAGATGAAATTTCCAAAGGGATCTTAAAAGAACCTGTGCATATCCACTCCCATGGAGGTCGTGTTCACTTAGTCAAATCCGGTGAATTAAAAATTGACGTGGCATTTTTAGGCGTGCCAATGTGTGATAAATTTGGTAATGCCAATGGCTTTAGCGGTAAAAGTAAATGTGGTTCATTAGGTTATGCTCGTATCGATGCGGAATATGCCGATAAAGTTGTACTATTAACTGAAGAATTTGGCGAATATCCACTTAATCCCGCCAGTATCACTCAAGATCGTGTGGATTTAATCGTACAAGTAGATGAAGTGGGCGATCCGAAGAAAATCGGTGGAGGAGCAACCCGTATGACCACCAACCCACGAGAACTATTAATCGCACGCAAATGTGCGGAAGTGATCTTCAATTCAGGCTATTTTAAAGACGGTTTTTCATTCCAAACAGGAACAGGTGGAGCATCACTTGCAGTAACACGTTTCCTTGAAGATAAAATGCGCCGTAAAAATATCACAGCCAGTTTTGGTTTAGGTGGAATTACTTCAACCATGGTGGCATTACATGAAGCAGGTCTCATCAAAAAATTAATTGATGTACAATCTTTTGATAAAGATGCAGCAGAATCACTTGCCCGTAACTCAAATCATATTGAAGTCTCAGCAAACCAATACGCCAATTTCAGTTCAAAAGGCGCTTCTGTTGAACGTCTAGATGTGGTTATTTTATCTGCACTTGAAATTGACACGAAATTTAATGTCAATGTTTTAACCGGTTCTGATGGTGTGATTCGCGGCGCTTCAGGCGGGCATTGCGATACGGCCTCCTCAGCACAGGTTGCCATTATTGTAGCGCCATTGGTGCGTGGTCGCATTCCTTGTGTAGTTGAAAATGTACTCACTTGCGTCACCCCGGGTGAAAATATTGATATTCTTGTGACAGATCACGGTGTCGCAGTCAATCCAAAACGTCCAGATCTAATTGAAAAATTAACGGAAGCAGATATTGAATTATTCAGTATTGAGCAGCTCTGTGAACGAGCATATAGTATTACAGGCAGACCAAAAGAAATTGAGGTAACCGATCAGCCTGTTGCTGTGGTACGTTACCGTGATGGTTCAGTAATTGATACAGTTTATGCAGTCAAATAATAATGCTAGTTAGCTATTAATGATCTGCACCTCAAATGTTGGATTCAACCAACAGCTTAAGGTGCGGATTTTTTCTGGCTTGAACCTCATACACTAGTCTTTAACTCTTCGGTATTTCAATTTATTTAAAAATACTATCGATAGGCAGATTTGCCTAATCTCAATATTCTTAGACTTGCCGTAATGCAAGCGGTGCTTATTGAACAATTTTCGACAAAATAGCATTAAATACACTTTACTTTAGAACAAAAACCCGAGACAAAATACTCAAATGCACAACAAATTTATTCGTTTCTTCTCTTTGGACGGAGATAAAGTTTCCCTTGAACAGCTGCTTGAAGCACGAGAAAACCGAGTCTTATTACAGCAGCAATGCCTCCAACAATATGGGCAAACGTTACTTTCTGTGACCTTGTTAGCTGTTGGCGAAGTCAAGAAAAATGCCTTATTAGACTATGTATTCGAAAAAGCGTTAAGCAGCCTCTCTATACTTTTTCAGCAATTAAATATTCAACCTACCGCAGAATTTATTCGCCCATTCAACACAGGGCATGAAGCCCTATTTGTCTTACCGATAGATGCAAAACAGCTAAAAAAATTAACAATAGAATTAGAAGATAGTTCAGCTCTTGCCCGCCTTTGGGATATTGATGTGATTGATTCACGAGGCCAGTTACTCAGTCGTACAGAATTTAATATTCCACCCCGTCCTTGTTTAATTTGTTCAGAGAATGCAAAAAGTTGTGCGAGATCCCGCAAACATACTCTTAATGAAATCTATACAGAAATACAACGACGCGCCCGAACATTTTACTTAGCAGAAAATATTTCTGAATCTGTTTATCAAGCTTTATTGAAAGAAGTTTACCTTACCCCTAAGCCTGGATTAGTTGATCGTAGTAACAACGGTGCACACAACGATATGAATGTGCGAACCTTTGAACGCAGTGCTGTCGCTCTACGTCCCTTCTTCACTCAATTTGTCTTAAAAGGCATTGCTACTGCAAACCTTCCCGTTAAGCAAATTTTAACGCAAATCAGACCGCTTGGTCTGCAAGCAGAAAAAGCTATGTTTCAAGCGACAAACAACGTGAATACCCACAAGGGGGCGATTTTTGCCTTTGGCTTAGTTTGCACCGCAATTGGCCGATTATTTGAACAAAAAACAGATATAAATCACACTAACATTTGTCAGCTTGTTGCACAATTTGCACAGGGCTTGACCACCGAATTACAGCATTACTCCGCCAATCAGCCTCTTACTGCTGGAATAATGCTCTACCGAGAATATGGTTTAACAGGCGCAAGAGGAGAAGCAGAAAGCGGCTTTGGCACAATCCACCCTGTCCTAGCTGAATATACAAACCAAAAGATTGAAAATGATGAAATTTGGTTACGCATTTTATTGAAAATAATTGCAAAAAATAATGATACCAATGTAGTTCACCGAGGTGGCATAAATGCCCTATACTGGGTGCAAAACGAGGCAAAACGCCTATTAAATGATGAAGATTTCAACCTAAAAAATTTGCACTCTTTTGATAATGCTTGCATTCACAAAAATATTAGTTGTGGAGGTAGTGCCGATTTGTTGGCATTGACCATTTTTCTGTTAAACCTTTGACATTCCCCCTGCTCTAAATAAGGATTTATCTTTTGAAGATGCGATATAAGATACCATCTATTTAAATTTCACTTATCTCCACCCACCGTTTCTCTTCCGCCGATTTCGCAATCGCTTCCAATACACGGGAGACTTTATAACCTTCTTCAAAATCGGGGAACATTCGGTCATCGGCAGCGATTCCATTAACGAGATCGCGAATTTCTACCGCTTTTTGGTCATTAAAACCGATGCCGTGGCCGGCACTGACACAGAAAGCTGCATAGTCGGGGTGCTCCGGCCCAACGAGAATAGTTTTGAAACCTTGGCGGGATTTGTCATCATCGTGCAGATAGAGTTTCAATTCCGCCATCCGTTCTTGAGTATAGCTGAGCGTGCCTTTGGTGCCGGTTACCACATAAGTTAGCCCCATTTTGCGGCCACAAGCGATGCGGGAGCTTTCAATCATGCCCATCACACCGTTGGCAAAACGTACTAAGGCAGTGGCTTGGTCTTCATTTTCGACTGGGATTTTTTCTGCCAAGTTTTGTGGATTTGGGCGTTCGGTTATGACGGTTTGCATATCGCCAACGACACTGATAATCTCCTCCCCAACCAGATAGTGAGCCATACTGACAATGTGCGCAGCTAAATCGCCCAGTGTTCCTAGCCCGGCTTTGGCTTTGTAGCAATGCCAGTCAATCGGTGTGTTAGGGTTGGCGAGATAGTCTTCGTTGTGAGTGCCGTAAAAATGTACCACCTCGCCAATTTCGCCGTTTTGGATAATTTGGCGAGCAAGTTGTGTCGTGGGGTTCTTGATGTAATTAAAGCCAACCAACGTTTTTACGCCTGCTTTTTGTGCGGCTTCAACCATCTCTTTGGCATCGGCGGCAGTCAATGCCAGCGGTTTTTCGGAATAGACGTGTTTGCCGTGTTTAATCGCTTCAAGGGCGATTTCTTTGTGCAGAAAATTTGGGGTGCAGATATCGACCACATCAACATTCGGATCATCAACCAGCTTACGCCAGTCATCTGTTGCGCGACTAAAGCCAAATTCTTGGGCTTTTTGTTCAGCAAGGGCTTGGTTAATTTCGGCGAGGTATTCGAGTTGGAGTTTGCCTTTAAGCGGGAAAAGTGTGGGCGCTTGGGCGTAGGCAATGGCGTGGCAACGGCCGATGTAACCTGTGCCGACCAAGCCGATTTTGACGGTTTTCATAGTGTTCTACCTCGTAGGGTACGTTTGCCAACGTACCGAAAAATCTTTCGATCGTTGAGCTTGTCGAAATGACTTTTCGCTTATGGCTCAACAAGCTCACCAACCGCTCAAAAAAGGTGCTTTGGCAAGTGCACCTGACAAAACAAGCGGTCTGTTTTTGCAAAAATTTTACAAATTCAGACCGCTTGTTTCAGTTAAATCGCCCCTCGTCTGCTCTTCGCATAGGTATCAAAGGCAACGGCGAGGATAATGATGATCCCCATAATAATCTGTTGATAGTAGGCAGAAACGTCCATCAGCACTAAGCCATTAATCAACACGCCCATAATAATTGAGCCGATGATCGTGCCGGTAATCCGTCCATATCCGCCCATCAGTGAGGTTCCACCAATCACCACAGAGGCAATCACACGTAACTCGAACGATACACCAGCAACGGATTCCGCACTGCCTAAACGGGCGGAGAGAATGAAACCGGCTAAGCCTGCTAATGCACCGATTACAACATATACGCTCACTAAGGTTCGATTGATATTCACACCGGCTAAACGTGCGGCTTCGGGATTGCCACCGACGGAGTAGACATAACGTCCCCAGCGGGTTTTGTGAAGAGCAAAGTAACCTATGATCGCAACAAAAGCGAAGATCACAACCGGCACAGGCACGCCTAAAATATCGCCACGTCCCCACCAGCGGTAGCCCTCATCAAAGCCGGCAATTGGCGAACCGTTGTTCAGTACTAAGGTAACTCCACGCCAAATCGTCATACCGCCAAGTGTAATAATAAACGGCGGTAATTTAAGTTTAGTGACACCCAATCCGTGCAGCCAGCCGATCAATGTGCCTAAACCTAAGCAGATACCTAATCCAATCAGCCAGCTCATTCCCCCCCAAGCACCGGCTTCGACTGTCACAGTATTATCGCCTTTGATAATATAGGCAGCGAACATTGCCGTTACCGCTAAAATTGAGCCGACAGAGAGGTCAATTCCCGCAGTGAGAATCACAAAAGTCATCCCCACCGCCATAATTCCAAAAATAGAGACTTCGGTTAACACATTGTAGATATTGCGTTGAGACAGGAAAGCACTATTTTGTGAGGTAAAGAAAATAATCAGTAAAATTAAGAAAATTAGTACGCCAAATCGTTCAAAGAAGGCAATAAAATCGATTTTTCCTTTATCATCAACCATGCCTAGGTTTTTTAAAAATTGTGTTGTCATATAAACCTCTCTTATGCTGCCTGTTCACGCTGAACGCCGACTGCCATCATTGACATTAATTTTTCTTCGCTTGCCTCATCGCCATGAATTTCGCCGGTTACGCGACCTTCGGATAAGGTAATAATACGGTCTGAAATTGCCATAACTTCAGGTAAATCGGAGGAGATAACCAGCACGGCTACACCCTGTTTTGCCATATCGAACAGCACTTGGTGTACTTCCGATTTGGCGCCGACATCAATCCCACGGGTTGGCTCATCAACAATCAACACTTTTGGGTTTAACGCCATACAGCGGGCTAAAATCACTTTTTGCTGGTTACCGCCGGAAAGCTTACGAGCTTCCAACTCACTACTTGCCATTTTGATGCGTAGAGCTTGGCGGTAAGTTTCGATTAAATCATCTTCTTTATTGTTATCAACAAACAAATTACCTTTCAGCAATTTACCTAAAATTGGCAGGGTCATATTGGTTTTGATTGGTAAGCCGAGTACCAAGCCCTCTTTTTTACGATCTTCCGGCACCAGCGCAACGCCTTTTTCCAATGCATCTAGTGGCGAAACAGCAGAGTATGGTTTGCCGTCTAAGCTGATTTCATCGGCGGTATATTTTTCTACGCCAAATAAGCAGCGGGCAATTTCGGTACGACCTGCGCCTACCAAGCCGGCAATGCCTAACACTTCACCCTCATGAATGTTGAAAGACACGCCGTGTAATGCGATACCGTGAGGGTCAAGTGCCGGTTTTTCACGGTGTAGATTTTTGACTGCTAAACGCACAGGGCGGTGAGTATGATGCGTTTCTTCCGGTGGACGGCGGGTAAAGGCGACTGCACGCCCCACCATCATACGGATAATGTCATCCACATTCACATTTTTCACTTCACCTTCGCCCGAGTAACGTCCGTCTTGGAACACGGTAAAGCGATCACATAGCGCAAACACTTCGTTTAAACGGTGGGTCACATAAATCACACTGACACCACGGCTTTTTAAATCACGCACGATTTGGTGAAGGGTTTCCACCTCTTTGTCACTAAGGGCAGCAGACGGCTCGTCCATAATGATCAGTTTGGCGTTTAAAGTCATTGCTCGAGCAATTTCTACCATCTGTTGTTGTGCAACACTTAAACGAGAAACTTGAGTATCCGGTTTGATATTTAAGCCGAGGTTATCCAGCACCATTTGGGCTTCGTCGTTTACCGCTTTTTCATTGACAAACAAGCCTTTGGTTGGCTCGCGCCCGAGGAAAAAGTTTTCCGCCACCGTCATATTCGGCAGCAAATTAAATTCTTGATAGATAGTCACAATCCCTTTGAGCTGGCGATCAAAAGGTGAATCATCCAAGCTTAAGGTTTCGCCATTAAAGATAATCTCACCGCTGGTTTGCGGTTGTGCGCCGGAAAGGGCTTTTAATAGGGTGGATTTACCCGCACCATTCTCACCCAGTAATGCGTGAACTTCACCCGCACCTACGGTAAGTTTAACGCCGTTTAGCGCCATTACACCAGAGAAACTTTTTTTCAAGTCTCGGACTTCAAGTAAAGGAGTAGACATACAACCTCCGAAAGAAAAACCTCCCCACCTCAGCAGGGAGGCAAAAAATTATTCGCTCACTTCTGCAAAACGTTCCGCTTCTTGCAGGTTATCTTTTAGAATAATTTTCGGTGGATAGTCTGCACCACTCACTTCTTTTTTATCACGAATGTTGCCGACCACTTGCTCTAAGGCCGTGCTGACTGCAAAGCCCGGGCGTTGGTCAGCAGTTAAGAATAACCAGCCGTCTTTCACTCGTGCTAATGCTTCCGGAGTTGCATCAAAGCCAGTTACCAGAATTTCACCTGCTTTTAAGCCTTGGCTACGTAATGCTTCAATTGCGCCGAGCGCCATATCGTCGTTTGCAGAGATGATCACTTCCGGTTTCTCTTTTAAGGTTGGCAGCACACTTTCGATAATACGTAAACCTTCAGAACGTAACCAGTTACCGGTTTGGTCTACAATGATTTTGTATTTATCGCCACCAGCGGCTAATTCATCACGAATCCCTTTGGTGCGCTCAATGTTAGAGGTTGAACCCGGCTGACCGGTTAAGAGAATCACTTTCGCACCGTTAGGGTATTTTGCTTTCACCGCTTTCGCCACTTCCTGACCGCCGGTGTAATTATTTGCACCAAAGTGTGGAACAGGCTTGCTGCTCTCTACTTTACGGTCAAGAGTCGCAGCCGGAATTTTTTCTTTGATAATATCTTCAACAGCAGCTGAAATCGCATTAACATCATTTGGAGAGATGATTACGCCTTTTGCACCACGCGTAATGGCATTTTCCAAATCAGAAGCCTGTTTGGTGGAAGAGCTTTGACCGTCTAAAACTTGTAGCTTCACCTCCAGCTTTTTACCGGTTTCCAATGCTACTTTTTGAAGTTGTACTTCAAACGGGCTGGACAAGTTTGGCAGACTGAAAACCACCAACTCATCTTTTGCAAAACTGTTTACTGCCAAACCTAGGGTTAATGCACTTAACGCAAATTTAAAACGCTTTTTCATAAGAGATCCTCTTGATAGATGGAAATTGACGGCAACGAATTGCCAACGTTACTTCAAACTGCGAAGAAAAATGAAGTTTTATTTCACCTTTAAGATTTTATGAAATAAATTTTTCAAAAAAGAATATATCATTCTAAATTTTACCAACCAATATCTTTGTTTCAAATTTGTTACACAGATCACATTTTTTCGGAAAAAGTCGATACAAGCGGTCAATTTTTGCTGTTTTTTTACAAATTTCTATAAGTAGAGTGGGCTAACGCCTATACTGCATCATGAATTCATATCTGAATGGTGCAGCAAGTTGCCCCTTATTAGAAAAAACAAAAAAGCGGCGATGGCTCGCCGCTAAACACTCAAAAAAGGAAATGTACTCAGTTTTATTATAATGTTGGGAAATTAAATGCCGCTTGGCTACGAACCGCACTGTCCGGCCAACGGGTTGTGATGGTTTTCATACGGGTGTAGAAACGCACACCGTCAGTGCCATAGACATTGAGTGGCCCGAAGATCGAGGCCTTCCAACCACCGAAGCAGTGGAACGCCATCGGCACCGGAATTGGAATGTTCACGCCCACCATACCGGCTTGCACGTCTTGGGTAAATTGGCGTGCTGAGTCACCATCTGCCGTGAAAATCGCACTACCGTTACCGTATCGGTGGCTGTTGATTAACGCAATCCCTTCGGTATAATCTTTCACACGAACGACCGACAACACCGGCCCGAAGATTTCATCTTGCCAAATGGTCATTTCAGGCGTCACATTATCAAACAACGTACCGCCTACGAAATAGCCGTTCTCATTGCCTGCCACTTTGTAACCACGTCCGTCCACACAGAGTTTCGCCCCTTGTGCCACACCTTGGTCGATGTAACTTTCGATTTTCGCTTTATGCTCTTTCGAAATGACCGGTCCCATATCATTTTCCGGCGTACCTTCCGGCAGTATGCCTGCGCCGATTTTCAGTGCTTTCACTTTTGGAATAAGTTCTTCAACGATTTTATCTGCAAGCTCATCACCTACGATCACAGCAACTGACAACGCCATACAACGCTCACCCGCTGCACCGAATGCCGCTCCAAGTAAGGCGTTGACCGTGCCTTGTACATCGGCATCCGGCATAATCAAGGCATGGTTTTTCGCACCACCCAAGGCTTGAACACGTTTGCCGCTTGCTGAGCCTTTCTCATAAATATAGTGTGCGATCGGGGTTGAGCCAACAAAACTCACCGCTTGAATGCGAGGGTCGGTTAAGAGAATATCTACGGCTTCTTTATCCCCTTGGACTACGTTGAACACACCGTCCGGCAAACCGGCTTCTTTTAATAATTCGGCTAAGCGAATAGACACACTTGGATCTTTTTCAGACGGTTTCAACACGAAGGTATTACCGCAGGCAATTGCCACCGGGAACATCCACATCGGCACCATTGCAGGGAAGTTGAACGGCGTAATGCCTGCCACAACCCCTAATGGTTGTTGGATTGAGTGAATGTCGATACCACGCCCGGCATTCGCTGAAAACTCACCTTTTTGCAAGTGTGGAATGCCTGTTGCAAACTCCACCACTTCTAAACCACGGGTTAATTCACCAATCGCATCGGAGTAGATTTTGCCGTGCTCGGAGCTGATTAAACGCGCTAATTCATCAAAGTTAGCTTCTAGTAATTCTTTGAATTTGAATAACACGCGCGCGCGACGTAATGGCGATTGTTGCGACCAGCTTTTGAATGCCGTATCTGCTGCTGCAATTGCCGCATCCACTTCTGCCGGCGTGCTGAGTTTCACTTTTTTGGTTTCTTCGCCTGTTGCAGGGTTAAATACGGAAGTAACACGTTGGCTTTGGCTTTCGACCACAACACCATTGATAAAATTTTTCACAAATTGGCTCATTTAAAGCTCCTTATTTGAGGTTTATAGAGAAGAAGGACAACCGATAAACTACCGCTAAAAATGAAAAATATCAATACAAATAGAACAAAAATGAAAAATTTATTTCATTTTTGTGATCTCGCTAACAAGTTTGAAGATTGCCAATACCCAAAAAACGATCATTTCGGTATAGTAAGCTTGTCATTTCACCACGATGGAGAAGAAACACGATGAGTTTTTTACTTTCAAAATACAGTAGATCCCCTGAGAACGGGCAAATTCAAGACATTACCCCTCAAAACGCCAACTGGGAATACGTTAGCTTTGCAGCCTATGAGCTAGACAATCAATCCCTTACCTTAGAAAGCAGCGAAAACGAACTCTGCTTGGTGTTTGTTGCCGGTAAAGGTTCGGTTTATGTGGATGAGTATGCCTTTGAAAACATCGGTAACCGAGCCAGCCCGTTTGAAAAAATCCCACCGTATGCGGTCTATATTCCGCCACACAAGCAGGTAAAGGTAGTTACAAGCGGTCAATTAGAGCTTGCCGTTTGCAAAGCCCCCGGATTTGGCAATCACCCTGTGCGTTTGATTACACCAAACGACATCGGCGTAGAAAAACGCGGTTTTGGCAACAACCAACGCTTAGTCCACAACATTCTGCCTGAAACCGAACCGGCAGACAGTTTATTGGTGGTCGAAGTGTTCACAGATGAAGGTAACACCAGCTCCTACCCAAGCCATAAACACGATGAGAAAGATTCGCCAAATGAAACCTATTTAGAAGAGAGTTACTACCACCGATTCGACCCACCGCAAGGGTTTGCAATGCAACGGGTTTACACTGATGACCGCAGCCTAGATGAGTGTATGGCAGTGTACGATAAAGATGTGGTAAAAGTGCCACGTGGCTACCACCCGGTTGCAACCATTGCCGGTTACAACAACTATTACCTGAATGTGATGGCAGGGCCGGTGCGCCAATGGAAATTCACTTGGGAGAAAGACCACTTGTGGGTCAATAGTGAAGCCTATAAAGCGAAGTTTGAGTAAAGACTAATAAGGTGCGTGTAAACGCACCTTCATTTTTTAGATTTTCATACAGAGATATTTCATCTCTAAAAACTCTTCAATCCCATATTTTGAGCCTTCTCGACCGATACCGGACTCTTTCACACCACCAAACGGTGCAATCTCATTGCTGATAATGCCTTCATTAATGCCGACGATACCATATTCCAGCTGTTCAGAAACCCGCCAAATACGAGAGTTATTCTCACTAAACAAGTAAGCTGCCAGCCCAAATTCGGTATCATTTGCCCATTCAATCACCTGTTCTTCAGTCTCAAATTTGAAGATAGGAGCAAGCGGAGCAAAGGTCTCTTCTTTGGCAACCTGCATAGCTTGGGTAACGTGGGTTAAAATCGTCGGTTGGAAAAAAGTGCCACCTAATTCGTGACGTTTACCGCCCAAAACCAATTCTGCACCCAGTGAAAGGGCGTTTTGAATATGTTGTTCCACTTTCTCGACTGCTTTTTCACTGATGAGTGCGCCCATGGTGACGCCCTCATCAAACGGCGAGCCGAGTTTTATGGCTTCCACTTTCTGTTTGAATTTTGCAAGAAATTGCTCATAAATACCCGCTTGTACATAAATGCGGTTAGCACACACGCAGGTTTGCCCTGCATTGCGGAATTTGGAGGCAAACACGCCTTCCACTGCGGTGTCTAGATCGGCATCATCAAACACAATCGCTGGCGCATTACCCCCCAATTCCAATGCCAATTTTTTTACTGTGCTGGCTGCTTGTTGCATCAAAATTTTGCCGACACGGGTCGAGCCTGTGAAAGTGAGTTTACGCACGGCAGGATTGGTACTCAGCTCTCGTCCAACTGCCTCGGTATCACTACTGGTAACCACATTAAACACACCTTTTGGAATACCTGCTTGCTCTGCCAACTTAGCCAATGCCAATGCAGAAAGTGGTGTTTCTGCCGCTGGCTTGATTACAATTGCGCAACCGGCTGCCAAAGCAGGAGCTGCTTTGCGGGTAATCATTGCATTCGGGAAATTCCACGGGGTAACCGCCGCTACCACACCGATAGGTTGTTTAGTCACAAACAAACGTCGCCCAGCTTTATCTTGTGGTAGCACGTCACCACAAATCCGTTTTCCTTCCTCAGCAAACCATTCAATAAAACTTGCTCCATAAGCAATTTCACCCCGACTTTCTGCAAGCGGTTTACCCTGTTCTAGGCTTAAAATTTGGGACAGTTCTTCTTGGTTTTGCATAATCAGATCAAACCATTTGCGTAAAATGATTGCACGCTCTTTAGGAAGTAGTGCTTGCCACTTTTTCTGCGCAAGAAAGGCTTGCTCAATCGCATAACTCACCTCTTCTACCCCTAAATCCGCTACATCACCAATCTTCTCACCGTTTGTCGGATTATATACCGCAAAGGTTTTACCACATTGGCTCGATACAAAATTACCATTGAGATAAGCTTTAAAGATAAGTAGAGAAAATTTGCTATATGACATAATCACCCTCATTTAAATGGCTAAAAAGAGAACAGAATTGACTATAATCTAATTTAATTAAAGAGAAAAGGGCTACAAATAACTTTTCACAGTAAAGAACAAATGCACCTTAGAGAAATACTCTTCCTAAGGTGCAAGCACATTTTACTCTTTATTATGGGTTTATAATGTTAATTGCCTAATGCTTATAGTTAAGAAACAATCATCGGCGCCCACGCAAAGCCGAACGCCAGACCGGCTAATACGCCAAAGAGTGCAGGCAGCATAAATGGGTGATCAAGCACATATTTGCCGGCACGGGTTGAACCGGTGGTATCCAGCTCCATTGCCGCAAGGGAGGTTGGGTAGGTCGGTAAAATAAAGATACCGGTAATCGCCACAAAGGAGGCAAGAATTGCCCAGTTCGGCACACCTAAGCTCACCGCAAGCGGAATAATCAACGCAGAGGTTGAGCCTTGTGAATAAAGCAATGCACAGGTGAAGAATAACACTACGGCTAACAGCATTGGGTAAGCACTGAGGATCTCGCCTATAGAGCCTTTAATCGCCGGTAAGTGGGCATCGACAAAGGTCATACCCAGTGTAACGATACCGATGATGACCGCAATTGAGGTCATACCGGAGCGGAAAATTGAGCCGGTGATAATCGCATCAGGTTTGATTTTACCCACTAACATCATCAAGCAAGAAGCCGCCAGCATCATTACGATAATAATGTCACGGGTACTCATTGATTTACCGCTTTCATACACCGGTTTTAATCCCGGTACTGCGGCAAACAGTACAATCAACACTGTTGCTAATAAGAAAATCGCAATCGACAGTTTTGCACCTTTTTGGGTCGCAAGGGTGCTGTTTGAACGTTGAGACGGGCTAACCAATCCGGCTTTTAAACGCTCTAAGTAAACTTTATCATCGTTTAATTCACAACCTTGTCTTGATGCAACAAACGCCCCAACCATTGAAGCAATGAAAGAAGCCGGTAAGCAAACTGCAATGACTTGGAAGAAAGTCACACTATTGTTTTCCATCACCGCAATCATCGCTGCCATTGCCGCACTGAGCGGAGAACCGGCAATTGCTAATTGAGACGACACCACCGAACCGGCTAAGGCACGAGACGGACGGATACCACTCTCTTTCGCCACTTCGGCAATCACCGGTAAGGTCGAGAACACGATAAAACCGGTTCCTGCCATAATCGTCATTAACCAAGTAATCGCCGGTGCGATAAAGTTGATATATTTCGGGTTTTTCCGCATCAGCACTTCGGCATAATGCACCAACAGATCCATACCGCCAACAGCCTGTAACACCGCTGCGGCAAGCACAACTGTCATGATGATCAACATCACATCAATAGGAATAGATCCCATCGGTAAGCCAAAACCCAGTGTCAAAATGGCAAGTCCTAAGCCGCCGTATAAACCAATGCCTAATCCGCCGGAGCGTAGCCCTAAAAAAATAGCGGCAAGCACCACAAAAATTTCTGCATAAATCATAATTCACTTCCTTTATAGATTAATGTGTTTGATACCAATGAATAGCGGCACGCACGAGAGCCAAGGTGGAATCCACATATAAATGAGGTTCTTTTTCGATCTCTTTTGCCAAAATAATCGGCACTTCGGTACAACCTAAAATGATGCTCTCCGCTCCCAGACGGATTAACTCATCACGCTGCTTCAGCATTAATGCAACAGATTGCTCCACCTCGCCGGATTTCAATAAATAGATGCTCTCCATTACCGCTTTCTGCCCCTCCTCAGTCGGACGAATAAAGGTCAGCCCTTGTGCCTCAAGCCGATTTTTATAGAGTTTGGTGGCGAGAGTGGCATCAGTTGCCAATAACCCAATCCGCTGCTTGCCGCTTTGAACCACTTCATTCACCGTTGCCTCAATCATACTGAGCATCTCTACCTTGCTTTTGGTCTTCAACTGTTCAAACCAATAGTGTGCAGTGTTACACGCAATCACGATGCAGCTTGCCCCAGCCTCTTCGAGCTGCTTAACATACTGCTCCATCATCGGTGCAGGACTTTCCCCGCCGCCAAGAATGCAACGGGTTCTGTCCGGAATATCGGGAATGGAAGAAATTAACAGGGGGATATGCTCTTGATCGCAATGTGCCGGTGTCAGTTGGATAAATTTCCGAAACATATCCGCCGTTGCCGCAGGCCCCATTCCGCCTAAGATGCCTATAACATTTTTTGCCATATTGTTCTCTCTAAAAGTGGTTGAATGGAAATGACTTATACAAACAAGTTATGCAAAAAAGAAATGCAATAAATCGAAAGGTTATGCAAATAACGCAACAGGCATACTTAGCAATAGAACAAATACTTTAAAATCAATAAAATAGAATTAATAAGAAGATAAACTTAATGCATACAACAAGAAGTGAATGCAAAAATTGCATAGGTACAAGATGAAAAATATCGAAACAAAATGGTTGGAAGACTTTTTAATATTAGAAGAATGTCGTCATTTTTCCCAAGCGGCAGAAAAACGGAATTTATCGCAATCAGCATTTAGCCGCAGAATTTTGGCGTTAGAAGAGGTACTTGGCGTAAAATTATTTGATCGCTCCGCCATACCGTTGCAATTAACCGAGCAAGGCAAACTGTTTCATTCTCAAACTCGCAATCTACTCCAACAATTAAGCAATAATTTGGACGAATTATTAGGGCATAACTGCAACTCGCCCAACATTAAATTTGCTGCGGCGCATTCACTTTCCCTTTCGATTATGCCTAAGCTCATTCGGCAATTATCGCAAACTGCGGAAAATTTCATTTATTCAGTTGAGTCTATTGATGTGGATCAAACCGTAAACACGTTAATTGAAGGCAAAAGTGATTTTATTTTCTCTTTTTACGATGAAAAATTAATGCAGCCGCCCTTTGTCGCCTTGGAAATATTACAATCCAAGCTTTACCCGATTTCGCCGACCGATATAACAGGCGAACCGTTATTTCACTTGGCAGATAAAAATATCCCCTTATTAAATTACACACCCAATTCCTATATGGGGCGGTTAGTTAATCGGAAATTAGTCCAATACGATCAATTAAATACCAAAACCAAATTTATTTCATCGATGTCGGAATTACTGAAAAATATGGTATTAAATCAACAAGGGATTGCTTGGCTGCCTGAATATTCGATTATTGAAGAATTACAGACCAGAAAAGTGGTGATATTAGACTACGATGATTTAGTTATTCCGATTAAAGGCTATATTTACCGAATGGACACCCGATTAAATAATGCAGCGGAAAGATTTTGGGAACATCTAAAACAGATTCAATCTTTAATGTTTTAAGGCGGGATAAATACGACAAGCGGTCGGTTTTCTGCAAAATTTTGCAAAATCGCAGCAAAATTTGACCGCTTGTCGAGGCTCATCGATTACAGCAAAATACTGCCAATCAACGCAACCACAAAACCGGTAACACCGATGGAAGTTTCCAACATCGTCCACGTTTTCAGCGTGGTTTTCTCGTCCATTTCAAGGAAGCGGCTCATTAGCCAGAAACCGGAGTCGTTCACGTGGGAAAGCACGGTTGCACCGGAGGCGATCGAAATCACGATAAAGCAGAGGTCGAACTGGCTTAAATCGGTTGCCGCTGCCACCGTTGGGGCAATCAGTGCGGCGGTCGTGGTTAAAGCCACCGTTGCTGAACCCTGTGCCACACGGAAGACCGTCGCAATAATAAAGGCAGCCACTACAATCGGCATTCCTGTATCAGACATCATGCCAGATAACACATCGCCGATACCGCTGGCACGTAATACACCGCCGAACATACCGCCGGCACCGGTTACTAATACGATCGAGCAGATTGGGCCAAGTGCGTTGTTACAGATTTTTTCGATTTGGTCGAAGCTGCGGGTGTCTCTCAATAACAAAATCGCCACAATCAAGGTAATCAATAAGGCAATCGGGGTTTTGCCGATTAAACGCAAACTTTGTACCCACAGAGCGTTGCCGTCCACCACTTTGGCAACAGAGAGCGTGTTCAAACCGGTATCAAATAAAATTAAGATGATTGGCAGTAATAATACGGTAAGCACCTTGCCGAAACTTGGTGGGTTTTGCACCGCCATTTCGTTTGCCGATAAGCCATTTAAGAACGCTTTTGGCAGATCAACGTGAACACGTTTGCTGATAAATTGGCTGAACATATAAGTACCAATGTACCAAGTTGGAATTGCACAAACTAAACCCACTAATACTAATAAGCCCATATTTACGCCAAGTAAATCGCCCGAAGCCACCGGGCCGGGGTGCGGCGGAAGGAAAGCGTGCATTACCGCAAATGCTCCTGCAGAAGGGAAAGCGTAACGCAGTACTGAGCCACCAAACTGTTTCGCTACGCTGAAAATAATCGGCAGCATTACCACTAAGCCCGCATCAAAGAAAATCGGAAAACCGAATAGTAACGATGCAACACCTAATGCAAATGGAGCTTTCTCTTTGCCGAATTTGTTGATGAGCGTATCCGCCAGCACTTTCGCCCCGCCGGTGATTTCGAGTAAACGACCAATCATTGCCCCTAAACCGACCAACAACGCCACCGATGCCAGCGTGCTACCAAAACCGCCAAGCAAGGTTGGTAGAATTTTATCGACAGGAATACCTGCCGCCAATGCCGTGAGCAAACTCACAATAATTAATGCTACAAACGCGTGGACTTTGAATTTCATAATCAGCACCAACAGTAAAACGATGGCTGCAAACATAATGAACAGTAACATAGGATCTCCTAAGGTTAAATTGTTATCGGTAACATAATGATAAAACGCACTCTTGTAAATAATCAGTTAATTTTTATTTCAATTTTGTGATCTTCTTCAAATTTTTTGGCTTTTTGTGATGCTTTTTTTGTATAAGATTGGTAAATTTCATCATCACAAACAGTTACCGATAACAAAAGGAGCAAATATGTCTCAAGGAAAGGCTTTTATTTTAATGGGCGTATCCAGTACGGGAAAAACAACCATTGGCACAGCGGTTGCACAAAAATTAGGTATGAAATTAATTGATGGCGATGATCTTCATCCTCGTGCCAATATTATGAAAATGGGAAGTGGTATCCCCTTAAATGATGATGATCGTAAACCGTGGTTAGAAAGAATTAACGATGCCGCATTCAGCCTTGAACAGAAAAGTGAAAAAGGCATTATTGTGTGTTCGGCCTTAAAGAAAAAATACCGTGATCAAATCCGTCAGGGCAACGCTAACGTCTCCTTTATTTTTTTACACGGTTCATTTGAGCTGGTGTTAGAACGAATGAAACAACGCCAAGGGCATTTTATGAAAGCTGAAATGCTGCAAAGCCAGTTCAACACGCTGGAAATCCCGCAAGCGGACGAATCTGATGTGATTTTTATTGATATTGAAGGCAGTTTTGAAAATGTCGTCGAGCGATGTGTGCAAGCGGTTAAAAATCTACTTTAAAATGCAAAAATCAAGGATTTCATGCTATAAACTAAAATGATACAAAAATTAAAAATCTATCCTTGAAAATTGAGATATTTGTCTAACTCTCAAGAATAGATTTATTTTAGCTTTTTGTTATTAGAATTTATAATTTAAACTTAATATTGCAGTTCTCCCTCTTGCATAGTTATTAAATACAGATATATATTTATCACCAAAATCTAAATTAAAGATAGTCTGGCTAGCAGAGTCATTATTCGCATCAAGAGGATCAATATATTTCTTATTAAATGCATTTTGTAACTCGCCTTTGATCACTAAATTTTTTATCGGCTCATAGCTAATATAAAAATCAAAAATGAGAGGTTGCTTTGGCATTATTTCATCACGTCTTAGCGTTTCTTTCTCAATTGTACTGTTTGGATAGAGAATATTAATAAATTTTCCGCTAGCTCGTCGGCTTTTACCGTAATACTTCATTAATCCGCCAATTTGCATTTTCTGATCAAACCAACGAGTTCCTAATTCTAATGAAGCGTAATCTCTCGGTAACACAGAAATTTTGCTTGCTCCAAATCCTTGCTCATTAAATTCGCTGTTAGAAGCTGAATCCACTCTCGCACTTGCATCAGTAAATGAAATAGGCTGGTTATTACGTTGATATGCATAAGCTAAATTAGTATAGAACCATCCTGTGTCATAGCTTACTTCTAACTCAAAACCTTTCATTCGTACTTTTTCATCATAGTTTTTATGATAAATGGTTCTTCCTCTAACCTCACTTGGAGCTGCTCTACTCACATTAAATATATGATCTTTTACATGGGTTCTATACACTAAAGCTTTAAAACCTATTTTATCATTATCAGTAAAAAGACTTTCTTTAAAACCGTTAAAGCCAACTTGTATTGTTTTTGCTTGCTCAGGTTTTAAATTAGTATTTACTCCATAATCACCAATAGTTGAAAAAAATATTTCTTTAATATTTGGTACGCGATGTGTTTTTGAATAACTAATAAACGGCGTAAATAGCTCATGAATGTACGCAGATAAAGTTGCCGAATAATTTACTAAACGATGTTTTCCTTTACTTTCTATCGGGATATTTTTATCTGCACATTTAAGCTCACCAAAGTCAGGATCATCGGGAAAATCTGCATCTGGAATATATGTACAATACTGTTTTTTCAGCGATTCTAACTGACTTAATACCTCATTTGCCTCTTTATATTTTCTTTGCTTATTGAGCATGTTTTGTTCTTGCTTAAGTTCATCAATATAGAAAGGTAAATATTTAAATCGCTTCCCTTTAAATCGACTTAGATTAATATTTGCATTCATATCCAATGCGAATATCCCGTAAGTCAGATTATTATCTAAATAAAAGGTATTAAATCTTTGCTCACCATCAGGTTGAAACGTTGAACTATAAAGGCTTTTACGAACGGCTCCAATCCCGATAGTATCGTTATCTTCATTAGTCTCTCCATTTTCTAAGTTGAAATTCAACTCAGCCGGATGGCGATTTTTGTAATAACGATTCTCTAAATGATTAAAACCAAATGTTGTTGCTAATTCACTATCTCTAAATAATTGCATTCTAAAAGTATTAGATAAATTGATAGTTTTTGCTTTATTTTCAACATTCAACTTATCTAACAAATATTTATTATTAACTTTTGCTCCAGATTGATAGTGCTGTTTACCATTATTTTGCGCATATAATAATTTGAAATCTAACCAGTTAGAATCAGGCTGATGAAAATTATAATTTAATTGATAATTTTGATTTTTTAGATCCCGTCCGGCAAGTTTACTTTGATAATCGCGGTAAGAAAAACTCACACTTTGAAATTCTGTACCAAACTCCAATTTAGCCAATTGGCTTACTGGCTTTTGCTTTAAATGTGCAGCATTAAATGGAGAAGTTGTACTATTAGCAATATCATCTTCATCCTTTAATTTCGAAAGATCAATTGAACTCTCAGTCACTCGTCTACCGCCACCGATTTTATAATCTTGAGAAATTTTCCGCCAACTATAACCATACAAACCACCAAACCAGACCTTATCGCTTAATTGATATCTTGCTCCCAACATTCCCATGTAATTAGGACCAATTGCATTGTTACCAAAGGTCATTTTAGTTATTCCACCTATCGAATGTCCTTTTTCAACTAGATCCTTTAGGCTGATGGTTCTAAAATTTGCGGATCCTAATAGAGCGTTACCGCCACTTGCACCACTAAATGTGCCTCTTTCAAAATCAACACCAACTAAAAATGCCGGATCAATGTAAGCGCCAAATTGTGAAGTGCCTCCAGCTCGACCGCCATCGTCAGTAGAGCTAGCATAAAATGTTTGACTTACACCATCAATCATCGTATTTGCACGTCCAAATCCTGTTGCACCACGGATATTGACTGATACTGTTCCTTGCGATTTATCCATTTGAGTAAAAGCTCCCGGCACAGATCGTACAATACTGTCCAAACTTTGGTTAGACTCCATAATTTTATCGCGTGAACTAATTGCTCCTGTTTTGATAAATACTTTATCGATTTCCTTAAATGCTTGAGTTTTTACCTCAATTACATCAAGAGTCGCAGTTTCTTGTGCTTTTGCCTGCTCCAAAACTATCGGAAAAGCACACACGATAAGGTTAAACACATTTTTTCGTGCATTCATTGTTGTTGGTCTCCTAAAACACAATGCTAGTAAAGGTTAAAAATGCAACTCATAACCATAAAGAAAATATGGTCTAAGACGCGAAAGGGAGTATAGCAAAATGCCCTAAAAACACAACATAAATGAAAATGAGAATCTATAATTGAATAGTCAAAATAATATTATTTAATACGGAGATAAATATTTAGAAAAGTATTAAAAAAGAAGGCTAACAAATAACTATACTTGTTCTTATAACAAGCTTTATACAACTTAAATCAATAGGACCGATTCAGAGAATATATCCCAGAATCAGCCCTATTAAAAAACATTTAAGGTGTATTAATTAAAACTTCATTTCAAACGCGACACTGAAATTGCGCCCTGGTGCAGCAAAACGGGTATAGTTGCTGCCAAGATCTTGATTAACCGCATTGACGGTAGATTGACGCACGCTTTCCCAGGTGCTGTATTTACGGTTAGTGAGGTTATAAATCCCTGCACGCAAAGTGAAGGCTTTATAAGTCACAAAACCAGTCAGATCGTGGGTGTACCAAGAACGAGTAACTTTACCGGCTAACTTGACAGTATGGTTGCCTAGGTGGCGTGAACCTTCTAATTCGCTACTTAATTTCGCTTTGGAGTATATCGTGACAGTACCAATACCCCATTTTCCTTCAGGATCTTCATAACCAAAACCAATCACATAACGCCCCGGTTGAACCGCATCTAATGTTGGGTCATTCGTGTAGGTAAAGCCCGGCAGAATCTCCCGTTTTTTGACTTTAACGCGGTTGTAAGCAAGAGAGGAATAAAAACCATCAGGCACTAATGAGAGAATTCCATGTAAATCAAATTTTGCTGCCAATGCTACACCATTTAATGCCACATTTTGTGTATTGTGGAAATTGCTGACACAACCAACACCACTAGCATTAATTTTACAGCTTTCTGCAATTAGGTTGCGGTAGTGATTACGGAAATAGCTAACATCAAAATAACCAAAGTTGCCTTTAAAGCTTACCCCAAACTCATGGTTAGTAGATTTCTCCGGCGCTAATGTACGATTTTGGTGATCTTTGTTAGTTAGTTCATTGCGGCTACCACTCTGCTCACGTTTACCAAATAATTCGTAGAATGCCGGCACACGGAAGCCATTAGAAATACGGTAAGATATCCCAATATTTTCGGTCGGTTTAACTGTAATACCCGCATTCCAGGACCAGTTACGGTAACTGCTGCTGATTGTCCAATCATCTTTAGATTTAAAACGATGTTGATCAAAACGGATACCTAAACCTAAATCAAGGTATTGGCTGGTCATTAAATCACGTAAAGTGATAAAACGGTTATGACCGGTGATATGGCGTGGATCGCAGTTTGTCACAGAAACACTGTTTGAATTACAAACGTGATAAGTTTGTAATGAGCGAGGTTTGCGTTGAAATATATCAGGCTGAGTGAGAGTACCCCTTCCTGATCCCACTCGCTCATAACCTGCTTGGGTATGAATGATATACCAATCGCCATGATTCATCGTTGAGTTAAAGTGGTCCACACCAAGACCTAAATGGAATTTATGTTTACTTTGCAACAGCTTTTCTGTCTCGACAGCTTTACTCAATTCTAACCGAATAATATTGTGCTTCTCGGTATAGTTATTTCGCTCGGTTTCATACATTGACCAAGGTTTATCAAGACTTGGACGGCAGTTTTTATCTACCACAGGATATTCACTACAATGAAGTGAATGGACACGACTATTTAAGTGGATATGTTGGTTATCCCATTTGAGTTCTGCTTTATCAATCCATTTCGCCAGCACCGCATGTTGTGGTTTGAATTCATAGTTTAAGCCGACACGTTTCTTCTCATGGCGCTCATCAAAGAATTTTGCTCGGCTATATCTCGCTCCATATAAGCGACCTGCACCACGGCTAAACACAAATGCATCCAGCAGATTACCTCGCTCATTTGCTCCAGAGTTTTTTAAACTCAAGGCATCATTTTTATCAATATCTGCAGCAGTAAAATAGCTTGGCGTTTGCATATCACGAACGTCATAACGCTGCTTGGTATTTTCTAATACACCACCTAAATAATGTGATTCATTAAAACGGTAGCCCATTTTAAGGAAAATCGAACGGCTACGATAATCCAGCGGATTTGGAGCAATACGCTCCTTGCCAGTATATTCGTTGGCGGATAATGTTTCTTTGCGATACGGCATTTGATCGTATTGCTTCTGCTCTTTCTCTGAATAAGCCGGTGAGGTTCTTGGTGAGAACGGGATACGGTTTGGATTCACATTGGCCTGCGGCTCGCAGTTTAGTGCCGGACAGTCATCTTTAATTAAAAAGAACCTACCACCCGGTTTATCCAATGTACTATTAGAACGTAAGTCATAGCGGTTTTCGTAGCCGGTTAGGCGTTCGATTGAATGCGAATGTTGGTGAGCAGCAGGGTGAATTTTCGTCTCTTTACCTCGGCGTTCCGTAGCAATCAATAATGCTTCAAAGCCTCCGGCTTGACCTGCTGCAGCAATAGATTGAACAAACTGGCTGTTTTTACTGGCATAGGCGGTTTTACTATCTAAGCCCCAGTTTTGTCCCTCTTTAATGATATCTTGAGCATCTTTAGTGCGAAAACCGACTGCTCCACCTAATGCACCTGAGCCATACTCTGCCGAACTAGCCCCTTTACTGAGTTCAATAGAACGAATATTTTCATATTCAATCTCATTGATTGCACCACCATTGGCTTGTGATGCCAAGGTTTTATACGATTGTGCCTGCGGCAAGCCATCAACCAACATCGCCACACGGTTTTTATCTACACCACGTATCGCATAGCCACTGCTTGCACCACGTCCCTGCTCCACGACAGAAATGCCCGGGTCGTAACGGGTTAAATCACGAATACCGAGAATTTGATTCTTACTCATCTCCTCATAATTTTTAACCACTTTGCCTAAACCTGTAACTTCGTTTTGACGCTCATGAGCATAACGGCTTTCGGTAACAACTACTTCATCCAACACGGCAATATCGCTATTTTCTGCCTTCTCTGCTGCAATGCTATATTGGTGAGTAAGTGTAAACAGAATCGCTAACGCAACAGGCGAATAGCGAAAATGATGCTCTTTCATTAAGTAGATCTCCTTTATTTGCTTTTGTAAATTTTTATTAAAAATGCACCGCTTGTAAGCAAACGGGCTCCTTATTATTGTTCTACTTGGCGTTTGCCCCCAAAGGTAATGCTAACTTTATCCTGATTAGCTTCGGCACTATGTACCACTCCGCCCAGTTCTGCCGCATTTTTACCGTAAAAACCGCCAGAGAATGGCGCATTTAAGTGTACAACTGTCCCACCTGCTGTGCTGCCCGGGTCAATATTAAAGCCGTCTGCACCGGTTTTTGCCGTACCTGTAAAGCCATTACCTTGAATTTTACCGTCTAAACTAAGCATCGGGCGATCATCTACGCCATTGTTAGCAATCAGTTTACCTTTGATCGATTTATCACCGAAATCGACATCAAACAAAGCCCGGGTGCCACCATCTTTATTACTTGGAGAATCGCCACCGCGCTTACCGTCTTTTGAGTCAATCACCCCATTCCAAGTACCTCTATAGTGTGCTTTGCCGGAAGGAAGATCTTTTACTGCAGTACGTTCACCAACTAAGTATTGATAGCCATCGCGACTTCCTTCCTGTTCGTAAGTACCGAATTTCACATAGTCTAAATTGTTACAGCAGACGGTGATTTTATAATTTTTACCACCGATATTGCGGGTAATGGCATCATCAAAAGCCATTTCAGAGAATGAACTTTTACCGTCGGCTAGTAACGGAACCTGTCTACCGCCGATCACCAGATGAGTAGCCCGCCCGAAGGTATCTAAATCGGTTTTGCTTAAATCGGATAAACGGACTTTCACTGCATCAAAAGCTTGCTCGGCATCACCATCTTTGCTATCACGTTTGCCGGCAAAAACTACAAAAATAGATTTATCATCAGCTAAGAATTTTCCTGCCAGTTCTTGTGCGTTATTGCCGAAAAAGCCACCTTCGAGAGAATTCGAATCTTTCCCAAAATAAGGATCATTCGCATTTTTTGCCTTCGCTTTCCCAATAAAACGATTGCCTTTAATGTTTGCTTCTACGCTATAAATATCGGTTACTTCTTGCGAACCATCAGGTTGAACATAACTGTTTTTAGTGAGCGTACCGGTCATCTTTTTGTTGCTAAAATCGACCTCAAAGCGACTAGTATGACCAACAGGTTTTTGGGGATCATCTACGTTTACTCGATTATTTTCAGAAGTTGCACCATAGCGATTACCTGCTCCATCAGAGAAATAATTTGCGGCTCCACTACTCCGTGTTCTAGCATCCGTCGTAAAATCCCAATAGCCGTTATAAGTTGCAGTTTGAGTTGGCAGGGCTTTTGCAGGTTGTTCACCAATATAATAAACATAACCTGTTGGACCATTACGTAGCACTCTCGGGGTACGACTAACTTCTGTTTTTGCGCCAAAATGCAATAAATACCCAGAACGCACAAAGTCTAAATTACGCTGATGATGCAATTTTTTATTATCGTGGGTATGAATAAAGTCTTCATCATTACTGCCATAACCTCGAACTTCATCTTCATAAGGTAATTTATTTAATGGACCTGATATAGAAAGGATTTCACCAATTTCTTCTGGCTGAGTCGGGGAAAATTGATTGCGGCGAGGGATTTTTGTGGCATAACCTAAACCTGGTTGAGTCAAGGCATTGGCTTCAGCTTCAGTGACTTTACGACGAGGTGTGGAGTCATCATCAGCATATTTAGGCTTGTATTCAGCCTTTTTTTCTGTATTTTGCTTAACTGAATCAACATCAAAGCCTCCACCATTACTGGAGCAGGCGGCAAGAAAAGCAATATTAATTAGAATAAAACTCTGCTTTAATTTAAACATTTTCAAAATCTCCTTTAAAAAATGAAAATCATTCTCATGATAATGCAAATTTAATTTAAAGAGAATTAAATAATGTAAATTATTATAATTTTTTTATGGTTATTAGGAGTAATTAGCAGTACAAGTGAGTAAATTACGCAAAAAGCTGCTTATTACACACTCTCGCCCAAATATATTTGGTATCCCAAATTGATAATTGTGCTCTGCTGTGGCACGCCATTTAAACGTTTCAACAATTCGGTTGCTGCTACTCGACCAATTTCTAAACGAGGAGTGATGACACTCGCCAGCTGTGGTGTGAGCGATTGCCCGACATCATGCCCATGAAAACCGGCAATTTTAATCTGCTTTGGTACAGCAATACCTAACCTCTGGCACTCAAACAAGGCACCAATGGCTAAGTCGTCATTAGTACAGAAAATTCCATCGATTCCAGGAAACTGCACCAATGCTTGCTGTAACTGCTTCGCTCCCAATGTAAACGAGGAATGTTCTTCTGTTGTAATGCTATTTGGTACTAAACCATTCTTTTGCATCGCATAAGCATATCCCTGCATTTTAAGCTGCGAGCGTTTATCCATTCTCGCCCCAAAATAGACAATATGCCTGCTACCGCGAGCAATCATAGCCTCCACCATTGCCTGTGCTGCAGAAAAATTATCAAAACCGACCGCTTGCTGAATACCAATTTCGCTACTGTCCATAATTTCTATCACCGGAATATGCGCTACTTCCAACATTTTTAATGTGCGAGGAGAATGATGATTTTCCGATAGAATAATGCCATCGATATGATAAGAAAGCAGAGATTCAATCCGCTGTTCTTCTTTTTTCTCACTATAGCCATAGTGAGCCAACATAGTTTGATAGCCAGCCTCATCGGTGATTTGTTCAATTCCTTTAATCACATCTGCAAAAACCTGATTGGTTAAAGACGGCACTAACACACCAATTGCCCGGCTCTTCGCATTTGAAAGGATATCCGGTGTACGATTAGGAATATAACCAAACTGTTCGATAGCTTCAGCAATTTTTGCACCGGTATCTCTGGCAACTGTATTAGGATCACGTAAATAACGGCTCACTGTCATTTTAGTAATGCCGAGATGAATCGCGATATCTTGTAGTGTCGGGCGTTTAGGTTTGGTCATTTGCTTGGATAAGTTTACAAAATTGAAGTTAACCGATTATAACTGAAGTTTAAAAAGCAAACGTAAATTTTTCCAAAAAAATGACCGCTTGTTGTTATTCATCCCTAAATTCTTTTGGTGTTTTACCAAACTCTTTTTTGAATACCGCATAAAAATATTGTAACGACGGATAACCACAAACATGAGCTATTTCTTGGGTTGGAATATCAGTAAATTTCAACATATATTTTGCTCTGGATAGCTTTTCTTCGTGAATAACTTGATGAACTGTTTTATTCATTTCATCTTTAAAACGCTGTTCGAGATTTGAACGAGAAATTCTTAAATGATCCAAAACCTGCTCTACTTTAATTCCCTGACACGCTCGATGGCGAATAAAATGCATAGCTTGAATCACAGCTGGGTCTTGTAAAGATCGGTAATCTGTTGAACGGCGTTCTTCTACTTTAAGTGGTGGGATAAGAATTGGTTTTTGTGAAACAGGGAAATTATTTAATTTACGATGTAGCAGCTTAGCAGCATGATAGCCGATTTGTGAAGTACCTTGTGTGACGGAAGAAAGCGACACTCGGGAGAGATATTGAATTAGCTCTTCGTTATCAATGCCAATCACACAAAGCTGCTCCGGCACCGCAATTTTTAGGTGTTCACAAGTTTGAAGCAAATGTCTGGCGCGCGCATCAGTTACTGCAATAATGCCTGTGTGGGATGGTAAAGTTTGTAACCATTCTCCTAATTTGGTTTGTAATTCAGTCCAATTATCTGAATGTGCCTGTTCGCCAATATAAAAATTTATCTGATGCTCATATTTTTCCATTAACTGAATAAAAGCATTTTGGCGTTCAATTGCCCAGTGTTTTTCTGTTTCAGCAGGATAACCATAAAAAGCAAATTGATTAATGCCTTTTTGCTTAAGGTGCAAAAAGGCCGTCTCGACCAAAGCGTAATTATCTGTCGCAACATAAGGGAAATTAGGGTAATAATCCGGATTTTGGTATGAACCACCAACAGCAACTATCGGGACATCTATGCCTTTTAATAGCTCAACGGTTTCCTGATCGTCAAAGTCAGCAATAATTCCATCAATAGAGAGGCTTTCAATCGTGTTTTTATGATAGACAAAATCATCTTCTACGAAAATATCCCAAGAACATTGCGAGGCTTGAATAAATTGCCCAATGCCTTGCATAACACCGCGGTCATAAATTTTATTCGCATTAAAAAGCAGGGCGATTTTATAACGTTGCTCTATCATTTAGCCTCCCAACTATTGCCTTAGTGGTTAACTATAAAAGAAAAATCACTTTTTATCAAAACACCAATAAAGAAAAACAAGCGGTCGTTTTTTGCAAATTTTTTACAAAAAATGACCGCTTGCATCAGTGAATAATTAGACTTTTTTCTTGCTGACAGTATCCACCCATACTGCGAGGAGTAAAATCGCCCCTTTTACGATATATTGCCAGAAAGTTGGGACATCAAGCATACTCATTCCGTTATCCAGTAAAGCAATAATAAATGCTCCTATAACAACACCGTAAATTGTACCTATACCACCCGCTAAACTTGCCCCACCAATGACACAGGCAGCAATGGCATCAAGCTCGGCATTTTGCCCTGCTGATGGTGCACCTGCACCAAGTCGGGAGCTTAAAATCAAGCCTGCAATGGCAACTAATAATCCGTTTAAAGCAAAAATGGAGAGTTTGACTTTTTCAACTGCGATACCAGAGAGGCGAGCGGCATCAATGTTACCCCCAATCGCATAAACGTGGCGACCAAAGGCGGTTTTTCGGGCTAAGAATGTACCTGCAATCGATAGTACTACTAGCACTAACACAGGGAATGGCACACCACGGTAGTCATTTAATAAGTAAATTGCACCCAATACAATAATTGCCACAATGCCATATTTGATCGTATCTTTCGGCATAGATGGTACGGTTAAATTGAGTTTTTGTCTGGCTTTACGTTGATAGCTGCCCCAAGCAATAAAGCAGAGAATACCGATTGTGCCTAAAATCATACCGACCATATCAGGCAAGTAGCCTTGACCGATAGTTGTCATCTCTTCGCTGATAGGCGAAACCGTTGTACCGTTAGTCATACCGACTAAGATGCCACGAAACGCCAACATACCTGCAAGCGTTACAATAAAGGACGGTACTTTTTGATAAGCAACCCACCAACCATTCCAAGCACCGATCATTAAACCTAACGACAGGGTAACTAAAATCGTTACAGGCAGAGGCCAGCCCCACCAAACATTACTGATTGCGGCAAATCCTCCTAGTAATCCCATTAGAGAACCGACAGATAAGTCAATTTCTGCCGAGATAATCACGAACACCATACCAATGGCAAGAATACCTGTAATGGAAGTTTGGCGTAACAAGTTAGAAATGTTTCTGGCACTTAAATAGGCACCATCTGTTGCGATTGAGAAAAAGCTCATAATCACCACGATTGCAATCAGCATAATATATACTTGTAAATTAATAGATTTAAACTTGTTCATAAATTACTCCTTGAGTGCCGCTTCCATCACTTTTTCTTGAGTTAAATTCTGGTTGATGAGGTTCGCTTTAATTTTTCCCTCGTGCATTACTAACACACGATCACTAATACCTAATACTTCTGGCAATTCGGAAGAGATCACAATAATCGCCATTCCTTCTTGAGCTAATTGATTGATGAGTTTATAAATTTCATATTTTGCCCCCACATCAATGCCCCGTGTTGGCTCGTCTAAAATTAAAATTTTTGGATTGAGTAGCAAACATTTCGCTAAAATCGCTTTTTGCTGATTACCTCCACTTAACCGCCCAATTGCTAATTCAGGCGATGAGGTTTTCACTTTGAGTTTGGCAATGGATTGGTTAATAATGGTTTCTTCAAGAGGTTCATTTATCACTTTTTTTCCAAAACAAAATTGTGGCAAGGAAGAAAGGGTAATATTTTTACCTACGCCCATAATCGGAATAATGCCGTGTTTTTTGCGATCTTCCGGCACCATAACAATGTGATTTTCAATGGCTTGAGCACAATTTTTGATTTTTATTTTTTGGTTATTGAGATAAATATCTACCTGATATTTGCCTTGATAAGATCCGAAAATACATTGTGCCATTTCAGTTCGTCCTGACCCCACTAAGCCTGCCACGCCTAAAATTTCGCCTTTATGTAGCACAAAATTAGCATTATCTACCCGCTTGATATGCGTATTAGTTGGGTGCCAAGCGGTAATATTTTCAACACGCAAAACTTCTTCGCCAATCTTGTGCGGTTCGTGTGGATATAGCGAGGTAATTTCACGCCCTACCATCATCGTGATAATGTCATCTTCACTCATACCGATTGCCGAACGAGAGCCGATATGTTCACCATCTCGTATCACACAAATTTTGTCGGAAATGGCTTTGACTTCATTCAATTTATGGGAAATATAAACACAAGCAATGTTGTGGGCTTTTAAGTCTTGAATTAAATTAAGCAGAATATCCGTTTCTTTTTCAGTCAGCGAAGCTGTTGGTTCATCTAAAATCAATAAACGCACCTGTTTGTTCAAAGCCTTGGCAATTTCGACTAATTGTTGTTGCCCTAAGCCTAATTCGCCCACTTTTGTATTCGGATCAATATCCAGTTGAACTTGCTCTAACAAGGTTTTACAACGCAGATACATTTCGTTGTCGCAGGTCAATCCCGATTGGGTAATTTCATTACCTAAAAACATATTCTCCAAAATTGACATATTTTTTACTAAGGTCAGCTCTTGGTGAATAATGGAAATGCCTTTTTCTTCGGTATCTTTAATATTTTTAGCAATCAGTTTTTCGCCGGAAAAATAGATTTCCCCTTCATACTCACCGGCAGGATAAATACCACACAATACTTTCATCAAGGTTGATTTACCTGAACCATTTTCACCACACAAAGAAAGTATTTCACCGGTTTCAAGGGAAATTGAAATATTATTTAATGCGACAACCTCACCAAATTTTTTGGTGATGTTCTTCATTTCTAATAATTTCGCCATACTTAGCCCCTATTTTCAAAAATGGCGAGGAAGCCTCGCCATCTCGATAAATTAAAGTGATTTATTTATAGACTGCATCTTTGGTGTGGAAGCCGTCTTTAATCACGGTGTCGTCAATATTTTCTTTGGTTACTACCACAGGCTCTAATAAGTAAGCCTCAACCTCTTTGCTACCATTGTTTAATTTCGCATTGCTTTCAACTTTTTCTTCTTTACCCAGTGCTACAGCAATTTCCGCCGCTTTATCTGCAAGGTTAGTAATTGGTTTATACACCGTCATTGTTTGTGTGCCGGCAATGATACGTTTGATTGCTGCTAAGTCAGCATCTTGACCTGAAATCGCCACTTTGCCCGATAAGCCTTGAGCACTTAATGCTTGGATTGCACCACCTGCGGTTGCATCGTTTGAAGCCACTACCGCATCAATGTTGTTTTTATTTGCGGTTAACGCATTTTCCATAATTTGTAAGGCTTTCTCAGCTAACCAAGAATCCACCCATTGGTCGCCTACTACTTTAATTTTGCCGCTATCAATATGTGGTTGTAACACTTTCATTTGCCCTTGGCGGAATAATTTTGCGTTGTTATCCACAGGTGAACCGCCCATTAAGAAATAATTCCCTTCCGGTTTTTGCTCGATAATGCTTTGTGCTTGTAACTCACCGACTTTTTCATTATCGAATGAAACATAAAAATCGATATCTGCGTTATTAATCAGACGGTCATAAGCTAAAACTTTAACTCCCTCTTTTTTCGCTTCCGCAATCACGTTTGATAATACTTCACCGTTAAACGGAATAATCACTAACACATCAATATCTTTATTTAACATATTCTCAATTTGAGAAATTTGAGCGGTCGCATCACCGTTTGCAGATTGCACAAACACTTTTGCCCCTAAAGCTTCTGCTTTGTTCACAAAAATATCTCTATCTTTTTGCCAACGTTCTAAGCGTAAATCATCGATAGACATACCGATTTTCAGATCTTTGGCAATTGCAGAGTGGCTAAATGCCATTAAGGTGGCGGCAGCAACTGCTAATAATTTGGACTTAAGTTTCATAGTTCACCTCATTGGTTGTAAAAATGATGTTCGAGCCTATTCTCGCTCGCTCAAAGTCTGGGCTGATTTCAAATGAAGTGCAATTATCATATTTCTCAACACTATTACGATTTTTCGCTTTTGTGATCTACGCCACATTAACCAATAATCTAAATCAAAAAACGAAATATCGTAATTGAATGGTTTTGATAATTCTCCGATTATGTTACCGAAAGATTATTTTCCAATTCAGAGGAGCATTATTATGTCTAACTATTTTGACAAAATCTCGAAAGTCCAATTTGAAGGAGCAAACTCAACCAATCCGTTTGCATTCAAACATTACAACCCAAATGAAGTTATTTTAGGCAAAACAATGGCAGAACATCTGCGTTTAGCGGTTTGCTATTGGCACACTTTCTGTTGGACAGGCAACGATATGTTCGGTGTGGGCTCACTTGACAGAAGCTGGCAAAAAAAAGGCGATTTATTACAAGGTGCGAAACAAAAAGCAGAAATTGCGTTTGAATTTTTCCAAAAATTAGGCGTACCGTATTACTGCTTCCACGATGTCGATGTTGCCCCTGAAGGCAACAATTTCAAAGAATATCTCCATAATTTCAACACCATTGTCGATATTTTAGAGCAAAAACAAGCAGAAACCGGCGTGAAATTGCTATGGGGAACGGCAAACTGCTTTACCAATCCTCGCTATATGTCCGGTGCCTCAACCAACCCAAATCCGGAAGTGTTTGCTTGGGCAGCCGCACAAGTCTTCACTGCAATGAACGCAACTCAACGCTTAGGTGGCGAAAACTATGTGTTATGGGGCGGACGTGAAGGTTATGAAACTTTACTGAATACCGATCTCAAACGTGAACGTGAACAAATCGGTCGCTTTATGCAATTAGTGGTAGAGCATAAACATAAAATCGGCTTTAAAGGCACTTTACTCATCGAACCAAAACCACAAGAGCCAACCAAGCACCAATACGACTATGATGTAGCAACCGTTTACGGTTTCTTAAAACAGTTCGGTTTAGAAAATGAAATTAAAATGAACATTGAAGCCAACCACGCTACACTGGCGGGGCATACCTTCCAGCACGAAATTGCAACCGCAACGGCATTAGGCATTTTCGGTTCTATCGACGCAAACCGTGGCGACCCGCAATTAGGCTGGGATACCGACCAATTCCCAAATAGTGTTGAAGAAAATACCTTGGTAATGTACGAAATCTTAAAAGCTGGCGGTTTCACTACAGGCGGTTTCAACTTCGATGCGAAAATTCGCCGCCAAAGTACCGACCCGTATGATTTATTCCACGCACACATCGGGGCAATGGACGTGTTAGCATTGTCTCTAAAACGTGCCGCAAAAATGATTGAAGACCAAGCGTTACAAAAAGTGGTGGATAACCGCTACGCAGGTTGGGATAAAGATTTAGGTCAACAAATTTTAAATGGTAAAACAAGTTTAGAAGATTTAGCGAAAATCGTAGAAACCCAAGGCTTAGACCCAAAACCGATTTCAGGTCAGCAAGAATATTTAGAAAATTTAGTGAATAGCTATATTTATCGTTAATCTACAAGCGGTCGTTTTTTACCAATTGTTTGCAAATTTTCTAAATAAAATGACCGCTTGTATTCAATAACAAAGGAACATCTATGTATATTGGAATTGATCTTGGTACTTCTGGGGTTAAAGTCGTTCTACTTGATGAAGCCCAACACATTGTTGCAATCACCCAAAAGTCTCTCCCTATTTCTCGCCCGCAACCATTATGGTCTGAGCAAGATCCGCAAGATTGGTGGAATGCCACTAACGAGGCTATGCTTGAGCTGGCGAGCCAACAAGATTTAAGTAATGTAAAAGCCATAGGGCTAACTGGGCAAATGCACGGTGCGACCTTGCTAGACAGTGCAGACAACGTGCTTTCGCCTGCTATTTTATGGAATGACGGTCGCAGTTTTGCTGAATGCGACGAGTTGGAAAAATTAGTGCCAAACAGCCGTGAAATCACCGGCAATTTAATGATGCCGGGCTTTACTGCCCCTAAATTACGCTGGGTGGATAAACATCTGCCGAATATTGCCGAAAAAGTCAGCAAAGTATTACTACCGAAAGATTATCTCCGCTTGTTGATGAGTGGCGAATATGCCTCCGATATGTCTGATGCTTCCGGCACAATGTGGTTAGATGTCGGCAAGCGGGATTGGGACACATCTCTTTTGAATGCCTGCGGATTAGACATTGAAAATATGCCAACACTGTTTGAGGGCAACCAAATCACAGGCTATTTACGCAAAGAAATTGCACAACACTGGAAAATGAAATCAGTGCCAATTGTAGCAGGCGGCGGTGATAATGCCGCTGGAGCAATCGGCATTGGCTTATACCAAACAGGGCAAGCGATGCTTTCACTCGGCACTTCAGGGGTTTATTTTGTGGTGAGCGACAAATTCCACGCTAATCCGCAAAAAGCGGTTCACAGCTTCTGCCACGCTTTACCTGATCGCTGGCATTTGATGTCGGTGATTTTAAGTGCGGCATCTTCTGTGGACTGGGCTGCCAAATCCTTAGGCTTTAAAGATGTACCAACCTTATTCCAACAAGTTGAAGCAAACCATACTGCCTCCGATGCGATTTTCTTACCTTATTTATCCGGTGAACGCACACCGCATAACGATCCTTACGCTAAAGGCGTATTCTGGGGTTTAAATCATAACGACAACCAAATCACGATGGCAAAAGCGGTGATTGAGGGCGTAAGTTTCGCCTTAGTTCAAGGAATTGATGTGCTACACGAAACAGGGGTGAATGCAGATAACATCGCCTTAATTGGTGGCGGAGCAAAAAGTGCCTATTGGCGACAATTACTTGCCGATATTAGCGGTAAAACCTTTGAATACCGTACAGGAGGAGATGTCGGTCCGGCTTTAGGGGCGGCAAAACTGGCTCAAATTGCATTAAATCCAAACCAAGATATTGCCGAGTTATGCCAACCATTACCGCTAGAGCAAATCTATCAGCCAAACCCAGCTCACTACTCAGAATATCAAGCTAAACGTGAAAAATTTGCTGAGCTTTATCAGCGATTAAAAGGCTTATAACCATTCAAACAAGCGGTTGCTTTTTTACTCGCTACGCTCGCTCCTTTGGAGCCGTTGGCAAAGCCAACGTTCAAACGCAAGCGTTTGTCGCAAAATTTTGCGGAAAAATGGCCGCTTGTATCACGCCGTTGAAAATAAATCACCATCAAAATGGCGAAAAAACAATCAACACTATCTCCTCTCTCTATCAAATTAATGTCTGAACCAATTTCATTCCGCACTATAACCACATAAATTTTAATGATAAATATATGTTACATTAATTTTAGTATGTTACTATTTTGTTCATTACTAAAACACTTTGTACAAAATGAAAACATTTTGTTTTCCAAATAGCTCATTTAAAAATCGAAAAGCTAAAAATATGCCACATAACAGCAAAAAAACTGGATCTTTACATAAAAAAGATTATATTATTCTGTGCTTTTAACTTAATTCAGAATGATTATCAAATAAAAACCATGAACGAAACTAACTTTAATCTATTAGGAAAAATCACCTGGCTATGGATGAGTTCCCCTTTACACAAAGAATGGAGCAATTCTTTGTTAGCTAGAAATGTCATTCCAGCCATTGAAAATGAACAATATATGCTACTTGTTGATAATGGAATACCCATTGCTTATTGTAGCTGGGCCGATTTAAACCTTGAAACAGAGGTGAAATATATTAAGGATATTGCTTCACTCTCACCTGATGAGTGGCAGTCAGGGGATAGACGTTGGATCATTGATTGGGTAGCACCATTTGGGCATTCACAATTACTTTATGAAAAAATGTGTAATAAATTCCCTGATACTATCGTCAGATCTATACGCTTTTATCCAAAACAGAAAGAACTGGGCAAAATAGCCTACTTCAAAGGAGGTAAATTAGATAGAAAAACAGCGAAAAAACGCTTTGATTCATATCAAAATGAACTCGCAGAAGCATTAAAAAATAAATTTTGATTTTACTAAATATAAAAGGAGACATCCCTTATGGGCGCTAGACTTAATACGATTAAGACCAATCTACAAAGCACACTAGGTGCAACCAGAAACGGATTTAACAGAACACTTGCAGCAACTAAAAATGGATTGAATAGAACTGGACAATCTTTAAAAACAGGAGCAAAAAAACTTATTTTAGCTGTACCTAAAGATTACGACTTAAATCAAGGTAACGGCCTTCAAGACCTAGTGAAAGCAGCCGAAGAGCTAGGCATTGAGGTACAAAAAGAAGAACGTAATAACATTGCAACTGCCCAAACAAGCTTAGGCACAATTCAAAATGTTCTTGGCTTTAGCGAACGCGGTATTGTTCTATCTGCAGAACAACTCAATAAGCAACTACAAAAAACTAAATTAGGGCAGTCTTTAGGCTCAGCTCAAGCAATCGCTCAAAATATAGGTAAAGCAAAAACTGTGCTATCAGGTATTCAATCCATTTTAGGCTCAGTCATGGCTGGTATGGATTTGGACGAAATCCTACAAAAAAATGGGAGTGAACTTGATTTAGCAAAAGCCGGTTTAGAACTCACCAATTCTTTAATTGAAAACATTGCGAATTCTGTCCAAACAATTGACAGTTTTGCAGATCAAATTAACCAATTAGGTACCAAATTACAAAATGTAAAAGGTTTAGGAGCTTTAGGTGAAAAGCTAAAAAATCTTGAAGGTTTAGGTAAAGCAAGCCTTGGTTTAGAAGTGATTTCTGGTCTACTTTCCGGGGCGACAGCAGCACTTGTCTTAGCAGATAAAAATGCCTCTACAGGCAAAAAAGTAGGTGCTGGCGTTGAACTTGTTAATCAAGTCGTTGGAAATATCACCAAAGCAGTTTCTTCTTACATTTTAGCACAACGTGTTGCAGCAGGTTTATCCACTACAGGCCCTGTGGCAGCATTAATTGCCTCTACAGTATCACTGGCTATCAGCCCGCTTGCATTTGCGGGAATTGCAGATAAATTTAACAATGCTAAAGCATTAGAAAGTTACGCAGAGCGCTTTAAGAAGCTAGGTTATGAAGGAGATAGTCTACTGGCCGAATTCCAACGAGGCACAGGTACTGTAGATGCCTCTGTAACCGCAATTAATACTGCATTAGCCGCAATTTCAGGTGGTGTATCTGCTGCTGCAGCCGGTTCTTTAGTTGGTGCTCCGATTGCCTTACTTGTTTCTGGTATTACTGGAATTATCTCAACCATTCTACAATATTCTAAACAAGCTATGTTTGAGCATGTGGCGAATAAAATTCACGATAAAATTGTAGATTGGGAGAAAAAACATAACGGTAAAAATTACTTCGAAAATGGTTACGACTCTCGCCATTTAGCTGATCTTCAAGACAACATGCGTCAATTACTTAATCTTAATAGAGAATTGCAAGCAGAGCGTGTTATCGCAATTACGCAAAGACAATGGGATAGTAATATTGGTGATCTTGCCGGTATCAGCCGTTTAGGTGAAAAAGTGATGAGCGGAAAAGCCTATGTGGATGCGTTTGAAGAGGGCAAACATATAAAAGCAGATAAATTTGTACAATTAGATTCTGCTTCAGGTGTCATTGATGTCAGCAAATCCGGTGATACTAAAACCCAGCATATTTTATTTAGAACACCATTACTTACCCCAGGTGTAGAAAATCGTCAGCGTGTGCAAACTGGTAAATATGAATATATTACTAAGTTAAACATTAACCGCGTAGATAGCTGGAAAATTACTGACGGTGCTGCAAGCTCTACCTTTGATTTAACTAATGTAGTTCAACGTATTGGTGTTGAATTAGATCATGCAGATAATGTAACTAAGACGAAAGAAACCAAAATTATCGCAAATCTTGGTGATGGTAACGATGATGTATTTGTTGGTTCAGGTACCACAGAAATTGATGGCGGTAACGGTCATGACCGTGTGCATTATAGCCGAGGTGATTATGGTGCATTAACCATTGATGCAACCAATGAAACAGTCAAAGGTAGCTACACGGTTAAACGTTTTGTCGAAACCGGTAAAGCATTACATGAAGTGACTGCAACTCACTCTGCTCTAGTTGGTAGCCGTGAAGAGAAAATTGAATATCGTCACAGCAACAATAGACAGCATGCCGGTTACTATACAACAGATACCTTAAAATCTATCGAAGAAATTATCGGTACTTCACATAATGATACCTTTAAAGGTAGTAAATTTGATGATGCCTTCCACGGTGGTGATGGTGTTGACAACATTGATGGTAATGCCGGTAACGACCGTTTATTCGGTGGTAAAGGCTCTGATGTTATCGATGGTGGTGAGGGCGATGACTTTATCGATGGCGGTCAAGGTGATGATATCTTACACGGCGGTAAAGGCGATGATATCTTCGTACACCGTCAAGGAGATGGCAACGATTCAATTAGCGATTCTGGCGGTAATGATAAATTATCTTTCGCGGACTCAAATCTTAAAGATTTAACCTTTGAAAAAGTTAAGCATCATCTTGTGATCACTAATGTGAAAAAAGAAAAAGTAACTATTCAAAACTGGTTCCGTGAAGAAGAGCTAGCTAAAGAAACGCCTAATTACAAAGCGACTCGAGACGAAAAAATTGAAGAAATCATTGGTCGACAAGGTGAACGTATCACCTATAAGCAAATTGATGATTTAATCAAAAAAGGCAACGGTAAAATTGCTCAAGACGAATTGGCGAAAGTTGCTGAAAGCAGTGCTTTACTCAGAGAAAGCAAATTCACTTCAAATAGCTTAAACAAACTTGTTTCATCTGCAGGCGCATTTGCCTCTTCAAGCGATAACAGAATGGGGCTTGGTGTTCCTACATCATTGTATGAACACAACCAATCTGTACAATTTGTAAGAGCAGCTTAATATTTTAAATGTTTAGCAACTCTATATTGTTTGCGCATTATGGAGTTGCTATTTTATTTTTTAAAAGGAGATTTCATGGAAGTTAATCATCAAAGCAATGATCTTGGATTAGTTGCTCTGAAAATGCTTGCCCAATATCATAATATTCCCCTCAATCCAGAAGAAATAAAACATAAATTTGATGTCGAAGGAAAAGGTCTCACCTTAACTTCTTGGCTATTGGCTGCAAAATCATTAGAACTTAAAGCCAAACACATAAAAAAAGAGATTTCTCGCTTACACTTAGTTAATTTGCCTGCTCTAATATGGCAAGACAATGGTAAGCACTTTTTATTGGTAAAAGTCGATACCGATAAAAAACGTTACTTAACTTATGACTTAGAGCAAGATGCACCCAAAATCCTCTCTCAGGAAGAGTTTGAAAGTTGTTACCAAGGGAAAATTATCCTAGTCACATCAAGGGCCTCTATTGTTGGTCAGTTGGCTAAATTTGACTTTACGTGGTTTATTCCTGCTGTTATTAAATATAGAAAAATCTTTTTAGAAACTTTACTTGTTTCTATTTTTTTGCAAATTTTTGCCTTAATTACACCGCTATTCTTCCAAGTTGTGATGGATAAAGTATTGGTACATCGAGGCTTCTCAACCTTAAATATCATTACAGTAGCATTGGCAATTGTCATCGTATTTGAAATTGTCTTAAGTGGTTTGCGAACTTACGTATTTTCTCATAGCACCAGTCGTATTGATGTGGAACTAGGAGCAAGATTATTCCGCCATTTATTAGCATTGCCAATTTCCTACTTTGAAAATCGGCGGGTAGGCGATACCGTTGCTAGAGTCAGAGAATTAGATCAAATTCGTAATTTTCTCACTGGTCAAGCACTCACTTCAGTGTTGGATTTACTTTTCTCATTTATCTTTTTTGCGGTGATGTGGTACTACAGCCCTAAGCTCACACTGGTTATTCTTGGCTCTTTACCATGCTATATCTTATGGTCAATATTTATCAGCCCGATTTTAAGGCGCCGCCTAGACGATAAATTTGCCAGAGGTGCGGATAACCAAGCATTTTTGGTGGAATCGGTTACCGCTATTAATATGATCAAAGCAATGGCTGTGTCACCACAAATGACCGACACTTGGGATAAACAATTAGCAAGCTATGTTTCATCCAGTTTTCGTGTAACTGTGCTGGCTACAATTGGGCAGCAAGGCGTACAACTTATTCAAAAAGCCGTTATGGTAATTAACTTATGGTTAGGTGCACACCTTGTGATTTCCGGTGATTTAAGTATCGGACAATTAATCGCCTTTAATATGCTTTCAGGACAAGTTATTGCTCCTGTTATTCGCTTGGCGCAATTATGGCAAGATTTCCAGCAAGTCGGTATTTCTGTTACGCGTTTAGGCGATGTACTAAACTCACCGACCGAGCAATATCAAGGGAAATTATCTCTTCCTGAAATACAGGGGAATGTGGCATTTAGAAATATCCGCTTCAGATATAAACCCGATGCACCAACAATTCTAAATAATGTCAATTTAGACATTAAACAAGGTGAAGTAATTGGGATTGTTGGGCGTTCCGGCTCAGGCAAAAGTACCCTTACGAAACTGCTACAACGCTTTTACATTCCTGAAAACGGGCAAGTTCTCATTGATGGACATGACTTAGCTTTAGCTGATCCAAACTGGCTTCGCCGCCAAATTGGTGTCGTATTGCAAGATAACGTGCTATTAAATCGTAGCATCCGAGACAACATTGCATTATCGGATCCAAGTATGCCGATGGAACGCATTATCTATGCAGCCAAATTAGCCGGTGCTCATGACTTTATTTCCGAGTTACGCGAAGGTTATAACACTGTAGTAGGTGAACAAGGTGCGGGTCTTTCCGGTGGACAAAGACAGCGAATTGCCATTGCCAGAGCGTTGGTCAACAATCCTAAAATTCTGATTTTTGATGAAGCTACCAGTGCGCTCGATTACGAGTCTGAGCATATTATTATGCGAAATATGCAAAAAATATGCCAAGGTCGAACTGTGATTTTAATTGCTCACCGTTTATCTACAGTTAAAAATGCAGACCGAATTATCGTGATGGAAAAAGGTGAAATTGTAGAGCAAGGTAAGCACCAAGAGTTACTTCAAAACAGTAACGGCCTTTATTCCTATTTGCACCAATTACAAGTGAATTAAGAAGGTACTACAATGAAAATATGGATAAGTGGTATTTATGAATTTTTCTTACGCTATAAAAATGTCTGGAAAGAAGTGTGGAAAATTCGTAAAGAATTAGACCACCCAGACAGAAAAAAAGATGAAAGCGAATTTCTACCTGCGCATTTAGAGCTTATTGAAACACCGGTTTCCAAAAAACCTCGCTTGATTGCCTATTTAATTATGATATTTCTCGCTTTAGCTATTATTATCGCAAGCGTGGGCAAGGTAGAAATTGTTGCGACCGCAACCGGTAAACTGGCATTTAGCGGGAGAAGCAAAGAAATCAAACCGATTGAAAATGCGATAGTAAAAGAAATTTTTGTGAAAGATGGGCAGTTTGTAGAAAAAGGACAGCTATTAGTCAGCTTAACTGCTCTCGGCTCAGATGCTGATATGCAGAAAACGAGGAGTTCGCTTGCTTTAGCAAAACTGGAAAATTATCGTTATCAAACATTGCTGAAAGCTATTGAAAAAGAGTGTTTACCCGCCATTGATTTATCTAAAACAGAATTTAAAGATACTTCTGAAGAAGATAGATTACGGATTAAACATTTAATTGAGGAGCAATACTCAACGTGGCAAAAACAAAAAGCACAAAAAGTCCTAGCCTACAAGCGTAAAGATGCTGAAAAGCAGACAGCTTACGCTTATGTTCGCAAATACGAAGGAGCAAGTCGTATTGAAAGCGAAAAATTAAAGGATTTTAAAGCACTTTATCAACAAAAATCGTTATCTAAGCATGAATTGCTTTCACAGGAAAATAAAACTATTGAAGCCCAAAATGAGCTGGCTGTTTATCGTTCCAAACTAAATGAATTAGAGCATGACTTACTTAATGTAAAAGAAGAGCTTGACCTCATTACGAAATTTTTCAAAAGCGATGTGTTAGAAAAAATAAAACAGCACATGGAAAATGAACGTCAGCTTCGCCTAGAACTGGAAAAAAACAATCAACGGCAACAAGCCTCAATGATTCGAGCACCGGTTTCCGGCACAGTCCAGCAACTGAAAATTCATACGATAGGCGGTGTGGTGACAACAGCGGAAACATTAATGGTAATCGTCCCTGAGGATGATGTATTGGAAGCAACAGCACTCGTCCAAAATAAAGATATCGGTTTTGTTACAGCAGGACAAGATGTAATTATCAAAGTTGAAACTTTCCCATATACTCGCTATGGCTATTTGAACGGGAAAATTAAACATATCAGCCCAGATGCCATTGAACACCCAAATCTCGGCTTAGTGTTTAATGCAACGATAAGCATAGACAGAAAAAATCTTGTCTCTCCCGATGGAAAAACCATTGCACTTGGCTCCGGTATGAGCATAACAGCCGAAATCAAAACCGGTATGCGTAGCGTAATGAGTTACTTACTCAGCCCACTGGAAGAATCTGTAACCGAGGGGTTAAGAGAACGATAAAATTAAAAAAAGAGACGAATTTATGTTCGTCTCTTTTTAATTTCCACTATTCATACCAAATTGCAAAATTCTGCAGAAAAATGACCGCTTGTATCACATCTTTGAAAATAAATTAATCACCAAAACACCAGCAATAATCAAGATAATCCCAATCATTCCTGCTAAATCAATTTTCTGCCCGAAAGCAAAATAAGCAACCAAAGCGGTCAACACAATACCAACACCGGACCAAACCGCATATACAATACCTACTGGCAATGTGCGGAAAATAATCGAGAGAAAATAAAACGATAAACCATAGAGAGCTAATGAGCTGATCGTTGGTACAACTTTAGTAAAGCCATTGCTTAATTTTAATAAATTAGTCGCAACAATTTCTAAACAAATCGAAATAGCGAGTAGAATCCAAACGTTCATGTATTTCCTTTTTATATTTATCACTCATTATTTTAACATTATCTTGCAAAAAAAAGATCAAAAATGACCGCTTGTTTTTTTGTCAAAGTTTTTCTGAAAAGCTGTGCTACAATCTTTTAAGTTAAATAAATAGGAGTGAAAAATGGCACAGGTTTATATCGTACACGGCTATACAGCAAATGCCGATAAAAATTGGTTTCCTTGGTTGGAACAGCAATTAACTACCATTGGCGTAAGTTGTCAGCGGTTAAATATGCCTGATTCGGAAAACCCTTCGCTTGATCGTTGGCTGGCTCATCTGGCAGAAAATGTGGAAGTTAACGAAAATACGATTTTTGTTGGGCATAGTTTAGGCTGTATCGCTATTTTGAATTTTTTAGCGAAACAACAAGAGCAAATTAAAGGGGCTGTGTTTGTATCAGGGTTTTACCAACCGTTGCCTAATCTGCCTGAATTATCTGCCTTTACCAACTACTATGCAATTTTGCCAAGCCCACCCGCTTTCCCTGCTTATGTTTTGAGTGCGTTAAACGATAACATCGTTGCACATAAACATAGTGATGCTTTGGCGGTACATTTGCAGGCAGATTATGTTCGCTTGAATCAAGGCGGGCATTTTCTCGATCGAGAAGGGGTAACAGAATTGCCTATAGTCTTTGAATTAGTGAAAAAATTAATGAAACAATAAGTAAATCGGGAGGGTTAGAACCCTCCCTACCTCTCATTACAGTTTAATAAAACCATCATAAATATGGGTGGCATCACCGGTCATATACAGTGGATTGCCAACACCGTTCCATTCAATAGTCAATGAGCCGCCGGGTAAATCAACCTGTACTTTGTTATCTAACAAACCTTGCATAATACCTACTGCCACCGTACCGCACGCACCGCTACCACAGGCTTGTGTTTCACCGGCTCCACGTTCATAAACGCGTAATTTCACATGATTACGACTTACTACTTGCATAAAGCTGATATTGGCTCGCTCCGGAAAACGTTCATGACTTTCCAATAAAGGTCCCAGCTCATTTACCGGTGCGGTTTTCACATCTTCTACTTGTAACACGCAATGTGGGTTACCCATTGATACCACACCACATAACACAGTTTGTAAATCGGTACGTAAAATATAATTTTTCTCAAATTTATTCGCCACAAACGGTACTTGGGCCGGTTCCCAAATTGGCTCGCCCATATTCACACGTACTTTACTATCATCTTGTATCGTTAATACCATTTTACCTTTGGCGGTACTGACATGGATATCTTTTTTATTCGTTAAACCTTTTAGCGTAACAAAACGGGCAAAACATCTTGCTCCGTTACCACATTGCGATACTTCGCTGCCATCCGCATTAAAAATGCGATAGTGGAAATCTAACTCAGGATCGTAAGGTGGCTCAACCAACAAAAGTTGATCGAAACCAACTCCACGATGGCGATCTGATAAGGTGCGAATCATCTCTTCTGTGAGGTATATATTTTGAGTAACACCATCAATCACCATAAAATCATTACCCAGTCCGTGCATTTTTGAGAATTGCATATTTTTCCTCAATCAAATTAAAGTTTTTATTGATTTAGATTATAGAGATTAGTTTTATTTATTGATATAGTACGCCCCGACTAATTTGATGAAAAATAAAAATTTCTTCAAATACCGATTTTTAATTAATTATCAGGAGCAAAAATTATGTCTGCTATGTTTCTTATCCAATTTGCCATAGTGTTACTATGCATTTTGGTTGGTGCTCGCGTAGGCGGTATCGGCCTTGGAGTATTTGGTGGTTTAGGTTTAGTCATATTGTCATTCGGCTTCGGGTTAAAACCGGCAGGATTGCCGATTGACGTGATGTTTATGATTATGGCGGTAGTTTCAGCGGCAGCAGCAATGCAAGCTGCCGGCGGTTTAGACTATATGATCAAAATCGCAACCCGCATCTTACGTAAAAACCCAAAATATATTACCTTTATTGCACCGTTAGTGACTTGGACATTTACTGTACTGGCCGGTACAGGACACGTTGCCTATTCAGTATTACCTGTGATTGCTGAAGTCAGTCGCCATAACGGTATTCGTCCGGAACGCCCACTTTCCATGGCAGTAATTGCTTCTCAATTTGCGATTGTAGCAAGCCCAATTGCCGCCGCGGTTGTGGCTGTAGTTGCGTTTCTTGAGCCTCAAGGAATTACCTTAGGTGATGTGTTGATGGTAACCATTCCATCTACTTTATTAGGCTTAGGGCTTGCTTGTGTATTTGTTAATAAAATGGGCAAAGAGTTAAAAGATGACCCGAATTATCAAAGATTATTGCAAGATCCTGAATATGTAAAAGCAAATCATATCACCGCAAATCCAACCGAATTACCATTAAAACCAACGGCGAAATTATCCGTAGGCTTATTCCTATTTGGTGCTTTATTGGTCGTATTAATGGGTGCAATGCCTTCACTTCGCCCTGTGTTTGACGGCAAACCGATGGGTATGGCTCACACCATTGAAATTGTGATGTTAAGTATTGGTGCATTAATTATCCTAACTTGTAAACCGGACGGCAACGAAATCACTAAAGGCTCAGTATTCCATGCCGGTATGCGTGCAGTCATTGCAATTTTCGGTATTGCGTGGTTAGGTGATACCTTAATGCAAGGTCATATGGACGAAGTGAAATCAATGGTTTCCGGTTTAGTAGAAACCGCACCTTGGGCGTTTGCATTCGCACTTTTCGTGCTTTCTGTATTAGTAAACAGCCAAGGGGCAACGGTGGCAACCCTATTCCCATTAGCGGTGGCAATCGGCATTCCGGCACCGGTTCTCATCGGGGTATTTGTGGCGGTAAACGGCTACTTCTTTATTCCAAACTACGGCCCAATCATTGCTTCTATCGACTTTGACACTACCGGCACAACCAAAATTGGTAAATATATTTTCAACCACAGCTTTATGCTACCGGGCTTACTCAGTATGATTTTTAGCATCTGCTTTGGTCTATTACTATCAAATATGTTACTTTAAGCTAAGTAGAATAATTCATAGCTTCCTACAAGCGGTTAAGTTTTAACAAAAATTTGCAAATATGGCAGCACCTTTTAGTAAAAGGTGCTGTTTTTTTATTATTTAGCTAATAACGCTTCTTTTTCACCATAAACCGGTACGAGAGTTTTCTCATAAGCCGCTTTTAATTTACCGTTTGTTTTAAACTGTCCTATCTCTTTGTTTACAAAATCCAACAATGCTTTATTTCCTTTTTGAACCGCAGGAGCAATTTGCTCAGCCGGGCCGATACTGCCTATTGCAACCTCAAAGTCAGCATTCTCTTTTGCCCATGCCCATACTAAAGCGTTATCATGTGCTAGTGCTACACCACGCCCATCTTTTAACGCATCAAAAGTTTCGGTATTTTGGTCAAATTTTAATAGTTGGATTTCAGGGTGATTTTTACTGAAATAAGCATCGGCTGTTGTGCCTTTATTAACTAATAACGTTTTGCCCTCAAGTTGTTTTACATCCGTAATTAAAGCATTTTTTGGCGAAACTATGCCTAAAGCAACATTCATATAAGGCTCAGCAAAATCTACTACCTCTGCTCGCTCAGGTGTTTTCGTAAAGTTAGCTAAAATTAAATCTACTTTGTTTGATTTTAAATACTCCACACGATTTGCCGCTTCGGTCAATACAAATTCAACTTTGTCCGGGCTACCGAATAAATCGTTTGAAATCTCTTTAGCTATTTCCACATCAAAACCTTGGTTTTTGCCATTTGCATCCACATAACCAAACGGAGGTTTATCACCAAATACACCAATGCGAATAACACCTTTCTCTTTAATTTGTGCTACTGAATCTTTTTCTGCTGTATTATTGCTAGCAGAACCTACGTTATCACAAGCAGTAAGCGTAAATACAGCTAATGTGGTAGCCAATAAAGTTTTTAAAAAAGTTGAACGTTTCATAATGATTCCTCGAATAATAATTAATAATCTAGTCCGTGTAAAAACTGTTTTGCCCGTTCGGTTTTTGGGGCATTAAAAAAGTCCTTGGGTGCTGCTTGCTCAATAATCTCCCCTTTATCAATAAATACTATGCGGTCTGCTACTTTTTCTGCAAAGCCCATTTCATGGGTCACAATGAGCATAGACATCCCCTCATTTGCCAGTTCTAGCACAACATCCAGCACTTCTCTTACCATTTCAGGATCAAGAGCCGCGGTAATTTCATCTAATAAAATCACCTCAGGGTTCATACAAAGTGCTCTAACAATCGCAATACGCTGTTTCTGCCCGCCGGATAACTCACGAGGAAAAGCCGTTTTTCGCTCCAGTAATCCCACACGTTTAAGTAATTGATCAGCCTGAGCCTCTACTTCTTGCCGCTTACGATTTTGTGCTTTTAACGGCCCTAGTAGGATGTTGTCGATAACATTTAAATGAGCAAATAATTCATAGCTTTGAAATACCATACCGACTTTCTGGCGAGAAAGTTCCCAGCTTAAGTCTTTACCAAACTCACCGACACCCTGCATTTTAATTGTGCCACCTTGCTTCTCTTCCAATCCGTTAATGCAACGTAGCAAAGTGCTTTTCCCACAACCAGAAGGCCCAAGCAAGACAACAACTTCTCCTTTGTGTAGCTCTAAGCTGAGATTCCTAATGGCAATAGTTTCACCATATTTTTTATGTAAATTTTGAATAGAGAGTAAAGGCATTTCAGTATTGGTTTATTCTTCAATGAGGAAATTGTGCAAGAAATTAACCAGAAATGAAAATTATAAGAAGGAATTTTGTATATTTTTTTGTTATAAAAAATACATAACAATGAATGAAATAGAATTATCGGTAATTAGAAAAATTGCTAATTATGTAGCAGTTATACATATTTATTTTTTTACCCTATACGATAAGATATTTGTATAACTACTACATAAATACCATAAGATTACTTATGCTTACATCCTGCACTATTCTATTTCTACAATGCAAGTTACTTGGCTAGAATCTAGTCCAGCAATACGCCAAGGCGCATTAAAAAATTGCTTAAATTTAACATTCTTAGGTAGTTCAGCTAAATGCATATCTTCAATAACTGTTGTAAATCTCCCCGTATAATAACCTAGAATAGCTCGATGACAGTTCTTTGGGTTCTCTTCTTCAGGCACTCTAGATGATGGAGAGCCTAGTGCTAAGAAGTCAATGCCTACGCCTTTTAAGTTGGGGAAATTATCTGATAAATACTCCCCCGCACTTGTTGCAATTATTGTAGGATTCTCAGTTCTATATTTCTCAAAGCCTGTTCTAAAGAACGCAAACGAGACTGTTGATAAAATATCCGCATAAGGTAGTAAATCTTCTTTTGTAATTCCTTCGGCTTCACCTTTTGGAATTTCAAGTAAAGCAACTTGTTTATGACAAAAATATTCTATAGGCAGCTCGTTAATACTTAAACCATCTTTAACAAAGTGTCGTGGAGCATCCATATGAGTGCCGCAATGATTAGGTAGTTTGGTAATAAAACTACTAAATGGCGTTTTCTCACATATATCTGTACAACGATTAACCTCAACAACAGGCTCTCCCGGCCAAGCCAGATCTTTTGGATCTAATGGATGAGATAAGTACATAAACATAATATGCCTCCTTAGTGGCGTTTTTGTTGAAGTAACCACTCGATAATCTCTGGACTATTATATACAGCATCCCAAGTGTTATGAGGGTTATTATGAACAATACCGTTATCTCCCGCTTGGGTGAAGCTAAATTCGGTATACTTCACATTCGGTGCGTTTAACTGTTCTTTAAGAATTTGATAGTTAATACGGGAACCTTGGACCGGTGAAACTTGGTCTTCCTTGCTGTGGAAGAACCAAATCGGCACATTTTTAATAGCAGCGAGATTGTCTTTATTGGCGTTGCCGTCCACCCATTCGTTCGTATAGGCTTCACGACCACTCATCAGCAATGCACCGGCAAAGAAATTCGGGCGAGCCAATAACAGATTTAATCCACCTTCCGCACCACGAGATAAGCCGTTGATATAAATACGGTTGGTATCAATTTGTGGATTGGCTTTGATGGTTTCATCAATCATTTTGAGTACCAACTTGATGCGGTTTTCTGTTTGCCAGTGAATACCACCTTTCTGTCCTTTTTCTGCACTGTCGAATGGGTCAAAAACTTGATCATATTGTGGTGCTAGCACAAAACTTGGCTCATAAGGCAGAGTGGCAATCGCCCCTTTACTCGATAATAGATGAGCCAAATTATCCGAACCAACTTGACCTGAGCCGTGTAAGAAGATCACAAGCGGGTATTTTTTGCCGTTTTTTTGCAAAGGTGCATAGAAACGGTAGTTCAGTTTGTTCTCAGGTTTATCTAACGAAACCTGTTTAGCCACAAATTGATCAATGTAGGTGGTTTGGACGTTTTCCGGCTCAGCGGTTTGAACCCAAGCGACTTTATCTAGCGTCGTGCCGTCCGTTAATTTTAAAAAGCCTTTTTGCTCCACCGAGTAAGCAAGGCGTTTTGCAAAAAATTCAGGAATTTTGACCGCTTGTACTTTTTCGGTTTCGATAATTTTTCCATTAGCATCTTTGGCTTTAAATTTCATCGGTTCTTTATTAGCATCTCTCACACTATATACCGATGCATTTTTATCCGCAGTATCCAGTTCAATGATCACAAATTTACCCGCTTGCGGCTGTGTGCTGATTTTCGGCTCACTGTTCACATAAGCCTTTAACACAGAGCGGGCTTCTTGTAGCGCATTATCCAACGAGGTTTGAACTTGATAGAGCTGTCTTAAATCCGTGCCGGATAAGATATTGCTTGGGTATTCCAATGCGACAGCGTTGATTTTCTGCCCTTGAGCGGTGACTTCGGCCAGTAATGTGATATTCAGATTGGCATTCGGTTTAATTTCATCCGGCATTGCACTGACTAAGGAAGAGAATAGTAAGGTGCTTGCGAGTATCAGAGATTTTTTCATATCCCACTCCTAGGTTTTAAGTAAAAAAATAGACTATGAACTTGGTTCATAGCCTATTTAGGTTGATTACTTACTTAAGGTTTTATTTTGTGCTTTGATGTAAATAGCGATGATAGCCATTACAGCAACAGGGAAGACAAGGTCAAACAATGAGCCGTCGTTACCCCAAATCAGGTTACATAAAATTACACTGATACCACCTATACCCCAAGCAATAGTCGTTGGTACAGACCAAACGATCATCTGTTTTTTCACATCATTGATGCCCATCATTCGGTTCACAACCCAGAACAAGCTATCGTTGAAGTAACCGAAGAACAGGGAACCCATTGTCGCAGCTTGTGCAGCTAGAATCATATTTACACCCGGAATTTGAGCTAAGATCGGCGCTGAAATTGAAGCTGCGGTTACCATTGCGACCGTACCTGAACCTTGAATAAAGCGTACAAGAGTTGAAACAATAAATGGAATTAAGATTGGTGAAATTGGTAACTGGGCAATTTGCTCAGCTAATTGTTTACCTGCACCACTGTCACGCAATACTGCACCTAATGCACCACCCGCACCTGTTACTAACAAGATAATACCTGCTGTTTTTACACCTTCTTCAAGATGAAGTGCGGTCGTATCACGGTCTACTTTTGGTAGTAAGGTATAAACTGCAACCAAGACACTGATCGCTAATGCAATCATTGGGTGACCAACGAAAGCAAAGAATTGGTAAATACCCATTTGAGCAAATTCCGCATTACCTTTTGCTACTAAGTCTAAAATCGCTTTGATAAAGATTAAACCAATTGGTAAGACGATAGGTAATAAAGATAAGCCTAAGCTTGGTAAATTCTTTTTCTCACGGCTTTCGATATAGTCGTCGTATTTTTGTTTTAACTCTTCTTGAGTGAAAACTTGTTGGTTAAACTCAGGGTATTTTTTGTCTAACCATTTTGCGTAAAGTACGATACCAATTACAGGTAATACCGCAAGAGCCATACCGACTAATAACATGACACCAAGATCAACGTTAAATAAACCTGCAACACCTAACGGGCCTGGTGTTGGTGGAACAGTGTGATGTGTTACTACTAAGCCACCAGCCAATGCTACACCCAAGGTCAAGAGGGAACGTTTGCCGTTTTTCGCTAAAGCTTTCGCCACAGGATAGAGAATAACGAATGCAGAATCGACGAAGATTGGAATGCTCACGATATAACCCGTGATCGCTAATGCCCACTCTTCTTTTTTCTTGCCTAGCATTTTGATAAAGCTATAAGCCATTTTTTCTGCCGCACCAGACACTTCCAGCACGATTCCCATCATTACCCCTAAACCGATAACAATACCAATACCGCCTAGAGTTCCACCGAAGCCTTTACTGATTGCACCGAGTGTATCATTGACGGACATGCCACCAACAAGACCTGCAATAGCGGAGGCAATTAACATAGCAATAAATGCATGAACACGTGTTTTTAAAACTAAATAGACCAAGACAAATACTGCAATCAATAGTCCTATAATCGGAATTGGTAAGCCAAACATACTGTTGCTCCTAATTTACATGTCGTGTTTAATAAATTGTTGGATAACTTCCTTGAAATCAACATCTACGCTAAAACCATGTTTGAGAGCAGTATTATTGTTAATCTCAGCAGGCCAACTTGCGACAATGTTGTTAATATTTTCATCAAATTCAAATCGTACTTTTTCTAAGATATTTTCTCCTTTTATTGAAGCTAGATCAGAGAGCATTTGTTTTACGCTGACCGTAAAGCCAGGTAAGTTAATAACATGCCAACTGCGTTGCGGCAGCGATGGTAGAGTTAAAGCGTGAATAAAGTTGTTAATCACGGTATTCGGGCTGGAAATCCATAAACACAAATCCTGTGAAACCGGGCAAACTGCTTCCTCCCCATTTAACGGCTCACGAATAATGCTACTGACAAATGAAGAGGCCGCTTTATTTGGCTTACCCGGACGAATGCAGATAGTTGGTAAGCGAACCACAATCCCATCAACAAAGCCCTTACGGGAATAATCGTTAATGAGCAATTCACACATTGCTTTCTGTGCACCATAGGTGGATTGTGGTGTCACCGCCGTACCGTCGTTAATTACAGCAGGTAATTCTCCGCCAAACACCGCCAAAGAGCTGGAGAAAATAAAGCGAATATTCGGATTCTTTTTACGGCAAACTTCCAACAAATTATGGGTCACTAAAAAATTGATTTCATAACCTAAATCAGGATCTTGCTCTGCATGGCTGCTCACAATGGCGGCTAAGTGAAAAAGAGCGGTCGTTTTTTCGGTAATAATTTCATCTAAACCCTGCGGGTTTCTTAAATCCATTTCCACACAACGAACACGAGGATCGTTATTGGGTGCGATAGGTTTAACCACATCAACTAACACTAACTCTTGAATTTTCTCTGAATGCTGAGCCAATAAGGTTTTCGCTAAGCGTTGCCCTAAGAAACCTGCTCCGCCTGTAATCACAATATTCATAAAACCTCCCTCTATTTGTATCTTTCAAACCAGGCTAAACCTGCTGTGGTCTCCGCTCTTGGCTTATATTCACAGCCTACATAGCCTTCATAACCGATTTCATCGAGCTTATTGAAGATGTACTCATAGTTAATTTCACCCTCGTCCGGCTCGTGACGGTCTGGCACGGAGGCAATTTGAATATGGGCAAACTTACCGTTGAGTTTGTCGGTTAAGCGAGATAAGTTGCCATCCACATTTTGGGCGTGGAAGTAATCCAACTGCACAAATACATTGTCCCGATTAACGGCTTCAACAATCTCCAACGTATCAAACTGGCTTTTCATCAAGTAGTTTGGTTTGACTTCCGGACTAAGTGCTTCTAAAAGAACCTTAATACCGTACGGTTTGAATTTATCTGCTGCATATTGCACATTTTTGATAAAGGTCTGCTTATAGGCTTCCCGGTTTTCACCTTCCGGCACAACCGCAGCCATAACGTGTACGTTTTCACAACCTAATGTGAGGGCGTATTCCAATGCTAAATCAATATCACGATGGCTGTCTGCTTCACGTCCCGGAATAGCCGAAACACCCCACTCGCCTTTGGAAACATCGCCTGCGGCGGTATTAAACAGCACTTGTTTTAAGCCATATTGATCAAGTCTGGCTTTGAGTTCCGCTACCGGATAGTCATAAGGCCAGAGATATTCCACATATTTAAAACCTGCATTAGCTGCTGCTTCAAAGCGCTCTAGAAATGGCACTTCGTTAAACATCATCGTAAGATTTGCTGCGAATTTAGGCATATTTATTTTCCCCTATTTTTTAGGTCATTCACTTCGTCTTCGGTTAAATATCGCACTTTTTGACCTTGTAGAATAAAATGAAGCTTGGCGGTTTCTTCCAGTTCTTCAGTATTATCAACCGCATCGATCAAATTAGAACCTGTGACGACAACACCGTGGTTTGCCAGTAGAAATGCTTTTGCATCTAAGGCACGTTCACCCAGCTCACGAGCAATGTTAATGTCACCCGGGCGATAGTAAGGAATAACAGGTAACCTACCGACCCGCATAACATAGTAAGGTGTGAAAGCTGTAATTGCGTTATCAATATCTAAATCCTGTAAGCAAGACAGTGCAGTTAGGTAGGTAGAGTGTAAATGTACAATTGCCTGACATTCCGGATTTTTCTGATACAGTGCCAAGTGAAAAACCGACTCTTTGGATGGTTTATCCCCTGACAGTACATTGCCTTGCATATCTAATACGGAAAGTCGTTCCACTTCTAAACGCCCCAACGATGAACCTGTTGGTGTCACCAAAATGCGATTTTCATCTAATCGTACCGAGAGATTACCTGCCCCCCCTACGGTATACCCACGTTTAAAGAGTGAACGAGCGAGTTCAACCATCTGTACTTTTTGTTCTTGTTCTGTCATAGATACATTCCTTGTGCAAAGCTAAAAAAGTCCTCTTTACCGAAGTTACCGGATTTCAATGCAAGAAAAATCGGTTTTTCGACCGCTTGTAACCAAGGCACACCCGGCGCAATTTGCTTACCGATATGGAAACCGGAAAAACCTAACTGTTGCACTACAATGCTCGATGTTTCACCACCTGCAGTGATGAAGTTCGTTACCCCTGCGGCTTTCAGTTTCTCTGCTAATGCTGCAAAGGTACTTTCAATGGCGTGGCTGGCTTTATCGCTACCAAACTGAGCTTGGATCTCTTTGAGTTTTTCAGGCGGCACGGTGGCGTAAACCATCGGTGCAAACCCACTGTCTAAATTTGCAACAACCCATTGATAGATTTTTTCCACATAATTAGGGTTGTTAATTGCTTTTTCGGCTTCTAAGAAATAGCTTGGTGCTTTCGATTTGTAGGAATTCACTTGGTTATTGGTCATCACCGAGCAAGAGCCTGAAAGCACAACTGTTTTCCCTTTATTCGGGACAAAGGCATTTGTGCCTTTTTGACCACCTGAACGGTATGCCGCCATATAAGCCCCTAAACCTGAACCACCCGTGACTAATTTAAAGTCTGCCACCGCTTCGGCAAGTACAGCTAGTTGTGAGTTATCGGCTGCATCAACTACCGCATATTTATAGCCTTGCTGTTTCAGCTCTGCAAAACGGGCTTTAACACGCTCAGCCCCTTGAATAACATCGGCATAAGCCACTAAACCGGTTTTACCTTGGGATTGAGCGTCCATTAAGCGAACCAAGTTGGCATCTGTCATCGGGGTAATCGGATGATTACGCATACCGGATTCATTCAGTAGCACATCACCGACAAACAGGTAGCCGTTGAAAATCGTTCTACCATTCACTGGCAGTGCCGGTGTGACTACGGTAAAATCGGTTTCCAATGCTGCCATTAAGGCATCTGTCACCGGGCCGATATTACCTTTGTCGGTACTATCGAAAGTTGAACAGTATTTAAAATAGAACTGTGTGCAGCCGTTCTGCTTTAACCACGTTAAGGCTTGTAACGACTGCTGAATTGCCTCCTCAACAGGGTTAGAGCGTGATTTCAAACTGATCACAATCGCATCAACTTGGCTATTCAGTGCCGTAGTTGGCACACCATTCATCTGCACCGTTTTTAAGCCGTTTTCGGTTAAAAAGCTGGCAATATCACTCGCCCCAGTAAAATCATCAGCAATAACACCTAACATCTTAGTGCCCTCCTTTTTTCGGTAGCTCAATACCACTGAAAATTTTGATTACTGCACTGTCATCTTCTTTTCCGTAGCCTGCATTGCTGGCTTCGGTAAACATTGAATAAGCGGTGCTGGCTAAGTGAAGTGGGAAACGTAAAGATTTTGCCGTATCATTTACTAAGCCAAGGTCTTTCACAAAAATATCCACCATTGAGAGCGGTGTATAGTCGCCATCAACCACGTGTTTCATACGGTTTTCAAACATCCACGAATTCCCTGCGGCATTGGTCACCACGTCATACATCAGATCCAGCGGAATACCGGCACGAGCCGCTAACGCCATCGCTTCTGCTCCTGCTGCAATATGTACACCGGCGAGCAATTGGTGGATAATTTTCACGGTTGCCCCTAAACCAATTTCTTCGCCGATGTTATAAACCTTGCCTGCGACCGCATCTAAAACAGGTTTTAATTTTTCAAAGGCTTCTGCGGCCCCTGATGCCATAATGGTCATTTCGCCTTGTGCTGCTTTTGCCGCACCACCAGAGACCGGTGCATCTAACATCACCAAGCCAAATTCTGTTAATTTTTGTGAAATATCTTTGGCATCTTGTGCAGAAATGGTGGATGAAACCATCACCGCCGTACCTTTTTTCAAATGCTGTGCTACACCATCCTCGCCAAATAACACTGAGTTAACTTGATTAGCATTGACCACTAACAATAGAATGGCATCCAATTCAGCCGCAAAATCTACCGCACTTGTGCTAACACCTTTTGCGCCTGTATTCTTCAGAGCTTCCAGATAGGTTGGATTTAAATCAATACCATAAGTCTCTAACCCTTCTGCTATACACGATTTCGCTGCTCCCATTCCCATTGCACCTAATCCGACTACGGCAATTTTATATTTCTGAGTCATGGTTAATCTCCTCAATAGTAAATAATATGATGGATGTATCTTAACCAATACGAAATGTGAAATCTGTGATCATTATCACAAAAATTAACATTTATTGTTAAAATTTGTGATTTTAATTTAAGAGGGTAAATCTGGTATAATTTTTGCCAACAACTATAAATTAGGCAAAAAAATGATTCCTGTAGAGAGACAACGCAAAATACTGCAATTTATCAATAGTAATGGAATTGCCAGTATTAATTTTTTAGCAAAACAGCTTAAAGTATCACATATGACTATTCGTCGTGATATTCAAAAACTAGAAGAGGAAGGAAAAATATCCTCAGTATCAGGTGGTGTACAATCACTTGAAAGATTGACGGTAGAATTGCCCCATAATGATAAATCGATGCTTTTTCAGAATGAAAAATTTGCTATTGGTACTTTAGCTTCTCAGTTAATTCCACCTCATACAACAGTATATTTAGATGCTGGTACTACTACATTAGAAATTGCCCATCAGATCATAGATAGAACAGATTTACTAATTGTAACGAACGACTTTGTGATCGCTCACTATCTTAGTAATTCAGGAAAATGTGACTTAATCCATATAGGGGGAAGTGTTTGTAAAGAAAACTTATCAACAACCGGTTCTCTGGCAGCTGAATTTCTCAAAAATATATCGATTGATATGGCGTTTATATCCACCTCTTCATGGAATTTAAAAGGTTTAACAACGCCAAATGAAAATAAAATTCCAGTTAAAAAAGCAATCTTAGAAGCATCAAAACAGAACATTTTAGTTACCGACTCCTCAAAGTATGGAAAAGTCGCTACTTTTTTTGTTTGCCCACTCACTGCATTCGATCAAATTATTTGTGACAAAGGGTTATTTGAGAATGTGCAAGATGCTCTTAAAGGATTAAGCGTTCAATTAAATTTAGCATAGTCACATATCCGTTTTGAGGCTAATTTGAGTTGGTTTTAAAATTTATTGTGAATATTGAAAATAGTATTTTAACTAACTCTCCCATTTACGTTCTAATCTACCTGCCCATAACGAGAGTGGATAACAAATAAGAAAATACAATATAAAAATCACTCCATATACAAAAAATGAGGCACTTGGATTGGTGAGAAGTGAGTTTTCAACAATTTGCTGACCTACCTTCACAACTTCAATAACACCAATTAAGGCTGCCAGAGAACTGGTTTTTATCATACGAGTAAACAAATTGACTGTACCCGGTAGCACTCTGCGAAGTCCTTGTGGAAGTTCGATATAGCGGAAAATTTGACTTCTAGTTAAGCCAATAGCCTTAGCTGATTCAATCTGATGCTTTTCGATAGAGGTTAATGCACCGCGTACTAAATCACCCATTTCAGCTGTCCCCCAAAGAGTAAAGACCCAAATACAAACCCAAATACCACTAATGTGAATACCAAACCAAGTCGATAAGCCGAAATAAAACATAAACAGCCATACCAAAATTGGCACAATACGGATAGTTTCTAAATAGAAACGAGCAAATGCACGTACAATTAAGTGATTTGATCGCATGATTAAACCAAATAGCGTGCCGAAGATGAGTGAAAGCCCAACTGAAATAAATGAGATCTTTGTTGTTAACCAAAACCCTTCAGCCAAACGGGCTACATTTTGCCCTTCCCATAACCAGTCAAATCCCATATTTTGCTTTCCTTACGCTATTTTCAAAATGGCGGGTCAGAATGGATATAGGTAATAAAATTATAAGATAGGCCAAAAAGAGCATAAATAATGCTTCGTTGGTTTTGTAATCCATGCCGATAATATCTTTAGTGACGAATAATAATTCTGCTACCGCCACAGCACTAATGACAGAGGTTTCTTTGATAAGAAAGATAATATTTGCTGCAATTGAGGGAAGAGATACTGCCCAAGCTTGCGGGAATAAAACATAACGGAAAATCTGTATTGGCGTTAAACCAATAGATTTTGCGGCCTCAATTTGTCCTTTAGATATAGCCTGTAATCCTGCACGCAAACTTTCTGCCATATAGCTAGAGCCTAAAAAAACAAGTGCAATCACACCGCAGGTAAAACCATCCCATTTAATACCGATTTTGGGCAATCCATAATAGAGAAAGAACAGCTGAATTAAGAGAGGTGTATTGCGTGAAAGCTCAATATAGCCTTGAGCCAGTTGACACAAAGGTCTTATTTTATAGCTGGTGATAATTGCAATGATTAATCCAAAGCATAACGATAGCAAAATACCCCATAATGAGAGCTGTAAAGTGATGCAAGCAGCATCTACAAATTTTGGAATACTGTCAACAATATAGGTCCAATTCATATCAAAATAAACAATTTGGCAAGAATGACTATTATTGTGCAAAAATTCAAAACAAAAAGGAAAGAATTGGAAATGCTCTTTTATAAAGATTAGATATAAAGAAGTCAGCACATATTATGCTGACTTCTTTTTAGTTATTATTAATTATTGCCCGTAATAAGCATTCTTGCCATGCTTACGTAGATAGTGTTTATCCAACAACTCTTGTTGCATAGAGTTGATTTGTGGACGAATTTGGTGGCTAATAAAGTTCATGTATGCCACTTCTTCCAACACAACAGAGTTATGTACCGCATCATGACCGTTTTTGCCCCAAGTGAATGGGCCGTGGGAGTGAACGAGTACGCCTGGTACCATCGCTGGATCAATGTTGCGTTTGCGGAAAGTTTCTACGATCACTTTGCCTGTTTCAAGTTCATACTTACCGCCAATTTCTTCCGGAGTCATACGACGTGTGCAAGGCACTGAACCATAGAAATAATCGCCTTGAGTTGTACCAAGAGCAAGAATATCTTCGCCTGCTTGTGCCCAGCCTACCGCATGACGTGAGTGAGTATGCACTACACCACCGATTTCAGGGAATTGGCGATATAACTCTAAGTGCGTCGGCGTGTCGGAAGAAGGTTTTTTATCACCATAAACACGGTTGCCTTGTAAGTCCATAAGCACGATATCTTCTACCGTCATTACATCGTATTCTACGCCTGATGGCTTAATAGCAACTAAGCCTGTTTCACGGTCAATTTCACTTACATTTCCCCAAGTGAAAGTAACTAAACCGTACTTTGGTAGCTCTAAATTGGCTTTTAAAACACGCTCTCTAAGTGCTTGTAAAGCTGGCGTTAATTCCGTTAATTGGCTCATAGGATAAAACCTCCTTCTTTCATTTTTTGTTCAATCCAGCGACGAGCATTAATAATTTCAGCAATTGGCTCATCCGCTTTTTCTGTCCACATTTCAATTAAGAATGCACCACGATAGTTGAGTTCAGCAAGGGTTTTAAAGCATGCAACAAAATCAACACAACCTTCACCAAACGGTACATCACGGAATTGCCCTTTACAGGTTTCGGTGACTTTGTAGGTGTCTTTTAAGTGAATGGCTGAAATTTTATCAATACCGAGTTTCAGCTCTTCTGTAACATTGTCGTTCCATGCAGAGAGATTACCTAAATCAGGATAAACGGTAAACCATGGAGAATTAATGATCTCATCCCATTTTTTCCAACGGGAAATCGAACTCATAAATTTAGTATCCATAATTTCCACTGCCAGAGTCACTTGATTGCTGGCGGCAAGTTCAGTCGCCCACTCTAAGCCCTCTTGGAAACGTTGAATCGTACCTTCATCTTGTTCTTCGTAGTAAACATCATAACCGGCAAGTTGAATGGTGCGGATGCCCAAATCAACTGCTAACTGAATCGCTTTTTCCATAATCTCGTAGGCTTTCTGGCGAGTCGCCTCGTCACGGCTACCGAAAGGGAAACGGCGATGACCGGATAAACACATTGACAGAATAGTCACGCCGGTATTGATAATGGCTTTAACTAATTTAGCACGCTCTTTTTTGCTCCAATCAAGGCGAGCAAGGCGTTCATCCGTTTCATCAATTGAAATTTCTACGAAATCAAAGCCACAGGCTTTAGCAATGGAGAGTCTGTCTTGCCACGAAATGTTTTTCGGCAATGCCTTCTCGTAAATACCGAGTTTGTGTTTTCTCATAGTTTGTTCCTAGGTTGTAGTTGTTTTGCATAAACGCTTGCATTTAAACATCAGATTTTCCGATAATTTGACATGCGAGCATTAATAGTAAAATTTTTGCAAAAAAAGACCGCTTGCTATGGGTTAAGTTAAGCTAAGATAATATCCAATCCTTTGTTACGCAATTCTTGAATAATGTCAGGATCAGCTTCTTTGCCGGTAATTAATAAATCAATTTTATCAAATTCTTTAAATAGCATACCTATCTTCTTACCCAGCTTGGTACTATCTAACAACACAACATAACGCTCAGCGTGTTTTGCCATTTGTTGTTCAGCATTGGCAATTATCATATCGGTTTTAAATAGCCCTTCTGAAGTCAACCCTTTACCGCTGGTAAACATAGTCGTTGCTGCATAGCTCATTTCATTTTGAGTATTAAGGGAAAGCATCACACGTTTATTTTTATTATATTGCCCGCCCATAATCACCACATCATCATGTGCACTCTCAATAAGCTGGTTTGCAAGCGGTAGATAATTGGTAATAATTTGCAATTTTCGTCCACATAATGCAGCTCCTAGCATTTCCATAGTTGAACCGCAGGTAAGAATAAGGCTCTCCCCTTCTTTACATAAAAGACTTGCTGCCTCAGCAATTCGTTTTTTTTCTTCTGCATTATTGGTTTTTTTAGATGAGTAGTTTTTTTGTGGCGGTGTAACCACCTCCGCTCCATTTCTGACTTTTTTGAGTTTCCCCTGCTCATCGAGTTTGCTGATATCACGGCGTGCCGTTGCCGGGGATATATTCAACAATTGCATAATATCCGCGGTAGAAAGTGCTTTTCGCTCTTCCAGTAAGTGCAGGAGTTCTTTGTGTCGATAACTTTCGTTCATGCTTATATTCCATTGATTATCGTTATTTTTGCCAGAATGAACTCAATGAAAAAAGCCACTCTCAAGTGAGAGTGGCTTGTTACTGCTCACTTATAGCATTGATTTAAATTGAATATTTGGTTCTTGCTCAAAGCAATCATCAAAACCACGAGGGTGGTGGTATTCAATTAAGTCCTTATCACGTGGATAAACATATTTGCCGCCAACTTCCCAAATAAATGGGTGGAACTGATACTGTAAGCGGTCTTTACGCATACGCCATAAATCAATAATTTCTTGCGTACTTGCCATAAAGTTTGTCCAAATATCATGATGAACAGGAATGATTACTTTTGTACGCAAGCATTCTGCCATACGTAACAAATCAATGGAAGTCATTTTATCGGCAATACCTACCGGATTCTCACCATAGTTATTTAATGCAACATCAATATCAAATTCTTTACCATGTTTGGCAAATTGAATAGAGTAGTGAGAGTCCGCACCATGATAGATGTTACCACCCGGGGTTTTAAATACATAGTTCACTGCCTTACGCCCCATTTCTTCATCAGATGGGCAAAGTCCGGCTAATTCGCCACCTTGCTCTTCTGCACCTTCTACCGGTAAGGTAACTAAACAGGTACGGTCAAAAGAGTCTAATGCGTGAATTTCCACATCTTTTAATTTCACCACATCGCCCGGTTTTACGATAATAATACGATCTTCCGGCACACCCCATTTTTTCCATAACTCAGCACAATGCCACGGACCGACAAATTTCACATGATCTAATTTTGGGTTGTTACACACGGCTGCCGCCACATTAACATCAATATGATCTGAGTGGTAGTGAGAGGCAAGAATAAAGTCTACTTCATTAATTGCAAATGGATCTAATACCATTGGTTGTGCACGCAGGTTAGGTTGTAATTTACGCACCCCGGCCATATTTGCCATTTGGTGTCCACGCACCATATCTTTCACTTTTTTAGTTGACTTACCACGACTGCACCATAAATCCATACAAATATTTGCACCGGCCGGAGTTTTAATCCAAATTCCGACACAACCTAGCCACCACATCGCAAAGTTACCTTCCGGCACAACTTCTTCTTCAATTTCTTCGTTTAACCAAGTACCCCATTCCGGAAATGTGGAAAGGATCCAACTTTCACGTGTGATTTCTTGAATTTTGCTCATAATAATAGACTCCTGATTTATACTAAAAGATGAATTTTTTAATCAAAACAAATCATAAACAATCAAAAAAAATTGTACACTATTTTTATTCAAAAATGTGATCTACTTCTAATTTTTTCTATTTTTAATATATTGATATTAAATAATTCTAATCTCATTAATTCGTGGTATATCTCTATATAATATTCAATATAATTTCGATTAAATAATCATATTTAAAATATAAATTGGAAAATAAAATGTGATCTTGCTCACAAATAATAAAAAATAATCTTTTTTAATCTCTATTGAATGTTTATTATCTCCCCCGATAACTTCATTGAAGTTTTTTAGTTATTTTATTTCTCTCAATCAAAGAGGCTTCCTATGGACTTTTTAACCGAAATTCTCCTTTTCTTAAAGGATCAGGTGTTAAATAAAGCACCATTCTTATTAGGTATTGTTGCCTGTTTAGGTTACATTCTTCTTAGAAAAGACACATCAACTGTACTAAAAGGCACGATTAAAACCATTGTAGGTTTTATGATTGTACAAGCCGGATCAGGCTTCCTCGTGACTAATTTCAAGCCGGTGATTGACGGTTTGGCAAAATATCACCAGCTTACCGGTGCTGTTATCGATCCTTACACCAGTATGCAATCTACCATTCAAACTATGGGTGAAAACTACTCTTGGGTAGGTTATGCAGTAATCGGAGCATTATTCTTAAATATCTTACTCGTAGTATTTCGCCGTTTAACCGGTATTCGTACCATTATGCTTACCGGCCACATTATGTTCCAACAAGCAGGTTTGGTTGCGGTGTTTTATATGATCATCGGTGCAAGCATGTGGGAAACCATTATCTACACCTCTGTATTAATGGCGCTATATTGGGGTATTTCTTCTAATATTATGTATAAACCAACCCAAGCGGTTACAGGTGGTGCAGGCTTCTCTATCGGTCACCAACAACAAATTGCTTCTTGGATTGCAGTAAAACTTGCACCAAAACTTGGTGATAAAAATGACACTGTGGATAAAATGAAATTACCGAACTGGTTAAACATTTTCCACGATAGCATCTCAGCAACCGCGTTAGTGATGACCGTATTTTTCGGCATTATCTTACTTTCTTTTGGCTTAGATAACTTAAAAGAGCTTGCCGGCAAAACCAACTGGTTTATGTACATCCTAGAAATGGGGCTAAAATTTGCAGTAGCGATTCAAATCATCGTAACCGGCGTGCGTATGTTCGTTGCAGAATTATCAGAAGCGTTCAAAGGTATCGCAGAGCGTTTGATTCCAAACTCGGTATTAGCAATTGACTGTGCGGCAATCTATGCCTTCTCACCAAATGCGATGGTATTCGGTTTTATGTGGGGTGCAATCGGTCAATTCGTCGCAGTTGCAGGCTTATTAGCAGTCGGCTCTCCGGTATTAATTATCCCGGGCTTCATTCCAATGTTCTTCTCTAACGCAACTATCGGTGTATTTGCAAACCAATTCGGTGGTTGGAAAGCAGTAATGAAAATCTGTTTTGTGATGGGTATCATCGAAGTGCTAGGTTCTGCATGGGTTATTCAAATGCTTGCCAGCCAAGGCACAACCTTCAATGGCTGGATGGGTATGGCTGACTGGGCATTATTCTTCCCACCAGTCCTACAAGGTATTATCAGCGTACCGGGCTTCTTCTTCGTGATTGTTGCCGCTGCCCTTGTTTATATGTTCTTCGCTTCACGTCAATTACGCGCTGAAGAAGCAGAAGCTGCAGCAAAAGGCTTAACCCTTGAACAATTAGACGGCTATGGCTTAGACGAAGTAAAAACTGAAGAAAAAGCTGAAGTACAAGCGGTCGTTTCTAGCGAAAATTCTGCAAATCCTGTACGAATTCTTGCAGTATGCGGCTCAGGCCAAGGCTCATCAATGATGATGAAAATGAAAATTAAAGGTTACTTAGACAAACGCGGTATTCCAAATATTATGGACTCCTGTGCAGTAACTGATTACAAAGGAAAATTAAATGAAGTGGATATTATTGTATCCAGCAAGCATTTAGCCAATGAAATCGAAGTACCGGAAGGTAAAGCGGTACTAGGCGTACAAAATATGCTGAATCCAAACTCATTTGGTGATGAATTGATTGCATTGATCAACAAACATCAGGCACAATAATTGTTAATTGACGGGGTATTTTTGCCCCGATTTCCCTACAAAAACAGAAGGAACCATATATGAAACTTTCTCGAACTTTACTTATTACTCTATTATCTGCGACCTTTGCTTGTGCAGCCCAAGCTGCCCCCAAAGAACCATACACACAAGCCGGCTTCGATACACGCAGCGTAGAAAAACAACAAGCTCCAATTCACTGGGTTTCAGTAGAGCAAATCAAAGTAAGCCTTGAAGGAAAACCACCAATGAATGTCAGTTTTGATATTGATGATACTGTACTTGCTAGCAGTGGCTGCTTTTACTACGGCAAACAAAAATACTCACCAGAAGATCACAGCTATCTGAAAAAACAAGAGTTCTGGGATGAAATCAACGCAGGTTGCGATAAATACTCAATTCCAAAAGAAGCAGCTCGTGCACTGATTGATATGCACCAAGCCCGTGGTGACCAAATTTTCTTTATCACCGGTCGTACTGCCGGTAAAGACGACCAAGTTACGCCATTACTGGAAAAAACCTTTAATATCAAACAAATGCACCCGGTCAATTTTATGGGTGGACATGGCGTGGATCAACTCAAAACTACATATAACAAAACTGCCGGTATCTTGAAAAACAAAGTTCAGCTCCACTATGGTGACAGCGATGACGATATTCTTGCAGCCAAAGAAGCCGGCATTCGTGGCATCCGCTTACTGCGTGCTACCAACTCTACCTACTTACCGTTCCCACAAGCAGGTGGATATGGTGAAGAAGTGCTGATTAACTCTAGCTACTAAGATATATTTCTCCTCGCACGGGTAGAACCCGTGCGACGTCCTCCTTAAGCAGCACAAGGTAATGTTATGAACTTAAAGCAATCTCTTATTGAAAATAACTCAATTTTATTAAACCAATCGGCTTCAAACTGGGAAGAAGCTATTAAAATCGGGACAGATTTACTCGAAAAAGCTGGCACAATTGAACCATGTTACTATGACAATATTGTCAGTAAAATTAAAGAAATGGGGCCTTATATCATTCTTGCGCCGGGCTTGGCAATGCCACATGCTCGCCCAGAAGAAGGGGTGATTAAAACATCATTTGCCTTAGTTACTTTTGACACACCAATCTATTTTGATGGTGAAGACGAGCCAGTTCACGTAATGCTCACCCTTGCCGGTAGCGATTCTGACCAACATATGCAAGGTTTAATGGAGATCACCCAAGTCCTAGACGATCCTGATAGCGACACTGGTGTCGATTTAGATAAAATCCGCCGTTGTAAAACAGCAGAAGAGGTATATGCGGTAATTGATGCTGCATTAAACTAAACTTATCTAGAGCGCAATAATTGCGCTCTACAAGCGGGCAAAAAACACCAAAATTTTACAATCTCCAAATATAGAGGAATAAATTATGTCAAAACCAATGCTTCAAATTGCACTTGATTCTCTTAGTCTTGAAAAAGGCGTGGCAGATGCCAAACAGGCTGAAGAGCTAGTCGAAATCATTGAGGTAGGTACTATTCTTGCATTTGCAGAAGGCATGAAAGCTGTCTCAACCCTGCGTGCTTTACATCCAAATCACATCATTGTGTGCGATTTAAAAACTACCGATGGCGGTGCAATTTTAGCCAAAATGGCATTTGAGGCCGGTGCAGATTGGTTAACAGTTTCAGCAGCTGCTCATCCTGCAACTAAAGCAGCCTGCAAAAAAGTGGCAGATGAGTTCAATGCAGCACACCCTGAACTTAAAGTGAAAAAAGAGATTCAAATCGAAATCTACGGCAACTGGACAGTTGAAAAAGATGCAAAAGAATGGGTGGAATTAGGGGTTACTCAAGCCATTTACCATCGCTCTCGTGATGCAGAACTTGCAGGCAAAGGCTGGACGGCTGAAGATGTTGAATTAATGAAACAGCTTTCTGCGCTAGGTTTAGAGTTATCGATCACAGGCGGTATCGTGCCGGAAGATATTCATCTATTTAAAGAAATCAAAAATGCGAAAGCCTTTATCGCAGGCCGTGCTTTAGTGGGTGAAAAAGGTAAACAAACTGCCGAAGCAATTCGTGCGGAAATTGATAAATATTGGGCATAATCTCCCATAAAAAATAGCGGTCAGAATTTGTTATTTTTTTGCAAATTCTGACCGCTTGTATTTTCATCTACTAGAAAATCGCTTCTAAGCGAACAAAGGTATTGATAAAGTGTTTACGGTTATTGTCTTTGTCGTTATAGAAACTGATTTCCGGTTGCACAAATAGCCAATTACGCCAAATCGGTTGGCGATAGCTAACAAAAGGCCCCCAATGATTAAATCTTGATAAATCTTTGTCTAAACGTCCACCAAATGAGATACCATAGCTGATATGAGTTAACGGTTTAAAATTATGTTGACGATATAAACTGTTTCCCCAGCTGCGCTCCTCATCTACATCATGACGATATTCAAAATGGGTATGGTTCATAATAAACGTAGTATCCGTTTCTTGATATTTATTTTCAAAATTGGTACGTAAATAATGTTTACTCTCGGTACCGTAACGGTAGATTTGCTCTAAACGGGTGCTAAATTGGTCAGTGATTTGCCATTCTTTGCTGATACGTAAACGCCCGAAAATATCGCTACCAGAACGGACACCCGCATCAAGGTCAGTTTCAATGCCTAGTGCTTTAATACCGTCTGACCAACGTAAGCCGATAGATGAGTTCGAATCTCGAGCCTCTCGGGAATTATAACGTTTATTTTGAGGAAGATTTTTGTACATTTTGCCAACATGAGTTTTATCGGTAATTTCGTTATCTAACTCATCATCACCAAATACCACATTAAGATGTTTTTTCAAAACCGGCAACTTGATTTTTCCGCGAACGCGAGGCTTGTAGGTAAATTTATCGTGAGGGTTCCATTTACTGTCCAACATAATACGTAAACTTGCAGTGCCCGGTTTATTCGGGTCTGTTTCACCTAACCAAGTATTAATATTGTCCGCCCAATTATCTAACTTATTACTAACCGTAGCGTGTTGTTTATCAACCCAGGTCGTATTTTCTTCTGCTGTTGCTAATAGTGGTACCATTGCGACTAACGAAACAAGATATTTTGCTTTCATTGGATTTTCCCTCATTTAAGAATTGATTACATCATAATCTAAAATACCATTACTGACAAAACTATTATTCGCTAAAGTGCAATTTGTGGAAAATTTTTTTCAGTTAAACCAATGAATTCATATAATGAAAGGGTTTTAAATATTTGAAGCGACGCATTTAACCCCCTGGCAACCACATCTTGTTCTAGAAGATAGCAGTGAGGCAATTTCGCAAAAAAATCTTGATTTTTGACCGCTTGCAGCACCCCATCTTGCCATAACACAACTACATCGTTCTCATTAAGATGCGTTAAAAAAGTGTCTAGCGTTTCAGCATCATATTGCGCTTTCGAAAATGTATAAAGCATTGATATTCCTTAAAAAGTCAGCACTTTTTCTGCTTGTTGGAGAATAGTAAAAATCTCCACCTGTGTTTTAAATTGGATATTCGCAAGCATCCACTGCGCTTGCTCTAATTGACGTGCCTTCACAGAATCTTGGCAGACAAAGCACTCATTTAAATCATAAAGCGACAATAGTTTAAAAGTAGAAATATGATCTTTTTGCAGCAATATCTCCGGTTGCTGACCGGCAACCAAATTAAATACGCCATCATTCAAAAAGCAAATAGCGATATCTTGTTCATCGCAAAATGCACTGGCAGCCAATAAAGTATCTAGCCCTTCACGGCTAACAGCAGTGCCGAAAGGTGGCTGTGTAAATAAAAAAGCGAGCTTGTATTTTTTCATTTTAAAATATCAGTAATCTATCGGCTTTTAGCACTGCTTGGCTAAATTCACCTAAGCCGGCAAGGGTAAAACATTCGGCTAAATTGTTTGCTTGGTTATGAGAACTTTGCTCATCAACAACGCCTCTGCGTTGTGCTGCTGCAATACATAAATGCAGTGGCAAGCGGTGAGATTTTGCTAGATTTTTCCACATCTCGACTAAATTAATCTCATCTGTTGCAGCATTGACAAAAGCATTGGCATTACTGACTCCGTCTTGAAAGAAAAAGACTTGACGGATGGTGTGATTTGCTTTGATAAGCTCTTCTGCCACTTGGTATGCCAAAAATGCCGCTTGAGAACCATAAACCGGCGATTTTACCGCTAATACATAATCCATTAATCATTATCCTGTTTAATTTGACGAATATAGAGATAAACCGTATGACGCGAAATATCTAACTTTTCCGCCACTTGGTTAATGGAATCTTTAATATCAAAAATGCCTTTCTCAAATAATGAAAGAACAATTTGTCGATTTTTATTATTGTTGGAAATTTGACGATCTGCCATCACATCATCAATCGTCGTTTGAATAGTCTGTGACACCAAATCTTCTACTGAACTGGCAAAAGTAACCTCAGCTTCTGTATCTAATGGTGAAATAAAGGAACTTAAGAATTGTGAGGTAGGTACTTCTAAATTGATATTCACACACAATAAACCAATTACGTGCTGTTTTCCATTACGAATAGCGATAGTAATTGATTTCATCAATACACCACCTTTTGCTTTCGTAAAATAAGGCTTAGACACGCTATCGGTTGCCATGTGATGTAAAGATTTCAATGCACGATCGGTAATCGGTGAACCAATTTTGCGATTAGTATTATGCCCGTTGGCAATATAAATTGCAGAATGCTCCAGAAACTCTAATGAGTGAAGTACAATTTCGCAATGCTCACCAATTAAGGCAGCAATACCATCAACGATAGGAAAGTAAGAGGCGAGGATAGCATGATCTTCGTCTGAAAAAGGCGTGAATTTTTTTGTCATAATACAAGCGGTCAGATTTTATAAAAATTTTGCAAAATGCCCACGCTTGAATATCAACTTAATCAATATTCAAACGCAAGCCTGTAAATCTTATAACAAATCCGACCGCTTGTGTAGATTCAATTACTTAGGGCTTTGGCTTATTTTTTCTCTTCAGCCGCTTTGAAATCTAATAATTCAATTTCAAATTTTAAGGTTGAATTTGCTGGAATTTTACCCGCAGCACGCTCACCATAACCTAATTTCGGCGGTAGAACAATTTCCATTTTTCCGCCTTTTTTCAGCATTGGAATCGCCTCAATCCATCCCGGGATTAATTGACTCAATTGAAACTCAATTGGCTCACCACGATCGTATGAGCTATCAAAAACCGTACCGTCTGTTAATGTACCTTTATAATGTACTTTTACAGTATCTTCTGGTTTTGGTGAGCTACCTTCACCTGCCTTTTCAATTTTATAAAGCAGACCCGAAGAGGTTTCTTTCACACCGGATTGTTTTTTATAATCCGCACGGAATTTATCACCGGAAGCTAGGGCTACTTTATTCTTTTCTTCGGTAATTTTCGCTTCTTTAGCCGATAAATAAGCATCTAATGATTTTAAATGCTTTTGTAAATCTTCATCGGTTAACTTACCGGTTTTCTTAATCGTATCTTGCACACCGGCAATAATTTTATCTTGATTATAAGTAAAAATGTGTTTTTGTGATTCCATCACACCTTCAATATTTTTACCCAACAATACACCAACCGCATAAGATGAATCATCAACAAATTTCGGGTCAGCTTTTTCTTCAGCCATTACCTGAGTTGCAAAAAAAGCAGAGGTGATAATAGCAAGAGTGGATAATTTCGTTTTTAACATAATTTTTCCTTATAAAAATAACTGTTAAGAATTATTTGGATAGGGTAAAGTGTAATTCCGTTTCACACAACCTTTTTTTACTCAAAATGGATGATAATTATACAGTTTCAATGAGAATTACCGAATTAGAAACAAAAGTTGCGTTTCAAGAGCTGATTATTGAGGAATTAAACCAATCTCTAATCGAGCAGCAATTTGCTGTAGATAAGCTACAAACCCAAATCCGCCACTTAGCAGAAAAGTTTAAGGGTATCCAAGGAAGTCAAATTACGTCTCAAGCAGAAGAAACGCCTCCACCACACTATTAATGCTATAATAGTGTTTTCACACATAAAAACAGAAGAAGAGAAAAGATGAAAATTGGTATTATTGGTGCAATGGCACAAGAAATTGAAATTCTACGTAATTTAATGGTAGAACCTAAAGTAACCGAATTAGCCGGCTGTAAAATTTTTGAAGGAAAAATCAATCACACCCGTGTGGCATTATTACAATCGGGAATCGGTAAAGTATCGGCAGCTGTCGGTACAACACTGCTTATACAACTCGTGCAGCCGGATTTAATCATTAATACAGGCTCTGCCGGTGGCTTAGACCCAAATTTAAATGTCGGTGATATTCTTATCTCTACGGAAGTACGCCATCATGATGTTGATGTTACTGCCTTCGGTTATGAAATCGGGCAGCTTCCGTCAAATCCGGCGGCATTCTTACCTAATGAGGAATTAGTGGAATTTGCTAAAAAAGAGGCACAAAAAGCCGGTTTTAACGTGGTTTCTGGTTTAATCTGTAGTGGTGATGCTTTTATTAACGGAGCCGAAAAAATCGCAGATATCCGCCATAACTTCCCAAATGTGATTGCAGTTGAAATGGAAGCTGCAGCGATTGCTCAAGTCTGCCACGCTTTTGATGTGCCTTTCGTAGTAGTGCGTGCAGTTTCAGATGTAGCGGATAAAGAATCTCATCTTTCCTTTGAAGAATTTTTACCGCTAGCGGCAGAAAAGTCTTCTGCGATTGTCATTGCGATGCTCACTGATTTAGATTAGGACTTAATTAAGCTAGTTTCAAGTTTGTAAATGTTTATTAAAATTTGACCGCTTGTTATCGCTATTTAGGGCAAGATTTTGTAAAATCTTGCCCAACTTTTTTACCTACAAAACAAAATTGTAGGGATTTTTATTTTTTATATTGAGAGTTATATGAGTGCTTCACCAAATATCGGATTTATCAGCCTAGGCTGTCCTAAAAACCTTGTGGATTCAGAGCGTATTTTAACGGAGCTACGTTCTGACGGTTACAATATTATTCCAAGCTACGAAGGGGCAGATTTAGTCATTGTAAACACCTGTGGTTTTATCGACAGTGCAGTGCAGGAATCACTCGAAAGTATCGGTGAAGCATTACAAAACAACGGTAAAGTAATTGTCACCGGCTGCTTGGGTGCTAAAGAGAATCAAATTCGCGAGGTCCACCCGCAAGTGTTGGAAATTACCGGCCCACACAGTTATGAGGCGGTGATGCAACACGTACATAAATATGTGCCACGTCCGGAATATAACCCTTATGTAAATCTCGTACCGAAACAAGGGGTAAAACTGACGCCCAAACATTACGCCTACCTAAAAATTTCTGAAGGCTGCGACCACCGTTGTACCTTCTGTATTATTCCGTCTATGCGGGGCAATTTAGACAGCCGTTCGATTGTGCAGGTGCTGGATGAAGCAAAACGCTTGGTTGATGCAGGCGTGAAAGAGATTTTGGTTGTATCACAAGACACATCAGCGTATGCAATGGACAAAAAACGCGAAAGCGGCTCAAAAACCGTATTCTGGAACGGTATGCCGATCAAAAACGATTTAACCACACTATGCGAACAGCTTGGCACACTCGGTGCGTGGGTGCGTTTGCATTATGTTTACCCGTATCCAAGTGTTGATGACTTAATTCCACTGATGGCAAGCGGTAAAATCCTGCCGTATTTGGATATGCCGTTACAACACGCAAGCCCGAAAATTTTAAAAGCCATGAAACGCCCTGGCTCGATTGATCGCACACTGGAACGCATCAAAAAATGGCGTGAAATCTGCCCGGATTTAACTATTCGCTCGACCTTTATCGTTGGTTTCCCAGGCGAAACCGAAGAAGATTTCCAAATGCTGCTTGATTTCTTACAGGAGGCACAATTAGATCGTGTAGGCTGTTTCAAATTCAGCCCGGTTGAAGGAGCTGTCGCAACTGAGATGGAAGATCAAGTGCCGGAAGAAATTAAAGAGGAACGTTTCCACCGCTTTATGGCACTACAACAACAAATTTCTGCCGAACGTTTACAGCGTAAAATCGGTAAAACTTTGCAAGTCATCGTCGATGAAATTGATGAAGAAGGCATTATCGGGCGCTCTCAAGCGGACGCACCGGAAATTGACGGTTTGGTTTATGTCGATAACCCCGCAAACCGCGATATTACTGTAGGCCAAATTATTTCAGTCACAATTACAAACGCAGATGAATATGATCTGTGGGGAACATTAAATTAAGGACAAATCATGTCAGAAGAAAAACTGCCTAGCGTTATTCGCTTTGAAAAAGCTGTCGCAGCTAAAGATTATGAAGGTGCTTGTAATGAGTTGTTAGCTATCCTTTCGAAATTAGATAGCAACTTCGGTGGAACTTCCGGGATCGAATTTGACACACCGAGCCAACTTGACAATTTAGAAAAGGAACAAGCGATCTACTTTTGTACTCGAATGGCAGTCGCAATTACCCGTTTATTTGAAGATCCTGCAATGGAAATTTCAGAGCACGGTGCTTTGCGTTTTTTAACTCTGCAACGCTGGATCGCCTTGATTTTCGCCAGTTCTCCATATGTAAACGCCGACCATATTTTGCGTTCATACAATAAAAATAAAAACACTACAGATATCAACTCCGTAGATTTAGAAGCAACTTTATCCGCGTTGATTAAGTTTTGTATTTTATATTTGCCGGAATCAAATATCTCATTAAATCTAGATACTGCTTGGGGAGCATCGCCAGATTTAACTGCATCGCTTTGTTTTGCTCTGCAGTCTCCCCGCTTTATTGGTACAGCAACAGCATTTTCAAAACGTGCGGCAATTTTGCAGTGGTTCCCATCTAAATTAGCGCAAATTGAAAATCTGAATAAATTGCCTAATTCGATTTCTCACGATGTCTATATGCATTGCAGTTATGATACGGCAGCAAACAAACATGACGTAAAACGGGCATTAAATGAAGTTATTCGCCGCCATCTACTATTCGCAGGCTGGGAAGACAGACAAATCACGCAGTTAGGCGAGCGTAACGGCAAACCTGTTATGGTGGTATTATTAGAGCATTTCCATTCTGCACACTCTATTTATCGAACCCATTCAACCTCAATGGTTGCTGCTCGTGAGCATTTTTATTTGATTGGATTAGGTAGTGAAGCAGTTGATGAAGCAGGACGTGCTGTTTTTGATGAATTCCATGAAACACCAAAAGAGGGAACGTTATTTGATCGCCTTTGGTTTATTAGAGAACTTTGTGAGCAAAACGGTCCTGCAGTATTCTATATGCCAAGTATCGGTATGGATTTAACCACTATTTTTGCCAGCAATGCCCGTTTTGCTCCGATTCAAGCCGTGGCACTCGGTCATCCGGCAACGACTCATTCTGATTTTATTGAATATGTTGTGGTAGAAGATGATTATGTAGGGACTGAGGAGTGTTTTAGCGAAAAATTATTACGCTTACCCAAAGATGCTCTGCCTTATGTGCCATCTGCATTAGCACCGAATTCTGTCGTATATAACCTACGTGAAAAACCGGAAGCGGTGAATATCGGTATTGCATCAACAACCATGAAGCTAAACCCTTATTTCCTTGAAGCCTTAAAAGCGATTCGTGATAGAGCAAAAGTGAAAGTGCATTTCCATTTTGCCTTAGGTCAATCAAGTGGTATTACACATCCTTATGTAGAGCGCTTTATTAAAAGTTACTTAGGTTCTGATGCAACTGCTCATGCTCATTTACCTTACGAGGAATATCTAAGTGTGTTACATCGCTGTGATATGATGGTCAACCCGTTCCCGTTTGGTAATACAAATGGCATCATTGATATGGTAACACTCGGCTTAGTAGGCGTTTGCAAAACCGGACCTGAAGTGCATGAACATATTGATGAAGGTTTATTTAAACGCTTGGGTTTACCGGAATGGTTGATTACCCAAACCGCAGATGAATATGTTAACTGTGCAATTCGCTTAGCAGAAAACCATGAGGAACGTTTAGCAATTCGCCGTTATATTATTGAAAATAATAGATTGCAAACCTTATTCTCCGGTGACCCTCGCCCAATGGGACAAATCTTCTTGGCCAAGGTGAATGAGTGGATTGCAACGACACACTCACAGACAGAAACCGCTAAACCCAAGAAAACGAGGAAAGCGGCAACGACCGATAAACCACCTGTGAAAAAAGAGGCAAAAAAAGCAGAAAAAACGCCAAGTAAAAAAGCGAAAACATCTGCTAAGACATCTTAATTAAAACAGAAAAACCGAGCAAAAGAATGCTCGGTTCTTTTTTGCAAAAAATCAGGCTTTTTTAACCGCTTGTATCAGCCAACTCTCTCACTCAAAATACACTATCCATCAATAAATCGTGATAATTTTTTGAATTCCGCATTGTTTGGCAAATTCAGCCAGTTTATCTGTTTGCTCTATTGTAGGCACAAAAGGCGCCAGCCCTTCTTCATCCCTTGCCCCTTTAGTATGTACACGAATAATTTTGAGTAATACCTCAGGATAAGGGCGAAGCAATTCCGCTACTTTCTCAATCAAATGCTGTGCATCATAAAACGCGGTCACATAAACCAAGCGTACCTCTTCCACCTTATCAAGCGGTAATAATTGCGATAAATTTTGCAAATTACGGGCAAGATTTTCAGGTTTGATATGATTTACCGAGGGAATAATCTGCTCGGGTACTTTTCCACTTTGATTTTTGCGATCAAAACATAAACTTTGCAGCCCTATCCCATCCCCTTTTAAATCAAATAAAAATTTATCGGTTACCTCAATAAGTGGCTTAGTTGCTTCATATTCAAAAAAGCCACTACTGTCGAGATAACACGTCAAACCTTGCTTATGCAGTGCATCAAACAACGGAATCAACTTTTTGTGATGAATGGTCGGCTCCCCGCCGGATACAGTCACGCCACGAATAAACGGCACAGCATCCATTACCTGCTCGTATAGATATTGCAAGCTCACCTGTTTTGCCTCCTCAGTATAACGCGGAATGGTTTCCGGGTTGTGACAGTAGAGGCAATTCAGTTTGCAACCTTGCAAAAAAATGCTGGTGCGATTACCTTGTCCCTCAACATTGGAGAACGGGATAATCCGATGCAAAGGGACAAAAATGTCTGAAAGTGCGGTCATCGCTATCCCGCATTCACATTTTCTTGGTCACGTAATTGACGGTCGAATACTTTCGCACAATCATCGGTGCCTGCACCATACCATGTGGTATCACGCAATACCGCCTCGCCCTTACGGTAACGCTCTACTTCACTTTTCTTCACTAAATAGCCTGTTACACGAATTAAATCGGTGTTTTTCAGATAAGTAGTGATATAACGATAGCCCTGTGCAAACGAACCATCAATAATATCTACCACCGCATCTAAATGATCGGTATAGGTTTGGTCAAAGGCGAATAAATCCCCCGTACCGGACGGGAAATATTTATGGAACGGTGCTGACTGTTTTAAATGTGCCAATAAAGTTGGCTCTTCACCCACACGAATCCGGTGAGCAGGCGTATTCATTTTATCTTCTGCGTGATTGCTTGCGCCCACTTGAGCATGCAGTAAATACTGGTTATTAGTACGCTCAGCATATAAACCTTGATGAGCATTATTCACTGCTTGTAGCTTATCCATAATTAAAGTTGCAATTTCATCACCACGCTTGCTTTGACCAAAGGTTTCATTTAAACCTTCTTGTTTCAACAAGTGATTTACTGCATCTGCCAAGCCTACAATGGCAATCATTCCGGTGAAGTTAGTACGCTTAATAAACCCTTCTTCTACCAAGAAACTGCTTTCGAAGAAGTTGCTTTCTTCTACTAAGAATTTATGGCGTTTATCCATGGTAGAAAGGGCTAAGTTTGCCACTTTTGGCAGAAGTTCATTGACCATTTCATCGACACTTGTACAAGCTCGCCCAATAGTACCTAAACGTAAACGAGTTAAGGTATAAGCACCACCACATTCAGGTAAGGCGTTATAGCAACTTGCAATACCGTATTCATCCCCTAAATCTTGGCGATAATAGGCATCGTTAGCAAAAGAAGGTTTTGAAACTAACAGACAGGCTTTTGCCGCGAGTTCAGCAAACTCCCGCGAGGTCTTCTGTTTGTCATAACGAATTGTCATATTAGGTGTAGTGTTTTCAAGCTCAATCACTGCTTTTAAAATCAAACGACCGGCTTTGGTATCATAAGGTCCGATATTGGCATGACAGAAAGAGTCTGCGATGGTTTTATCGATATGATTGAGGAAGCGTTTAATTTTGATGTAATCTTGCTCTTCATCAGTTATAAACGGATCAAGTAACGCATCTAAACGCCCGATATAAACAGGGTAGGTAGTAATGGATGGCACATGTGAATAAAGAATTAATAAGCCGTCTAAAGCTTCATCTAAATTGGTTGGTGGCGGTAAATCCAAGAATTTACAGCCTTTTTGCATATACACATTATAATCAGGCAGAATATAACGAGGACGGTAAATAGCATAGCCCTCACACAGATCACAAATCATCTGATTGTTAATATACGACCACTCTTCCTCTGTATAACCTAATAGCTCAACCGGGCTGAACAACCGTTCGGCAATATTGCCCAAACTCATTAATTTTTGGTGATAAGTTAGATTTTTGGCTTTTACAACCTCAAGAATATCCTGTAATGAAGCTTGCATCTTTTTCTCCTTGCCTAAATTTTGAATAATAAAGATTGTAGCGAAGCTAAATTAAAATTACTGTGATCTAGATCACGATTTCTTTGTTCGACTTCTAATAATAAACCCAATATAACCAACTGACTGTTGCCATAACAATGCTATAAATTTGCAAAAATTTGGCTTTTTATGACCGCTTGTTTCACCTGCTTGGATTACTGTGTAAAATAGCTTCCATACTTAATCGAAACAGGAACGAAATACAAAATGGCACATTCACCTTTCAACCATCACTACTTAGAAATGCAAGAACACTTTCTTTATGTGCCATACTTACAACAGCACCGACGCATTCGAGTGTTGCTACCGAAAGACTATCATCATGAGACGTGGCAAACCTATCCGGTGCTATACATGCACGACGGACAAAATGTATTTTATAGCAAAGAGTCTTACTCCGGACACTCGTGGAAAATTATTCCTACGCTGAAATCTCACCAAGAATTACCTAAGTTAATTATTGTTGGCATTGATAATGCAGGAAAAGAGCGTTTAAATGAATATGCTCCTTGGAAAACAACGACAGGCTCTACGCCGGAAACCCAAAATGCAGGCGGGCTTGGTGCAGAATATGCCAAATGGCTGGTAGAAACGGTCAAACCTTTCATTGATATTCACTATCGAACTAAATTTCAGAAAGAACACACATTGCTTGCCGGTAGCTCAATGGGAGGAATTATTACTGCGTATATAGGCGGTGCTTATCCACATATCTTCGGACATCTAGGCGTATTTTCGCTTGCCTCTTGGTTTAGCGAATCTGATTTTTTAAGGTTCTGTCACCAATCTCCCCTTTATTCAAATACCAAAGTCTTTATTCAAGTAGGTACAAATGAAGGTGATGAAATAGACTCGCACTTTATTTCCAATATGAATCAAGCCTACATTGATTGTACGCTTAACTATTATCAATCTTTGATTCGTACAGGATTGCCCTTAGATAATATCCGCTTACGGATAATGGCAAATGAAATCCACCACGAAATGCATTGGGCAGATCATCTTGTAGATTTTTTAAGATTCTCGCTGATTCAATATTAATGACTTCCAGATAAAAAGAAAGGCACCTTAAAGGTGCCTTTCAACATTACCATTGATAACCGATTTTCACGCCTGCAAAGCGTTGTTTCTGAATTTCGTTACCTTTTAGGAAACCTGCATTAACTGCCACTTGCCATTGGTTACGTGCAAATGCAACACCGGCTTCAGTTTTCACATAGCGACCAAAACGTTGCTCAAAATTATTGCCGTTTACTGCAACATTTAAGTGCTTGCTGTTTGCATCAACATAGTGTGCCGCTAAGCTTGGCTCAACACTCCAGTCTGCAAGGGCAAATGCTTTGCTCACTTTAACGCCTGCTTGGTAAGTCATAAAGTTTGCCGTTGGGCTGTTCACTTCCACTTCACCTAGGTTGTATTGCTTGCCACTTAAACGATAGTAGCGTGCACCAACAGACGGTTGTAATTTCACACCGGCAAGGTCAAATTCATGACCAATATTTGCACCAACGGCGCTAATATGGCGGTTAAAGCGGTTTTCACCAAATAAATCAATACGGTTTTTCGCTTTACCATAGCTGCCATCAAGGCTCACAAATGTTCCCTTCTCTGACTGCCATTTACCGTATAAGGTTGCCATCAGTAAGTTAGATTTGCCGCTTACTCCTTCATCAAACTCTGCGTTTGCGTGGTTTTTCGACAATACCGCACCTGCAGTGAAACCATTTGCCAATGGCATTTCTACGCCAACTTGGGTTAAGTTGGTTTGTTGCTCATACGGACGGTATAAGTTCGATTTATGCTCGGTTTTTTGGTGCTCTAAGCTACTCCAAACGTGTAATTTATCGTTATGGGTAAATAGTTGGCGATCCAAACCGTTACCGATTTGTAACGCACTATTTGCTTGAGCTGATAACTCAGATAATGCCGTATTCGCATATTGGCTTACCCAGTCACCTTGATTAATTGCCGTGCCCGCTACATTATCTGCAATTTGGATTAAGTCACAGGCTGCACCGTTTTCTTGGCAAAGTTGTAACATTTCACCTTTTAAGCCGGCTTTTGCACTTTCAACATTGGCACGTAAACCACTTAAACTTTCTTCAGTACGATTTGCAACATTTTGTGCAGAAGCGACCGCTTGTTCAGCTTGTTTTAAGCGTTCTGCTGCAGATTTTGCACTACCGTTAGCACTATTCAATGCAGCAGTAGCTTGCGCTACTTTTTGTTTTGCCGTGCTAATCTGACCTTGAAGCTGACGCGCATAAGACGGATAGTAATATGCATAATAATTAGCGTATTGTTGTAACTGAGTGAGTTCAGCATTCGCTTCTTTCAACTTCGTTTGTGCTGTGCTAGCTGCTTGTTTTGCTGACTGTTCAGCTTGGCGTTGTTTAGTGATTTCAGTCGCTAAACGTGCAGCTTCTTGACGCTGTTGTTCCGCTGTACGAATTGCTGTCTCAAGCTGACTTGTCGCCGCTGCAATGCTGGTATTGCGGTTTTGTGCATCTTTTAGCGGGTTGTACAAACGGTAGTCGTAGTTGCGGTTTGCTAAAATATAGCGGTATGCCCCTAAATCCACATAGCCGTTCTCTAATGTCACATTCACATTATGCTGATTTTGTGCCGCATTCGCTAAGGTTAATAAACTCAACGGGCTAACTGAAGCCGCTTCATTGCCTGAGTTGCGTAATGCAAGGGTGAATTGCCCTTCAGCCACACCGTTTACTAACACGTGATCGCCTTGCTCTGCCGCCATATCAGTCACATAGTTGATTTTACCTGTACCGGTTAAGTTACCATTAACGATCAATTTGTTAAAACGTGCCGGCACGCCATTCGCAAATTGTTCGTTTAACGTGATGCTTGAACCCTGTTCAACACGTAAATTACCCACTGTACTGTTACCGTTATTTGTCCAGCTTGCCGCATTTGATAACGTCATTTGCGTGCCGTTATCTGCTTGAACGGTTCCTTGTAGGTGCGCTTTACCTAAATTTAACTGACTGTTGTTACGCAATACCGTGTTGCCGATAATTTGTGTCGTTGGCAAGTTTGCAAAATTTTGCTCAGAAATCACCGCTTGTTGTGTGCAATTTGTCACGCCACTGTACTCAGAATAATAGCAACTTGGGCTTTGGCCGTTAATAAAGCCAAGATTAAGCTGAGCATTATCGGTTGCATTTAAGTTTGCTGTTACGCTTGATACATTACGTCCAACATAAAGTTGTGACCAACCGTTCGCTACAATTTGGTTTGCACTGAATTGGCGGTTTTGCCAGTCATCTTCATAGACCACATCTTGCTTGTTGTTTACATCATAAGCATGTGGCGTTGGGCGACCGGAGAGTAAGAATTTCCCACCTTTTAGGGTTAAATTGCCGTTTAAGTTTAACCCGCCTGAAACCACATAGAAGTTGTTAAGTTTTTCTTGCTCTAACAGTGCATTTTTACGTGCAACGATTTTATTAATCGCTTCTTGTCTATTGCTTGACAAATATTCCCAATCATCATTACTTTGACGGTTTGTTGGCACCGCTTTTTTCGGATCGCCTTTTAAGGCAAAGTAGTCGCGAATACCGTCTTGCTTATGGGTAAATTGGTAAATATCTGCACCTGCCACCAAGCCTTTACCCCAAGTGACCGATGAAGCTGTCGCTAACGGGCGAGATGCTTGTGGATCGTAAACAACATTGAGCTGTCCATTATTTTTACTGCTGTCTATTTCACCAATAAAACCGTTAAAAGTACGATGGATAGGGCGACTATTTTTCTCCGCTAACACTTGTCTTACTGCATCAGCTTTATTGTGTGATAAAAACTCCCAATCTGCACTGCTACTTGCATTACTTGGGAAATAAGCAGTTGCTTTTCCTGTTAAACGGAAATAGTCGGTACGATTATTTTTGTGAGTATTGATATATTCATAGATATCGCTACCTTCTTTTTTCCATTCACCCCATTGGATATCTTCCTCAGTGAATTTATTCGGAGTAATCGTTAATGTTGCTGCATTATTTGCATTATTAACAATTCTCGCTCCTTCATCGGTATTTTGCAGACGATTGAACGTTAAGCTATTGCCATTAAGATCTAAGCGTCCACCACGGAAACCAAAATAAATTTTGTTCGGGTTCACTTGATCCGCACTATTTAACACAACAGTCGGACGACCACTCACAATCCCTACTTTATTAAAAGCTTGTTTTTTGCCATTATGAGCTTGTTGGTCCAGTACAACCGTACCGTCGCCTACGCTAATATCACCACGATTTTCACCACGACCGTTTACATACAGCGTACCCTCGCCTAATTTAGATAGGCGATCGCCTTGCGGGTTTTTTACCTGCCAAGTCACTCGTTTATTAGGTGCTACCGTAATACCTGCGCCTAGCCAGGTTTGATCATTTCCTGGGCGAACAGTCACATTTGCATCAAAGTTCAATGCGCCTGCACCTTGATCGATATTGCTTTGCAAGACAATAGTGGCATCTTTGCCGCTAAAGTTTAACGTTTTACCGTTTTGCTCTTGCGGTAGTTCCACTTCAATCACATCGGCACTGCCTTTCGGATAAGCTTTGTTATCTCTAATGGTGCGATCAGCCAGAGATACCGCTAAATGCTGACTTCCATTTTGTGAGTAAATACGACTGCTTTTACCGTTTGCCAGCCACTCAAATATTGCGCCTTCTTGCTGATTATTCAGTTGCCCTGCAATATCTTCAGCAAATTTACGCTCGTGGTAGTCTGTACGAATGGTACTTGTACGGTTGAATTTACCTTCCATTCCGCTGTAAGAGTTGGTTACCGCAACCACCACCCAGCGTTTTTCTTGGCTATCATAACCGTAAATTGCCGAGCCACTATCGCCCGGAGTAGAGTAAGTGACTAACGGACCATATTTATTGTCATAAACACTACCTGTGAAATCAAGCCAAGGCTTGTCTTTACGATCTTCCATTGCAGCTAGTGGTGTACCACCGATTAAATAATTATAAGCACCGGCAAGTTGGGTATTTTTATTGTTAGTATCACGAATATTTTGACGACCTGAACCGGCACGTGCAAACATCGTAAAGCGTGTATTATCCAAATAAACCGTACTGCTATTGCCGAGATCACTGACTTTTGCCGGTGCAACTTCGGTCACTAATTTATTCAATCGAGGAGTATGGTAATCCCAGTTTGCCCCACCCTCTACTTTTTCGTGGTCGTTTCTATCTACAATTTTATAAGCGTAATGGTTTGCATCACGGTTATTGCCCGGTGCACCAAATTCAATACTGCGATATACGTGAGGTGTGTTGTGAGCCACACTCACTAAGTATTGCGGGGCAATTAAGGTGGAATAACCGGCATTTCGAATACCAGCACTTAAATCAAGCATAGGAATGTTGGGTAACATTGTCCCAACGTGGTTGCCTTGAAGATCTTTAATATCAACATTGCTGGCACCTACAGTAAATCTGCCTTTATTTTCAGCAAAATCACGGAAGTATTGATAATCCACATCGTTACGCACTACAGAAGCATAAGCAGGTAAGACAAAGGTTATTGCCACAGCAGAGGCAATATAAGAAAGATTAAATTTTTTTGTTAGTCTGTTCATTTTAGTATGGTATGGTTTGAAAAAGGCGTGGATTTTAATTGAACAACTTAACTTAATCAAGTGGCTGGACCAGTATATTTACGTTTTATTACAATCATAGGTAATACCTTATATGCCTATGCATTTCTTTATCTCATTTTGCAGGTAAATTTATGAAACTTAACCGAGCAATTGCCGATCGTATCGTCCAACGTACTATGCAGATTATCCCAAACTCCGTAAATGTAATGGATGAAAACGGGGTTATTATTGCCTCCGGAGACCAAAGCCGTATAGGTCAGCTCCATACTGGGGCAATCATTGCGTTACGTAACAGTCAAGCGGTCGAAATTGACGAAAATCTTGCAAAACAGTGGCATTATGAGGCGAAGGCAGGGATTAACCTACCGTTGAATTACCTTGGCTCAAATGTCGGTGTAGTGGGGATTTCAGGTGAGCCAAATGAAGTGCGGCAGTACGCCCAGTTAGTGAAAATGGCGGCAGAGCTTATTATGCAGCAAGCATTTGAGTTAGAGCAAGAACGTTGGCAACGCCGTTATCGGGAAGAGTTTGCCCGAGCTCTGCTCAAAGGTACGTTAAGTCAAGAGAAAATTCGTGAGCAAGCGGTCTTTTTCGGGCAAGATTTTGCAAAACCGCTGTCGGTCACTTTAATTAAAATGAACGAACCTACCGCAGACAAATTACAAGGCTTAATTGATTATTTGGAACACCATTTCCCGCATTTACTCACCGCAGTGGTGAGCTTGGATAAAATCGCGTTAATTAATAATTTAGCCGCCGATAAATCGTTGATCCATTATGTCTTGACCAAGCTTTCTGAGTGGAATATTTCCTTTAAAATTGTGGTAGGGTTGTCGGTAGATAATCTTTCTCAAACTACCATGTCTTACCAAACTGCCCGCCACACTCTAAATTATGCCGAACAAATGCAACTACGTCGGCAAACGATCTATTTTGATGATTTTAAACTACCGGCGTTAATGTACAATTTCAGCTGTTCAAAAGAAGGAAAAACGCTGCTTGTCCCTTTCCAGTCGTTACTCAATTCCGATAAAAAACAGATGTTGCTGAAAACATTACGGCAATATTTTTTCTCAAATTGTGATCTGAATCACGCAGCACAGAAATTGTTTATTCACCCAAATACCTTGCGTTACCGTTTAGAGAAGATTGAGCAAATAACAGGCTTATCTTTCAATAATATAGAGCAAAAATTTATCCTTTATTTAGGAGCCGTTCTAGCAAATAAATTGTAGAAAACTACAAAACAAGCGGTCATTTTTAACAAATTTTTTGCAAATTCAGACAAAGCTTTTTCAGAAAAAATACCTAATAATAGGGCAATTATTTGGTAAATAAGGAGCTTGTTATGACAGGTATGACTCTCATTTTGACCTTTTTGGTGGCAATCATCATTATGATTTATATGATTGCCAAACTTAAAGTCCATCCATTTTTAGCTTTAATGTCGATTTCGCTGGGTTTAGCCCTAGTGGCAGGTTTGCCATTGGCAAAAATTCCGGCAATTATCGGTGAAGGTTTTAGTGGTACTTTCAAAAGTATTGGTATTGTGATTATTTTCGGGGCAATTATCGGCACCGTACTGGAAAAAACCGGTGCAGCGTTGAAGCTTGCCGATATGGTCGTGCGTGTGGTCGGACAAAAACGCCCGGAGCTTGCCATGCTGATTATGGGGTGGGTTGTCGGTATTCCGGTTTTCTGCGATAGTGGCTTTGTAGTGCTAAACCCGATTCGTGAAGCAATCCGCAAAAAAATCTTAGCCAATCCGGTTGGCATGGCAGTAGCACTTAGCGCCGGCCTATATGCCTCCCACGTATTTATTCCACCCACACCGGGGCCAATTGCAGCGGCTGGTGCTGTGGGCTTAAGCTCTAATTTGCTTTTGGTGATTGGAATAGGGATTGTAGTATCAATTCCTGTGCTTATTGCAAGTTACACCTTTGCGAAATATGTCGGCAAACGAGTAACAGTAGCGGAAGAAGTTGAGGCAGATCAAGTGATTAGCCAAAGCTATGAAGAATTATTGAAAAAATACGGTAAGTTACCAAGCGGCTTTTTAAGCCTTGCGCCAATTTTCATGCCAATCGTATTAATGGCGATTGGCTCTATTGCAAAAATTATGGGCGTAACAGGTAACTTCGGAACATTATTACAATTCTTAGGTAATCCGATTATTGCATTAGCAATTGGTGTAATTTTCTCTGTTATTTTGCTTGCCTCAACCGGCAAAATGAGCAAATTTGATAACTTAACGAACGATACCTTAAAACTGGTTGGTCCGATTCTCTTCATTACCGCAGCCGGTGGCGTGTTAGGTAATGTGATTACTCAAGCAGGCTTTGTGGACTACATCAAACAAAACGCTCACATTATCAGTGCGGCAGGCATTTTCTTCCCGTTCTTGATTTCCGCCATTCTCAAAACCGCACAAGGCAGCTCAACGGTGGCAATTATTACTACCGCCTCAATTATGGGGATGTATAACACCTCAGATTCACTGATGAATGCGTTAGGCTTAGCCAGCGAATTAGCGGCAGCTTTAACCGTGATGGCGATTGCAGCAGGCTCAATGTGTGTTTCCCACGCAAACGACAGTTACTATTGGGTGGTGACGAATTTCAGTAAACTCACCCCGCAACAGGGCTATCGTACTCAAACCACATTAACCTTTATCATGGGGGTGGTCGGTATGATGACAGTGTATATTCTTTCTTTAATCTTGCTGTAAGGAGGAAATGATGAAAATTGTTATCGCCCCCGATTCTTTCAAAGAAAGCCTGACTGCATTGGAGGTGGCTCAGGCAATCCAAATCGGCTTTGCCCGTGTGTTCCCGAATGCGGATTATCAGCTTGTGCCAATGGCAGATGGCGGCGAAGGCTCGGTGCAATCGCTGATTGATGCCACAAAAGGCAGTTTGCAAAAAATCAGCGTAAAAGCACCGCTTGCAAACCAAGTGGAGGCGACTTTCGGGCTCTCGGGCGATAAACAAACCGCCTTTATTGAAATGGCAGCAGCAAGTGGCTTGCACCTTGTGCCGTTTGAACAGCGTAATCCACTCATCACCACCAGCTTCGGCACAGGCGAGTTAATCAAAGCTGCATTAGATTTAGGCGTGAAGAAAATCTTGCTCGGCATTGGTGGCAGTGCCACCAATGATGGCGGGGTGGGAATGTTACAAGCACTTGGCTTGAAATTTTTAGACAGTCAAGGAAAAACCATTGCTGCAGGTGGGGCTGCGCTTAGCCAAATTGCACAGATTGATATAAGCGAAATGGACTCTCGCTTAAAAGAGGTAGAATTTGAAATCGCCTGTGATGTAGATAATCCACTTTGTGGCGAACGAGGAGCTTCCGCTGTCTTTGGCCCGCAAAAAGGGGCGACATCAGAAATGGTCAAAACCTTAGATCAAGCCCTTGCTCACTTTGCTGAGAAAGTGAAAACTCAGCTAGGTATTGAAATTGCCGATAAAGCCGGTGCTGGTGCCGCAGGGGGAATGGGGGGCGGATTATTATTGCTACCAAATGTACAACTGCGTTCAGGAGTAGAAATTATTATTGAGGCAACCCGCTTAACAGAAAAAGTACGTGATGCGGATTTAGTGATCACCGGTGAAGGGAGAATGGACGCACAATCTATTGCCGGCAAAACCCCAATTGGTGTAGCTCGTACAGCCAAATCCTTTGATAAGCCCATAATTGCGATTGTCGGTTCACTACGAGATGACTACCCGGTGGTTTATCAACACGGCATTGATGCGGTCTTCCCGATTATTCGCCAACTACAGAGCCTTGAGGAAACGTTAAAGCTCGGTCATGAAAATTTAATTTCAACCGCAGAGAATGTGGCAAGGCTTTGGAAAATGGCACAGTCTGCATAAATTAGAGATAAACAAGCGGTTGTTTTTTCTGAACATTTTGCAAAAAATCAGAAAAAACGACCGCTTGTATTTTCGTGTTTTGAGCTATTTAGAGAAGCCCTTGTTCTTCTAATTGCCCCAAGAAATACGGCATTTGTTTACGCCATGTTGGCCAGTCATGGTCAATATCAAAACCCCAATAATCAAACCATGCCTCAATACCTTTTGCTTTGAAAGCGTCTTCTAAACGATGGGTATCTTCCACGTGTTGTTCTTCCCACGCGCCTTGTCCAACCGCAATAATATAGTGGTTTTGGCGGTAACGATTTAAGAACCAATCATCATTTTGCCCCCACATATAATCAATCGGTGAGTTAAAATAAACCGCTTTATCGCCATAGAATTCACCGGTGAAAAAACGGGCATCATACACACCGCTTAGGGCGATAGCGATATCAAATAAATCCGGGTGGCGTAGGGCAAAGTTTACGGTATGGAATGCCCCCATGCTACAACCAGTTGCGATCATGGTGCCATTCCATTGTGATTCGTGGCGGATAAGTGGCACTAATTCGTGAATAATGTAACGATCATAAGCATTGTGTGCTAACGCCATATCATGTCCGGATTTGTGTTTGGATAACCATGATTCCGCATCATAAGAATCCGGAGTATAAAATTTGATTAAGCCTCTTTCAATAAATGAGCGGCAGGCTTCAATCATTCCGAAGTTGCCATATTCATTTTCATTGCCGCCTGATGATGGGAAAACAATCACAGGTTTACCGGCGTGACCGTACACATTAAATGCCATTTCACGACCTAATTCACCACTCCAATGGCTTCTTTTTTCAAAGTGCATAACTCACCTCTTACTGTTTTACTTGAGCGAATTGAACAATTTCACGCATTTGCTCCATCGTTTCAGTTCGGGCTAGAATACCGTGTTCACCCATAATTTTGGCGAACACACCCGGGACGGTTTGAACGCTAATGATATTGTCGGCAAATTTTTCACATACCGCATCAATAGAATTAACATAATTCTGGTTAGCCTTACGTGAAATATAAACCACATTCCAAGGGTGCTGAATATTTGAGTAGAATTTATTTTCTTTGACAATATTAGCGAACTCTTTAAATACATCAAAATCGTTTGCGTAGTTCCACATATCAATGGTTAATCCACCCGGTGGGCGGCAATTAATTTCAAGCGGTAATAGTTCCGCGTTTTTGCCTTTGGTTCGGAAAAATTCAAAATGGAAAAAACGCTCTTTAACGTTAAAGGCTTTCACACATAATTTACCCATTTCCACCAGTTTTTCCGAAATTTGGCGTGGTATGTAATAATACATATCACCATCTTTGGAAACCGTGTCTAATACCGCTTCGGAATACTCAAGACTGGAATAGAAAACGATATTACCCTCGTGGTCAGTCAAACCATCAAAAGTGACGATATCTCCATCAATAAATTCTTCCATAATATATTCAACGGACGGATTCTTATAACCAAAGAAACTCTCTAATTCCTCTGCGCTTTTAATTTTATAAGTATCGCTCGCCCCCACACCGGAATTTGGCTTGATAATCACAGGAAACGTCAATTCTTTTGCCAATTTACGTGCATCTTCATCATCATTAAATACACGACCTTTTGCTACTTTCAAACCTGTTTGGCGGAAAACTTCTTTCATTTGTGCTTTGGTTTTAATAGTAAGCATATCCTCATTTTTATAACCAAACACATTGAAATCGGTACGCAATTTTGCATCTAACTCCAACCAATATTCATTATGGGACTCAATGCGGTCAATACGGCCGTATTTATGGGCAAAATACGCGACCGCACGGTAGACCTGATCATAGTCTTCCATATTATCTACACGGTAATATTCAGTGAGCGAGTTACGTAAGGTCGGGCTTAATAATTCGTAAGGAGTATCTGCAATTCCAAGAGTATTGAAACCTGTTTCACGTAAACGAACGGCAAAGGTTTCAAAATTGGTTGGGAAATGCGGGGAAATCATAACGAAATTTAATGGTTGAGACATAATCTTCCTTTGCATAGTTTGCATATTGTTAAAATAATTAAATTGATTGTAGGCGAAATTGGTTAAATTTCAACATTTATTCACCCGCAGCAAAATTTTAAGGAGCTAGAATATAAAAAAGGCACAAAACTGAATTTTGTGCCTTTTAGTTATTTGCAAAATAATGTGAAAATTTTACCGCTTGCCGAACATACTCCCCAAGCCGCCAAGACCGCCTAAGCCGCCCATTCCACCGCCCATTAAGCCTTTCATGCCTCTCATCATTTTCGCCATTCCACCTTTACGCATTTTTTTCATCATACGCTGCATTTCATCAAACTGTTTAAGCAGTTTGTTAACATCTTGCACCTGTGTACCTGAGCCGAGAGCAATACGGCGACGGCGAGAGCCTTTGATAATATCCGGGTTTGCACGTTCTTTAAGGGTCATGGAGTTAATGATCGCTTCCATTTTAACGAACATTTTGTCATCCACTTGGTTTTTGACGTGATCAGGCAAATTTTTCGCACCGGGAAGTTTGTCTAGCATTGATATCATGCCGCCCATCTTTTTCATTTCAATCAGCTGTTCGCGGAAATCTTCAAGGGTAAAATCGTCCCCTTTCTTGAATTTTGCCGCCATTTTCTCGGCTTTTTCTTGATCGACAGAACGCTGTAAGTCTTCAATTAACGACATTACATCGCCCATACCAAGAATGCGGGAAGCAACACGATCCGGGTGGAACGGCTCAAGAGCATCCGTTTTCTCGCCCACACCTAAGAATTTGATCGGCTTACCCGTAATTTGGCGGATAGAAAGTGCCGCACCACCACGGGCATCGCCATCGACTTTGGTTAAAATTACCCCGGTGAGAGGCAAAGCTTCATTAAAGGCTTTCGCTGTATTAGCTGCATCTTGACCGGTCATCGCATCGACGGTAAACAAAGTTTCAATCGGGTTAAGGGCAGCGTGGATTTGTTGAATCTCCTCCATCATCTCGCCATCAACGTGCAAACGACCTGCGGTATCGACAATCAACACATCAAAAAAATTAAGCTTAGCATGCTTAAGTGCAGCTTCAGCAATAGCAACAGGCTTCTGACTGGTTTCAGTTGGGAAGAAATCTACTTTCAACGCTTCAGCTAAAGTTTGAAGCTGCTTAATCGCCGCCGGGCGATAAACATCGGCAGAAACCACTAAAACTTTTTTCTTATGGCGTTCTTTTAAGAATTTAGCTAATTTACCCACAGAGGTCGTCTTACCCGCACCTTGCAAACCTGCCATTAAAATGACTGCCGGTGGCTGAGCCGCAAGATTGAGCTCCTCATTGGCTTCTCCCATCGCACTTTCTAATTCACTTTGTACGATTTTTAAGAATTCTTGCCCCGGAGTCAGACTTTTATTGACTTCAACGCCCAACGCACGCTCTTTAACCTTATTGATAAAATCACGCACTACAGGCAAAGCAACATCTGCCTCAAGCAATGCCATACGCACTTCACGCAGAGTATCTTTAATATTATCTTCAGTTAAACGACCTTTACCTGTGATATTACGCAGGGTCTTCGAAAGTCTATCGGATAGGTTTTCAAACATATTGGGTTCTCAATTTGCAAAATTTTAGAAGAAAGTAACCGCTTACAAGCGTCAAATTGCAGACATTATACAAAAAAAAGCGGGGAGATTATAGGAAAATAAAAAAACGACATAGGGTTTAGACTATGTCGTAAAATTTGACGATATTCGAGGAATCATTATTATTTGTTGTAATTTATGATCATAATACTCCGAATTCTTGGCAAAAGTGAAGTAGTATTTTCAAGTTTATTTGAGAAATGAGAAGTAGTTCACAAAATTCAACAAAAAAAGTAAGGATAGATTGCTAAAAGGCAAAAGCCCCGATAATTTCTTATCAGGGCTTCAGAATATGGCTCCTCCTGCGGGACTCGAACCTGCGACATATGGATTAACAGTCCACCGTTCTACCGACTGAACTAAGGAGGAATTGATGGTGCCTCGAGGCGGAATCGAACCACCGACACGGGGATTTTCAATCCCCTGCTCTACCGACTGAGCTATCGAGGCGACTCGTCGTTTGTGGTGTGCATTATGCTGATTTTTTTTTGCTTCGTCAAATAGAATTCGAGGAAATTTAACATTTTAGAGCACAGCATACTAAAAATTGAGCAATTGTCTATTTTTTATAAATTATAAAAAACGAAAGCCCCGATGATTTCTCATCAGGGCTTCTTGAATATGGCTCCTCCTGCGGGACTCGAACCTGCGACATATGGATTAACAGTCCACCGTTCTACCGACTGAACTAAGGAGGAATTGATGGTGCCTCGAGGCGGAATCGAACCACCGACACGGGGATTTTCAATCCCCTGCTCTACCGACTGAGCTATCGAGGCAACGTCGTTGCGGGGTGCATTATGCTAATTTCAGCCCGCAACGTCAAACATTTTTTTATGAATTCGAAAAAACCGCTGCTTGAATGTGCTTTTTTTATACGTTTCGCCTAAAAACAGCTCAAATCATAAATTATCGAATATTGCGATACTTTTCTCTCGCCGTCGTTACTTTACGTAAGTAATTACGAGCTTGAGAAGATGGATGTGCGGTTGTTAAAATACGATAAACCGCATCCGCCGAGAGATCGTTAATTCTGTCAATCGCAGCATACTTATCTGAATCAAATACACGTAATACCGCACCCGCTCCACTGTTATAAGCAGAAATCATTGCATAACGTTTTGCAATCGGATCTATAATACCATCTAAATATTCATCACGTAAGATGGTTAAATAGAGCGTACCGGCATCAATATTGTTAGACGGATTGTACAGATATTCACGGCTCGGCTGTCCGCCCATACCTTTACGGGCAAAAATATCCCGGCCTGCGGTACGAGGCACAACCTGCATTAAGCCAATTGCATTGGCATAACTTACCGCATAAGGGTTGAATGCTGATTCAACCTCCATAATCCCCAAGATCAAGCTTGGTTCAATGTGATACTGTTTTGCCATTTTACGAACAAGCGGTAAATATTGTCTTGCACGTACTTCAACGTGCCCTTCTACCATTTTAATCGCTACATACATCGCATTTCGACCATTCTTTAAGCGACGAGTTTGAAGTTTATTTTGAATAAGATAGGTAGCAAAATCATTTGCAAGGGCGATATTGGTAATATCACGGCCAAACTGATCCCTTACCTGCCCTTTTAAGAAAGGGTTTGTACTAATTGGCACATCTCCTGATGAAAACAAGTCTATCCCTCTAGGATCTCGACCCATTAATAAAGTATGGACAATTGAGTTACGAAGATGATTTTGGTCACCTAAGGTTTCAATTGTAATAACCCCTTCTTCAAAGGAAATATGGCTACGGGTATAGAACTTATCGGTATATTTTACGTAATCTTTTTTACTGGCAACCAACAGTTCATTACTTCCCCAAATATCATCAATATTATGGGAAAATTGACCTGTTAGAATGTCTAAACCGTTGGTATCTTTTGAGTAATCCACACGAGTAGATTTAGGTTTTTTACCGCTAGAGGATTTACTGCCGCAAGATGCAAGAAAGGGAATAATTGCCAAAAGCGGCAAATATTTAGCATATTTTTTCATTGATTTTACCTTCAATTATTCAATTGGCTTATAGCCCTCAATCACGACTTCTTTACCTTCAAATAAGAAACTTACCATTTCTTGCTCCAGTAATTTTCGGTGTTCGGGATTCATCATATTCAATTTTTTTTCGTTTACCAACATAGTCTGCTTTTTAATCCATTCCGACCATGCTTGTTTGCTGATTGAATCAAAAATACGTTTACCGAGATCGCCCGGATAAAGTTGAAAATCTAAGCCTTCGGCATCTTGTTTTAAATACTCGCAAAATATGGTTCGTGCCATAATTTAATCCTTAAATATCATGTTTTACGGTAAACGCCAGTTCATCCAAAATACGCTTAACCGGCGTAGCTAAACCTACTTCATTATTTTGGTGCAAATCATACCAATAATCTGTTGCTGAAGATACAGCCGAGAGATAATTTCCTCCGTTTTCTCTTGCAACAAGCGGTAAAATTTCAGTATTTTTTTGCAAATCCACCTCAACCAGAATTGGAGTAATATCCAGATGAAAATGGCTAAATGTGTGCCTAAATGTACCCAATTGCTGTGAAATTTGTAAATTCTTCATCAAATTTGACTGCTTGAGCGTATCCAAGCTATCAAATTGTGGAAACGCAAACAATCCACCCCAAATACCCTTAGCCTCTCTTTTTTGTAAAAGTACCTTTGAGCCAGCTTTTAACACCAGAAAATAAGTTTGACGTTCAGGTAAAGTTTTCTTCGGTTTTTTTGCAGGGAACGCATGCCACGCCTGCATTGCATTAGCTTTACATTGATTTTGCAACGGACAAATCAAGCATTTGGGTTTGGTACGAGTGCAAATCATCGCGCCTAAATCCATCATTGCTTGGTTAAAATCCGCCACTTGTGTACTTGGAGTAACACGTTCACTCAAGTTCCAAAGCTGATTTTCAACCGCTTTCTCACCCGGCCAACCTTCCACTGCAAAATAACGACTCAGCACACGTTTTACATTTCCATCCAAAATCGGATGTGGGGCATCTAAAACGGAGGATAAAATTGCTCCAGCAGTACTTCTGCCCACACCAGACAAACTCAGCACATCATCAAAACGAGTGGGGAATTCGCCCTGAAAGCGATCCCTAATTTGAATAGCGGCATTATGTAAATTTCTCGCTCGAGCGTAATAGCCCAATCCTGTCCATAAATGTAATACTTCATCAATGGAAGCATTAGCTAAGTCAGTTATCGTCGGAAATCGTTCAATAAAACGCTCAAAATAAGGAATAACCGTTGCAACTTGAGTTTGTTGCAACATCACTTCCGATAGCCAAACCTTATATAAAGTTTTATTCTGCTGCCAAGGCAAATGTTTTCTTCCGTATTGCTCAAACCAATCCAGTGCCGATTTCGCAAAAAAGTCGGAAACCGAGGCTTGAGCGAGAGGATATTGTGAAAAGTTGCTAGTCATTAAAAATCTTGAAATCAAAAAAAGAAATAATCATACTGTAAGCGGTCCGTTTTACCAAAAATTTTACAAATTGAGAAAAAATGAAATCTCCCATTCTTGGCTTTCACCATATTGCCTTAATCGTATCTGATTACGAAAAATCCAAACATTTCTATACCCAAATTTTAGGGGCGGAAATTATTGAGGAAACCTACCGAGCTTTACGCAAGAGTCATAAATTGGATTTACGCTTTCAAGATGGCTCACAAATTGAGCTTTTTAGTTTTCCGCTAACACCGCCTCGCTTTAGCTCTCCCGAAACATGCGGACTTCGCCATTTGGCATTTAAAGTAGAAAATATTGAACAGGCGATTGCTTTTTTAGAACAGCATAATTTACCTCATGAAGGGATCAGAATTGATGAGATTACCGGCAAGCGTTTTACTTTTTTCCGCGATCCTGATGATTTACCGTTAGAATTTTATGAAATCTGAGCGATTTTCTAATAATGAACTTTCCACATCTTTCTCACGGCATTTTACTGCGCCGTTATAAACGTTTTCTGGCTGATATTCAATTACCCGATGGAAAACAAATTACTCTGCACTGCCCGAATACAGGCGCAATGACAGGCTGTGCTAATGCGGGCGATACCGTTTGGTTTTCAACCTCTAATAACCCCAAACGCAAATATGCTCACACCTGGGAATTAACTCAAACCCAAGCTGGGCATTTTATTTGTATAAATACTCTGCGTGCTAATCAGCTTGTACAAGAAGCCTTAGAGCATCAATGGATAAACGAGCTTTCTACTTACACAGAAATTTTGCCGGAACAGAAATATGGCACAGAAAACAGTCGCATTGATTTTCTGTTGAAATCTGAGTCTTTGCCGAATTGCTTTGTAGAAGTGAAATCTACCACGCTTTTAACGGAAAATGGCATCGGGATGTTCCCAGATGCAAAAACAGCTCGAGGACAAAAACACTTACGAGAATTGACTTTGATTGCACAGCAAGGCTCACAAGCGGTCATTTTTTTCGCTATTTTACACACAGGCATTGAACGGTTTGAGGTGGCAAAGCAAATAGACCCGAAATATGCTCAATTATTTGAAACAGCAAAATCACAAAATGTACAAACCTTGGCCTATAAAATCGAGATGTTGATGGAAAATAATAAACCGACAGGCATGCTACTTAATCAGCAGATAAGATTATAGTTATTGCTATAATTTACACTTTTACACCGCATTTTATTTTCCGTTATACTGTCGAGAGAATTCATTTAAGGAGTGTAATATGCGTTCAGATAATTCACAAGTTTACGGCACCGTTAGCCGTATTCTACATTGGTCAATGGCAATCTGTTTTGGTTTTATGCTTTATACAGGCTTAGCAGGCGAAGAAACTTTCCGTTCACTATTACCTTATCATAAATCGGTGGGTGCCATTTTGATGGTGTTAATCATTGTTCGCACCTTGTGGGCGATGGCCAATCGCAAAAACCGCCCTGCCGCGGCCAATATTTTTGTTACGCTGGGCCATTTAGCGCTCTATATTTTAATGCTGACAGTACCCACCATTGCTTTAATTCGCCAATACGGCGCAGCACGTGGCCCGCTGGAGGTGTTTGGTGTTAAAGTAATGGAAGGAGCGACAGAAAAAATTGATTGGACGGTCTCCCTAGGCAATTCATTACACGGTGAATTAGCTTGGGCATTGTTTGCCTTAACCGCCGGTCACATTATCATGGCAATTTATCATCAAATTAAGGGTGAAAAGATTTTAAATCGCATGGCACATTAAGTTGCTTGAAATGGTTTGAAGTAATTCAAACCATTTTTTTGCAAAAAATTCCCAGAATATTACCGCTTGTGCTTGAAAAAACGGTAATACCTCCCCACATAAGCGAAAGTTTTCTGAAAAAAGAAGGATTTAAAATGACAACAATTGTATGCGTGCGTAAAGACGGCAAAGTGGCTATTGGTGGTGACGGTCAAGCCACACTCGGAAATTGTATTGAAAAAGGCACAGTACGGAAAGTTCGTCGCTTATACAAAGACAAAGTGGTTACAGGTTTTGCTGGCTCAACGGCTGATGCCTTTATTTTGCGTGATCTGTTTGAGAAAAAGCTGGAATTGCACCAAGGGCATTTAGTTAAATCGGCAGTAGAACTTGCTAAAGAGTGGCGTACTGAGCGAGCTTTACGCCGCTTGGAAGCAATGATGATTGTGGCAAATGAAAGCGAATTTTTGCTGGTATCAGGCTCAGGCGATGTGATTGAGCCAGAACAAGATGTGTTAGCCATTGGTTCAGGTGGAAATTATGCTAAAGCTGCCTCTCTCGCGTTACTGCGAACCGAGAATAATTTATCTGCTAAAGAAATCGTGGCAGAGGCCTTAAAAATTGCTGGCGATATTGATATTTACAGTAATCATAATCATGTGATTGAAGAAGTTTAGTAGAGTGGGATTACCCCACCATAATTATCCAATTTATATCGTAGTGGTGGGATAAGTCCCACCTACGCTCAAATGAGAAAGAATATATGTCAATGACCCCTCGTGAAATTGTATCTGAATTAGATGCTCACATTATCGGACAAAATGAAGCTAAGCGTGCAGTGGCTATCGCACTTAGAAATCGCTGGCGTAGAATGCAGCTACCGGAAGATCTACGTCAAGAAGTAACACCTAAAAATATCCTAATGATTGGACCAACAGGTGTGGGTAAAACAGAAATCGCCCGCCGTTTGGCAAAATTAGCAAATGCCCCATTCATTAAAGTAGAAGCAACTAAATTTACCGAAGTCGGTTATGTAGGCAAAGAGGTAGATTCAATCATTCGTGATTTGGCGGATGTATCAATGAAGCTGGTTCGCCAACAAGCGGTAGAAAAAAATAAAATGCGCGCCCAAGATGCTGCAGAAGATCGCATTTTAGATGTATTGTTACCACCGGCAAAAGACCAGTGGGGTAAAGTCCAAGAATCGGATAACGCCTCAACCCGTCAAGTTTTTCGCAAAAAATTGCGTGAAGGGCAGTTAGACGATAAAGAGATTGAAATTGATGTTGCTGCACAAGTAAGCGTTGAAATTATGACGCCACCGGGCATGGAAGAGATGACCTCGCAACTACAATCACTGTTTGAAGGAATGTCGCCAAGCAAAACCAAAAAACGCAAAATGAAAATCAAAGATGCGTTAAAAGTGATGCTAGATGAAGAAGCCGCAAAATTAGTCAATCCGGAAGAGCTAAAACAACAAGCTATTGAAGCAGTTGAACAGCACGGTATCGTTTTTATTGATGAAATCGATAAGATTTGCAAAAAAAGCGAACATTCAGGTGGTGATGTTTCTCGTGAAGGAGTTCAACGTGATTTACTACCTATCATTGAAGGCTCAACAGTAAACACCAAACATGGCATGGTTAAAACAGACCATATTCTGTTTATTTGTTCCGGTGCATTCCAAGTAGCCAGACCGTCTGATTTACTGCCTGAGTTACAAGGTCGTTTACCGATCCGCGTGGAATTGAAATCACTCACCAAAGACGATTTCGAGCGTATTTTAACCGAACCCAATGCTTCACTTACGTTACAATATCGTGAATTAATGAAAACCGAAGGGGTGGAAATTGAATTTACCCAAGAGGGGATCAGCAAAATTGCGGAATCGGCATTCCGTGTCAACGAAAAAACCGAAAATATCGGTGCAAGACGTTTACACACCGTGCTTGAACGTTTAATGGACGGCATTTCATTTGATGCCAGCGAACGTTCCGGCGAGAAAGTCATTATTGACGAAAAATATGTTTCTGAAGCGTTAAACGACGTTGTAGAAAACGAAGATTTAAGTCGATTTATTTTATAGTTTAAGTAGTACAAGCGGTCTGATTCTTGCAAAATTTTGAAACAAAACGTATCGCTTTTTGAACCTTGGCTTTGCCAATGGCTCCAAAGGAGCGAAAAAATTGCTTGCAATTTTTGAGTAAAATCAGACCGCTTGAATAATGTTTTAAAAATGAAAAATCAGTACCAATGGCCGAGTGCCAATGCTATTTACCCGAATAGAGGGAAAAAATCGTATGCCGGTAAGCGTTTACGCTTTAATCTACGTTCTTGGCTGCACCGAGATAAAATCAAAAAATTCAAACTTTTTATTGAGCAAAATCCTCAGTTAATCCCTCTGCTAAATGCCAGACCGAATTATAACTATCCATTAGCCCACCGCTTCTTGGATAAGCGTTTTTCCTCAACAGAACGCTTACAGAAAATGTGCGATAATTTGCTGTTTCTACCACAAAAACTGAGTCATCTTCCCCCTTTATGGGAACAAAAAGTGAATTTTGGTGAAGTAATTCCAGATTTTGAGCTGTTATTAAATATCAATGAATATCAACCAATGGAAGGCTTTTGGGCGTTAGAGCTTCGCCACAAGCCTACTCAGGAGCTCGTCTATTTATTAACTTTCGGCAAACTTGAGGAAGCTCTTCTAATCGCTGTCATTCAAGGTCCGAACTTTGAAGGTTCAAAAGAATTAGTTAAACAGTTAACCAAAAACTGCCATGGTTTACGTCCTGCTTATTTAATGGTGGAGGCGATGAAAGCGCTTACTTCAGTTTTAGGCTACGAAAGCTTGTTAGGCATTCCGCAAAAATATCAGAATAAATCCCGTTTCGTGCAAAGCAAACGATACGTAGTTGATTACGATGCTATTTTTGCTGAATCAAACGGAAAAGCCGGAAAATATTGGCAGTTACCGTTAGAATTAGAAAGCAAAAAAATGGACGAAATTCCAAGCAAAAAACGTTCAATGTATCGTAAACGCTATGAAATGCTAGCCAATCTAAAACAGTCCATGCAAGCCTTATTAAATAATTAATAAAACAAAGCCTTCTATCCCCAGAATAGCTTCAAAATGAGTGTTATTTATTTGAACTGTGAGTTTGTTCACAGAATTTCATTAAATTTCTTGTTATATTGCGAGTTCGTCACTCAATCACTATTCTGGGGAAATTATGATGAAATTAAAAAAACTCTCTTTAGCACTTTCAACATTATTACTTGGCTCAATGTTCTCTCAAGCTGCATTAGCAGAGGGAAGACTAACTGTTTACTGTAGTGCAACCAATGAACTTTGCGAACAAGAAATTCAGGCATTCGGGAAAAAATATGATGTAAAAGTTGCTTTCGTGCGTAACGGTTCAGGCAGTACCTTAGCTAAAATTGAAGCCGAAAAAAATAATCCACAGGCCGATGTTTGGTATGGCGGTACACTAGACCCTCACTCTCAAGCTGCGGAAATGGGATTATTACAACAATATCAATCTCCAAATCTAGCACAAATTATCGAGCAATTCCGTGATCCGGCAAAGCTTAAAGGTAACTATTCATCTGCAGTTTATATGGGAATTTTGGGTTATGGCGTAAACCTTGATCGCTTGAAAAAGCTCGGCATCGAAAAAGTACCAAGCACATGGGAAGACTTGCTTGACCCACGTTTAGCCGGTGAGATCCAAATTGCTGACCCACAAAGTTCAGGCACTGCCTATACTGCGATTGCCACTTTCGTTCAGCTTTGGGGTGAAGAAAAAGCCTTTGAATATTTTAATAAGTTACATAAAAATATCTCGCAATATACTAAATCAGGTATTACCCCTGCACGTAATACCGCTCGTGGTGAAACGACTATCGGTATCGGCTTCCTACACGACTATGCGGTAGAAAAGAAAAACGGTGCAAATATTGAAATGACGGCACCAACTGATGGTACTGGTTATGAATTAGGTGGTGTCAGTATCTTAAAAGGGGCAAGAAACCTAGAAAACGCAAAATTATTTATCGATTGGTCACTTTCAAAAGAAGCTCAAGAGCTTTCTTGGCAAAAAGGTAATGCCTTCCAAGTGTTAACAAATACTACTGCAGAGGCTTCGCCTTACGCTCTGAATCCAAAAGACTTAAACTTAATCAATTATGATTTTGAGAAGTATGGCTCAAGCGAAGAGCGTAAGCGTTTGATTGATAAATGGGTTAATGAAGTCAAACTCGCTAAATAAATTCAGTCAAAATTGCTATCGGGAGAATAATTATGAAATTATCAAAAATCGCTTTATCTCTTTCCAGCCTGCTATTTACAAGTCTATTCGTTAGTCCTGAAACCTTTGCAAACCCATCTGGAAGAGTGGTTGTTTATTGTAGTGCTCAAAATGTTGTATGCGAAAAGGCCGTTCAAGGTTTTTCCGAAAAATATAATATTAAAGCTTCATTTATTCGAAACAGCTCCGGTAGCACTTTAGCTAAAATGGAAGCAGAAAAAAACAACCCACAAGCGGATGTATGGTATGGTGGACCTTTTGATACTCACTTACAAGCGGTAGAACTCGGTTTGGTAGAACCTTATTCTTCACCTAAATTAGCTGAGGTGCTTCCACAATTTCAAAAATTAGGTAACGGAAGCAGTTCTGTTGTTTATATGGGCGTTTTAGGTTTTGGTGTAAATACCGAAAGATTGAAAAAATTAGGTATTAATGAAACACCACAATGTTGGAAAGATCTTCTAGACCCTAAATTTAAAAACGAAATTCAGTTAGCCGACCCGCAAAGTTCAGGCACTGCCTATACAGCAATATCTACCTTCATCCAATTGTGGGGAGAAAAGGATGCTTTTGATTATCTGAAAAAATTGCATCAAAATATTTCTCAGTATCCGAAAGCAGGGACAGCACCATCAAGAAATACTGCCAGAGGTGAAACTGCAATTGGAGTAGGTTTTTTACAAAATTATTCCTTTGAAAAAGAAAATGGTGCACCTATTGAATTAGTGGTGCCATGTGAAGGAACCGGGTATGAACTAGGCGGTATCAGCGTTATTAAAAATGCACGTAATTTAGAAAACGCAAAATTATTTGCTGATTGGGTAATGTCTAAAGAGGCTCAAGAATTATCTTGGCAAAAAGCACAATCCCATCATATTCCAACCAATATTAACGCTGAACCATCTCCTTATTCGCTTAAACCAGAGAATCTAAAACTTATCAATTATGATTTTGATAAATTTGGTTCAAATGAAATGCGTAGTAAGCTAATTGATAAATGGGTTACAGACGTAAAATTAGCACAGTAATTCTTGTTTCACGGAGGTTTTATGAGGAAACAGAAACAAATATTAAAAGGTAACCTAGTTTGGATCTTATTGTCATTTATAGGATTTATGGTATTACCTACAATGACACTACACTATGGTATTACAGAAGCGACAGCTGATGAAATTTACGCTGCAATGGGTTGGACCAAACCCAATTTAAGCTGGATTTGGTTCGGCTCTCTTCTGTTTTTGCCCATAGTCTCCTATTGGTTTGAAAATAAAGGTGAACAAAAACAAGGTAAGATTGAATTTATTACCCTAGCTACTATTTTCCTATTCATATTTGTCTCTGCTATTCTTCAAAAATTTAGTTTAGGATATTCAATTTTTGTCTTAGTTGTTGCGCTGGTTGCACTTGCAACGAATGCATTAGCTAAAATGAAGTTTATGCAAGGGGACAAATTCATCATATTTTCCTTGCTAAGTATCATATTACTCATTTTTTTCTTCATTGTTTATCCGACTTTTGCGATCTTCCTCTCCATGTTCTATGACGGCTCGGAATTTGTTCCAAGCCAAGTGTTAGATATTGTGAGTAAACCTTATGTGCTACGTATCATCACCAATTCATTAAGTGTTGCATTTACTATCGGTATTCTATCGACCTTATTTGGATTAATTTTTGCACTTTACACCACCAGAATAGCAAAACGTACTGCTGTTATCGGTAAAATATTCTCTATTTTACCTATTGTAACGCCACCTTTTGTTGTAGGACTAGGTGTAACCTTAATGCTTGGGCGTTCAGGCTATGTGACCTCTTTTTTAGTCGAACATTTTGGCTTTAGTAGCAACTGGCTATACGGTTTTACCGGCATTGTGATTGCACACACATTAGCATTAACGCCGATGTCATTTATGATTTTAGAAGGCGCATTAAAATCTATTCATCCATCTATTGAAGAAGCCTCTTACACACTAAGAGCTAATCGCTATCAAACATTCTTCAATATTATTTTTCCGTTGTTGAAACCGGCATTAGCCAACTCATTCTTAGTAGTGGCGATTCAATCATTGGCTGATTTTAGTACTCCATTAGTGCTTGGCGGTAGTTTCGATGTAATTTCATCACAAATTTACTTCTATATCGCCGGCTCACAATTAGATTATGCTTCCGCTAGCACATTAGGAACCATACTACTTATCTTCTCTCTTGCTATCTTTGTTATTCAGTATTGGTGGATAGGTAATCGCTCCTATGTAACTGTTTCAGGAAAATCATACCGTGGGGACGTACAAGAACTACCAACAACCCTAAAATACATCATTATCTTTACATTAGGTTTTTGGGTTATTTTCAATGCCGTGTTATACGGAAGTATATTTTATGGTAGCTTCACCAAAAACTGGGGGGTAGATTACACATTAACATTGCAGCATTACATTACTTTATTTGGTCAAGGTTTTAGTGATGGTGCTTGGCCATCTTTAATTCAAACGGTTATTTTTGCTGCAAGTGCTGCCCCTATTACTGCAATCTTTGGCTTACTCATCGCATACATTACAGTTAGACGCGATTTTAAGGGCAAAAAAACATTAGAATTCCTCACGCTACTTTGCTTTGCCGTACCGGGTACTGTGGCTGGGGTTTCTTATATCATCGCGTTTAATGATGCACCAATTTACATTACCGGCACAGGACTAATTATTATCCTTTCAATGGTCATGCGTAATATGCCTGTAGGAATGCGGGCGGCTGTTGCCGGGTTAGGACAATTAGATAAATCCCTTGATGAAGCCTCTCTATCCCTAAAAGGAAGCTCATTTAAAACCATCGTTTATATCGTCTTCCCACTATTAAAACCAGCATTATTATCTGCCCTGGTTACAAGTTTCGTCCGAGCAATGACAACAGTGAGCGCCATCGTATTTTTAGTAACCGCAGATACGCGTGTAGCAACATCCTACATACTTAACCGAGTAGAAGATGGTGAATATGGCGTTGCGATTGCTTATGGATCAATACTCATTTTGGTTATGATGGCGATTATTCTCTTCTTTGATTGGATTGTGGGTGATACGCGGATTTCTCGCTCTAAAGCAAAAACAACGCATTAACATAACTAAACCTTGTTACACGAAACATCCTGTGTATTAAAAAAATTTAACTCAATAAGGCAATAAATATGAATAATGATTTCTTAGTATTAAAAAATATTACAAAGTCTTTTGGTAAATCTGTCGTAATTAATAATCTAAATTTAACTATCAAACGCGGCACAATGGTCACACTTCTTGGGCCTTCCGGCTGTGGCAAAACAACGGTTCTTCGCTTAGTGGCAGGCCTGGAAAACCCAACTTCAGGTCAGATTTTTATTGATGGCGAAGATGTGACGAAATCCTCCATTCAAAATCGTGATATCTGTATCGTATTCCAGTCGTATGCCTTATTCCCGCATATGTCTATCGGTGATAACGTAGGTTATGGTTTACGTATGCAAGGCGTGAGCACTGAAGAACGTAAACAGCGTGTCAAAGAAGCCTTAGAGTTGGTAGATTTAGCCGGTTTTGAAGACCGCTTTGTTGATCAAATTTCAGGTGGTCAGCAGCAACGTGTAGCACTTGCACGAGCATTAGTCTTAAAACCTAAAGTACTATTATTTGATGAACCGTTAAGTAATTTAGATGCTAATCTGCGTCGCTCTATGCGTGAAAAAATTCGCGAACTACAACAACGTTTAGGAATAACCTCTCTTTATGTTACTCATGACCAATCGGAAGCTTTTGCAGTTTCAGACCAAGTAATTGTGATGGATAAAGGTGTGATAAAACAAAAAGATACTGCTAAGAATCTCTACTTACAACCAAATTCCCTATTCTTAGCTAACTTTATGGGCGAATCTACCATCTTAGCAGGAAAAAAATCAGGTAACATTATTCAGATTGGCGATTTCAATTTCACTTTAGAAAATGCAGAACGTTTCAATGTCGCTAACGGAGATTGCTTAGTTGGGATACGCCCGGAAGCAATTCAGCTTAAAGCAACCGGGGAAGAAAACCAACGCTGTGAGATAAAACACGCGGTATATATGGGCGCCCATTGGGAAATTACGGTTGAATGGCAAGGTAAAGAGATAATGGTAAATCTCAACCCGGATCAATACAATGAGACCCAGCAGGCTTATTATATTCATCTGAGTCAAACCGGAATTTTCTTGCTGAATATAGAATAAGACTTTTGAACATGAAAAAATGGAACTCTTAACCAGAGTTCCATTTTTTATATTGAGGCTTGATATTTAACTGTCTAATTGTTTAGACGTTTTCTTAAACAGTGTCAATGCAATAAAGGCAAAGGCTAAGAAACAAGAGATGATCAAGGCATAGAAACCGCCATCCCAGCCGAACATATCCACTAATTTACCCATCACATAGCCTGCACTTGCAGAACCAAGTAAGTAGCCGAATAAGCCGGTTAAACCTGTTGCCGTCCCTGTTGCCACGCGTGGTACTAAGTCTGCCGCTTGTAAGCCGATCATCATCACCGGGCCGTAAATCAAGAAACCAATCGCCACTAAGCAGATGTTATCGACTAACGGATTGCCTGCCGGGTTTTTCCAGTAAACCACAATCGCAATCAGCACACCCACCATAAACAGTAACATCGGCGGCGCACGGTGACCTTTGAAGACTTTATCGCTTAAATAACCGCTTGCAAGCATACCGAAGATCCCTGCGTATTCATATAAGAAGTATGCCCAGCTCTGTTTATCGACTGAGAAGTGTTTCACTTCTTTTAAGTAAGTCGGTGCCCAGTCGATAATACCGTAGCGAATGAAGTACACAAACACGTTCGCAATCGCAATCGCCCAAAGGAATTTGTTGTTTAAGATATATTTGTAGAAAATATCTTTCGATGAAAGTGTGTGAGCAGATTCTACTTTCTCAACAATTTTCTCACCTTTATACTCATCAACCGGCGGTAAACCTTGTGATTCCGGTGTATCACGCATTAAGTAGAACATCACGAACGCCAGCACAATCGCAATCAACGCAGGCAGATAGAACAGCGACTGCCATACGCCGAAAATCGATAAACCTAAAATTGCCAACGGCCCAATCAAACCGCCACCGAGGTTATGCGACACGTTCCACCAGCTCCACCACACTCCACGTTCGGAGGTTGAGAACCAGTTTGTCATCGTTTTCGCACCCGGCGGATAGCCCATTCCTTGGAACCAACCGTTTAAGGCAGCTAACACAATCATAATCGGAATAGAAGACAACACGCCCGGCACTAAACCGAACACAAGGCTGACAATCGCCGAACCTAACAAACCGATAGTAATAAAGTATTTCGGGTTAGAACGGTCAGACACGTTACCCATAATAAATTTACTGAACCCGTAAGCGAGCGATAACGCCACGCCGACCGTCCCTAAATCGGCTTTGGTAAAGCCATATTCATCAATCAAATACGGCATCGCCAACGAAAAGTTTTTACGAATTAAGTAATACGCTGCATAACCGATAAACACCCCGGCAAACACCTGCCAACGCAATTTACGATACTCAGCATCCACCCGAGAGGCTTCCACCTTTTTCTCAGCCGGTGGAGAGGCTTTTAGAAAGGAAAACATACTACACTCCTCTAGAAATAAACTGTTGCTACACTATACGGATTTAAACTTATTAGAAAAGCAAATTATTCAAGAATTGTGAGCGAGATCAAAAAAATATTGAGCGAAAACGCAAGCGGTCGATTTTTACGAAAATTTTGCAAAATTTCCGGAGAAATCGACCGCTTGTTAGGCTAAAAATGGACTATTTTTGCTTTTTCAAGAACTCCACGCCTGTGTCAGGGAAGTCGGTGAACACGCCGTTTGCACCGGCTTTGTTGAGTAAGGCATCGTACATTTCATCCACATTAGCAAAGAATGGTGGGAGTGCATCTTTACGCACGGTGTATGGGTGCAGATCCATTTTGTATTTTGCCAGCTCTTTGACTAACGGGGTGTAAACAATTTTACCCGGTTGTGATTTCTCTTTGTCGATCAGCATATACCAGCCTGGGCCTACGCCGTCAGCGTATTTCGCCACTTCTGCCATCGCACCGTCTTTGAACATCCAGTCATAATCGTAATTGACCCAGTTGCCGTTTTTATCTTTCTCTTCGGTCTCGTGCCAGTCGGTGTAAGCCACGAGCTGCACTAATTTCACGTCCATACCAAGTTTCGGTAGCAATTCGGTTTTAATGCGTTTTAACTCGTTAAAGTCGAAGGTTTGCAGATAAACCGGCGAGTTTTTGCTGTCGTAGCCGTATTTTTTTAGCACTTTCAGGGTTTCAAGTGCGATGTCTTTGCCCTCTTTGTGGTGTAACCATGGAGCTTTGATTTCAGGATAGATACCGACTTTTTTGCCAGTCGATTTTTCTAAACCTTGGATAAATTCCAGTTCTTCTTCAAGAGTGTGAATGGTGAAGTGCGATTGCCACAGTGGGAAGCGGTTCGGATAAACTTGTACCTGTTTGCCGTCTTTGACTTCAAAGTTTTCGGTCATTTCAAGGGTTTTGATTTCATCAAGGGTGAAATCGACCACATAATAACGACCGTCCGCCCGTTTACGCTCAGGGAATTTTTTCGCCACATCGGTTAAACCGTCTAAGAAGTGGTCGTGAATCACGATAATGCGATTGTCTTTGGTCATCGCAAGATCTTGCTCTAAATAGTCCGCTTGTTGCCCAAAGGCTAAGGCTTTGGATTCCAGCGTATGCTCCGGCAAATAACCACTCGCCCCACGGTGAGCAATAATTAATTTATCTGATTGCTGTGCATAAGCACTCATTGCAACCGCTGAAAGAGTTAATGCTTTAACAAGTGTTGTTAATTTAAATTTCATAATAACCACCTTATTTATTTGAAAATAAAAGGAAGAACAATAGTCCTTCCTTCTAATAATTTAAGCAATTACTTACCGTAATGGTCGCCTAATTTCGCTTTGTGTTTGCCTTCTTCAATCATCACAATGAAGGTTAAAAGAACTGCTAACACACCGCCGCCGATCATCACATAGAAACCGCCGTCCCAGCCGAATTTATCTGCTGCCCAGCCCACAACCGCTTCAGCTGCAACAGTACCACCTAGGTAACCAAATAAACCAGTAAAACCTGCTGCCGTACCTGCCGCTTTTTTCGGTGCAAGCTCAAGAGCGTGTAAACCGATCAGCATAACAGGGCCGTAGATTAAGAAGCCAATAGTGGTCATCCAAACGAAGTCCATTAACTGATATGGGTTTTCATACCACGCTTTACCTGCATAGCTCGCAATTTCTGCTTCCGGTGTAGCCGGGTTGAGCCAGAATGCAACGACCGCTGCGGTGGTTAAAATCATAAAGATGAAGCCGGTTAAACCACGTTTACCTTTTAGTAATTTATCAGAGACCCAACCACAGAGTAGTGTACCTGGAATAGCTGCTAATTCATAAATAGTATATGCCCATGCAGCCCCCTTAATATTAAAATGTTTCACTTCATTCAAATATGTAGGCGACCATTTCAATACACCATAGCGAATTAAGTAAACGAACACATTTGCAATCGCGATATACCATAACAATTTGTTTTTCAACACATAAGTTACAAAAATATCTTTTGTACTTAACTCATGCTCGTAGGTTTTTTCGTTATAGTCATCTGGATAGTCGTTACGCCATTTTTCAACCGGTGGTAAACCGCAAGATTGTGGAGTATCTTTCATTACCATATAAACAAAGATCGAGCAGATCATTGCTAATATACCAGGGTAATAGAGTGCTTGTTGCCAAACATCTTTTGCTTTTGCCTCAACACCAAATTGAGTGAAATATAAAGTAGCAGCAAGTACAACGAGTACGCCAGGTACAACGCCCCCGACATTATGAGCAGTATTCCAAACAGATACTATTGTCCCACGCTCAGACTTAGACCACCAGTGAACCATAGTACGGCCACATGGCGGCCAACCCATACCTTGGAACCAGCCATTCAAGAAGATCATTACCCACATAACTAAAACACTTGATGTTGCCCAAGGCATTAAGCCCATTAGAGTCATACACAAGCCTGATAGCAATAATCCAAATGATAAAAATACTTTAGGATTTGAGCGATCAGAAATAGCTCCCATAAAGAATTTAGATAATCCATAAGCCAAACCAAAAGCAGCACCAGCTGCTCCAAGCTGGCTCTTAGTATATAGCCCAGCCTCAACCAAACCTGGCTTCGCAAGGTCGAAGTTAGCACGCACAAAATAGTAAGCGGCATAGCCGAAGAAAATCCCTGCGAATACTTGCCAACGCAAGAATTTATATCTTGCATCAACTTTATCCGCCGGTAGTTCCGCTATATGCGGAGCGGGTTTAAATGGACCAAACATAATATTCTCCAATAAATATAAATAACTTAGTTAAAACCTCGGAATAATTCCTCTTCAGAGAAAGTCATAATAAATGAAAATTGAAAATGGCAAAGTTATTTTTTACAGAAATGTGATTTATTTCACAAAAAATTCACGTTAAACACCATAAAATATTCGAAAAAGAAAATCTTTATTACTAAAAATTCTATCTTAAACCTATCGCGGTAAATCTCTTCCATAACCGCTAATAATCCTTTAAAAATTAGCGTAATAATATTTTTTTGTGACATAGTTCTAATTTTTGAACAAATAGCTTTTAACTCATTTTATTTTCGTTTATGCTAATTATGTAAAAATCAGATGTTCTTATTCGAACAAAAGGAGTAAAAAATGCAAAGACATGAACAACTAGCTCAATTGCAACAAACTCAAAAATGGGATTTCATTATTATTGGTGGTGGCGCAAGTGGCTTAGGTATTGCTGTAGATACAGCATCTCGTGGCTATAAAACCTTACTGTTGGAAGGCCATGACTTCGCAAAAGGAACTTCAAGCCGTAGTACCAAATTAGTACACGGTGGCGTTCGTTATTTAGCAAATGGGGATGTTGCTTTAGTAAGAGAAGCCTTACGTGAGCGCGGTCGTTTAGCTAAAAATGCAGCACATTTATTTAAAAATCAAAGTTTTATTATTCCAAACTACAAACTAAAAGATTGCGTAATGTATCGTGTTGGCTTAGGTTTATATGATATGCTCTCGGGCAATTTAAGCTTAGGTAAAACCGAAAATATTAGCAAAACCGAAGCAAAAAGACGTTTACCTACATTAAACGATTCCGGCTTACGTACCGGTACTGTTTACCAAGATGGTCAATTTGACGATGCACGACTTGCCATTAATATGGCACAAACCGTGGTTGAACATGGAGGTACGGTACTTAACCATGCTAAAGTGATCTCTTTACACAAAACACCAGCAGGTAAAATTGATAGTGTAACCTTCTATGATGAACTAAATCAACAAGAACACCTTGTATTCGGTACAGCTGTTATTAATGCAACCGGCGTATTTATGAATGATATTTTAAGTATGGATCACGGTAGCCAGAAAAAATTCGTTGTACCAAGCCAAGGTATTCATTTAGTTTTAGATAAATCATTCTTACCAAGCAATGATGCTTTAATGATTCCAAAAACCTCAGATGGTCGAGTATTATTCGCTGTGCCATGGCATGAGGTGCTGGTTGTCGGTACAACTGATACACTTATTGAAAATCCATCTTACGAGCCGATTCCGTTAGAGCAAGAAGTTAACTTTATTTTAGAAACAGCCGGTCAATACCTCACTAAAAAACCAACGCGTGATGACGTAAAAGCAGTTTTTGCAGGACAACGCCCACTTGCTGCGCCGGAAAAAGAAGGTCAAAGTACCAAAGAAGTTTCTCGCAGCCATAAGGTATTGACTGACCCAAATAGCGGCTTAATTACTATTACAGGTGGTAAATGGACAACATATCGCCAAATGGCAGAAGATACTGTTGAAGAAGCCTTAAAAGTGCATTCCACATTAGCTAAAAAACCATGTGTTACAGTGAATTTACCGATTCACGGCAATATCCCGGCAGAAAAAGTCAATCTTCAAGACCATCTTTATGTATATGGATCAGATATTCCACATTTACGTGAATTAATGACAAGTAATCCGGAATATGCAGAAAAAATCCATCCAAGAATGGAATATACTGTTGCTGAAGTAATTTGGGCGGTTCGTCAAGAAATGGCACAAACCGTAGAAGATGTGTTAGCCCGCCGTGTTCGTTTGCTATTTACCGATGCAAGAGCAGCAATCGACAGTGCAGCTAAAGTGGCAGCAATTATGGCAAAAGAATTAGGTAAAGATGAGCTATGGCAACAAGAGCAAGTCACTCAATTCCTTGATGTAGCTAAAAACTATTTATTAGTGGATTATAAACCACAATAATTACGCCAATAACCTAAAGCAAGCGGTTAAAATCTGCAAAAATTTTGCAAATTTTAACCGCTTGTATATTATTTATCGTCTATTACCGTTTCTCTGCTGCAATAAAAATAGTGCAGCCAGCCCCAATGCCGAATAGCCTAAACCTTTAACATTAAATAATCTTTTTATTAAGAAATCCAATGCGACAGTTTTAACTGCAGGCGAGCTTACCAAAGCAAAACCTGTTTCTCTAACTTGTTTAAAAGGTTGGATAATTTCGCTTTTCGTTTTATTGGTTTCTGCTTTAAATCGCATTCTAAGTGCATTACCTTTTAGAATTAAAAGCTCTTTTTCTGTTAATTTCATCTCTTCCATTTTAATGCTCTCCATTCTGTTTCAATGTTAAAGCATTCTTGAATGCGGCAATATCTAATTTTAGCTCTGTTAATGTACTTTGCATAAAATTCCGTTGCTTTTTCAAAGAAGATAAAATCATTACACCGCAAATAACTACAGCAATGAATGCAACAATTGAAATTGCAAAAAATACTTTAATTTTCTGATCAGGCAATAAATAATTATCTAAGCCAAATAATAAACTAATAAATGAAACCAGTAAAAATATAAAACCCAATAATACAAATATTAAAACTGAAACCAGTTGATTTTTTTGCTCACTAATTTCCAGCCTTGCCATTTCACCGCGAACTTGGGCTATTTCCAATAGGGTAATGATACTATTTCTAAATCCTGACTTAATATTATCTAACATTGTTAACATTCCTTATATTAAACAATAAGCCACACCAAATATGGCGTGGCTTAATTATTTAACTCAATAAAAATAAATTAAAAATAATTATCTTCTAGAAATTAAAACACCTAATAATAAGCCAACCACACCAGCAACAGTAATTGCTTTATATGGATTATCTTGAACTAGAGTGTCAGTATTTCTAACTACAGTTTTTGCACTATCAACTGTGTCATCTTTTAAGGTAGCAAAACGACCTTTTACATCATCGAATTGTTTTGATAATTTATCTTTTAATTTTTTATATTCTTCAGTAGAAGAATCTGATGTCTCATTAAATAATTCTTCCGCATTTTTTAAAATATCACGGATTTCATTTGTTAATTCTTCACGCTTCGCATCTAAACTTTTACTCATAACTCTACTCCTTGTGTTTGTGTTGGATTAAATAATAAGTACAGCTAAAACATAATTATTTATGTTTCATTTTTAAAATACCTGTCATATAAACTACTGTCAAGCTTTAATTTAAATATTATTAAATTTAATTAATAAATTAAATGCCACAAAACATCAATAATATTCTCTAATTTTTGCGAAAAATCACTATTTTAAATAGGATACTTCACCTTTTAAATCATTGCTTTTAAAGCTTCTGTCAGCTTTTGATAATGCAGATATTTTGTTTGATAAGCATCGTAATTTTCGCTATTTGGCTCAAACACCTGCATATCGGTATTTAGTGCTTGAACTTGGCTAATATCTTGCCCTGTTGCCTGCATTGCCATTAATGCTGCACCTAAACAACCTGTCTCTTCCACTTGCGGTACTTCCAAACGCATACCGGTTAGATCGGCTAACATTTGCATCCAGACTGTTGATTTCACCGGCCCACCGGTAACCCGTAGCACATTCGTTTGTGGAAAACGAATAAACATACGGTTTAAATGCGTCATTAAGCTAAACAATACACCTTCGTAAATCGCTTGCAACAAATGCATTTGCGTGTGGTAAGACTGCATACCGTAGAAACTTGCCTGCATACCCAAGCCGGCATTAGATCCATACAGAAACGGCACAAACAGTACAGAACTGCCGGCAGGAGGTAATGCCGCAATGCCTTCATTGATTTCTTGGTAGCTTAAATTACTCCACTGTTTTACGAACCACTCTAAATTCCCGGCCGAGGTTGGGCTGGCTTCGTGAACAATAAATTTGCCGGCTTCTGCATAACGTCCATAAACAAAAGGCAACTCTTGGTTAGGATCAAGATAATCGGTAATGCCACTTACTACAGACCAAGTGCCTAGCACCACGTTGAGCTTGCTTTCATCGTCTAGGTTCGTACAGCGAGCGGTAGAGACCACATCAAACAGACCACCGACCACCGGGGTACCTACCGCTAAACCACACCGTTCGGCAGCCTGTTCGGTCACATAACCTGCAATCTCATTCGGCTTAATCACAAGCGGTAGTTTTTCGATGATTTCTTGCAAACCGAGCAACTCCGCTAATGCAGGATCGTATTCTCCCTTCTCCATATTGTAGAGATTACTTTCGGAGATGTTGGTCTCTTCGCAGTGCAGTTCGCCTGTTAAACAAAAACGTAGATAGTCGTGCGACATCAAGACCGAACCAATTTGTGCATAGCGTTCCGGCTCATTCTCTTTAATCCAACGCAAAATCGAAACAGGGTGCCCTGTCCAGAGGGTTTGGCGGGTAATCGGGTAAAGTTTTTGTGGGATCCCCTCAGCTTGCCACTGCTTTACAATTTCAAGCGAGCGTTGGTCGGAAGAAAGAATCGCTCTGCCTAACGGCTGCTTGTTTTTATCCAGCAAAAATGCTCCTTTGCCTTGGGCAGAAATACCGACGCCCTTGATATCACTTGGATTGACGCCACTTTTTTCGACGGTTAAACGTACCACCTCTGCACACACAGCCCAAAGCTGTTGCATATCACGCTCTGCATAGCCTGCTGAATCGCTGATGACAGACACATTTTCTCGATGTAACGCCTTAATATTGCCTTGATTATCAAAAAGCGCGGCTTTAATAAAAGTGCCGCCACAGTCAATGCCAAGAGTATAGTTCATTTTATTTCCCATATTATGAGGACGAAGCACGTCCGTTTTTGTAAAAAATTTCGAAAAAATAACCGCTTGTAGAGCGAAAATGTTTTGCCTTGCTGTTCATTATTACGGCTTCATTGTTAAGCGGTAAACACTATTCGAGCAAGTAATAAACAGCGTTTGCTCGTCATCGCTGAAACTGCAATTTGAGGTCGGTTTACCGAGTACAAAACGCCCGAGTTCCGTGCCGTCCGGCAAGAGGGCAATAATGCCGTTTTCGCACGAGCAGAAAATCACGCCGTTGCGTTTAATGCGAAAGCCGTCCGGAATGCCAGGGTTGATTTCCGCCACATCACAGCGGTTTTTCAATTTGTTGCCGTCCACATCGAACACAACCAAATGGTGCAAGCCGTCGCCGTCAAACTCTACGCTCGACATATCTGCCACATAAAGCTGTTTTTCATCGGGCGACAATGCCAAGCCGTTTGGTCGCATAGTGTTGAAGGTGGCGATATTGAGTTTATCGGTTTTCGGGTCGTAACAATAGACGTAGCAGCCGATAATTTCACTTGGCGATTGCTTGCCTTCGTTGTCGGACAAAATGCCATACGGCGGGTCGGTAAACCAAATTGTGCCGTCCGATTTGACCACCACATCATTCGGCGAATTGAGGCGTTTGCCGTCTAATGTGCCGACTAAAAAACGGTACTCACCGCTTGGGGTAGTTAAGCTGATGCCGCGGTTGCCGTGTTCGCAGGTAATCAGGTTGTCGTTGGCATCAAAGGCGTTGCCGTTGGAAAAGTGCGACGGCTGGCGGAAAATTTGCGTGCCGTTGGCTTCTGTCCAGCGGTACAGTGTGCAGCCTTTCACATCGCTGAAATAAAGTGCCTGTTGAGCTTTGCTCCACGCCGGGCCTTCTGCCCAGATAGCCTGATCAAACAGTTCTTCGATTTCAAAAGTATTGCCGACCAGCTCAACAAAACGCGGGTCGGCTATTTGAGGGATAAATTTATTGCGCATTTTTATTCTGAACTCCGTTTTTGATTCTGCCAAATCTCCCCTAACCCCTCATAGCTCAAAGAGGGGAATTATATTATCTGATGTATAGATTTCTCTCACTCATCAGCAATGTTGTTAAGTAAGATAAATTTCAATTTACTAAGAACAGATCCCCCTCTTTAGCAAAGAGGGGTTAGGGGAGATTTGGCAGTAGCCATAATCGAAGAAATTATTTCATTATTCGTTACAAGCGGTCAGATCTTGTAAAAAATTTGCAAAATCCAACCGCTTGTTGGGGTTACTTCACGCCCCAAATTGCTTTGTAAGCCTCTTTATAACCGTTTTGTGGGTCATAAAGGTTGTTTTCGCCGCCGTCAAAGGCAACATTCTCTTTGGTCACTAAGTGAGCCGGAGTCACGTAGCCGGACGGTTTTTCGTTCGCAAACGCACGGTTTAATTCGTCCACTAACTGCCAGCCGTGGAGGTTGAGCGGTTCTGGCACGGTGGCAAACTGTTTATCACCGGCACGGATACGTTGGTAAGCAGTTACCGAGCCGTCCCCTGCAGAAATGCTAAATGGTTTGTCTTTGTTGGCGGAACGTAGAGATGGCGCCATAAAGTCAAAGTAGAGATCGTTGATGGCTAAGGCGTACTCTAAATCATCACCGTATTTTTGCAGTAAGCTGAAGGTTAAGTTAGGCATACGGCTTGAGGTATCGGCAAGCGGGGTATCGATAAACTCTAACACCTTACACTCCTTACATTTTTCGATCACTTCTTTCATCACGTTCGCTTTGCGTAACGCAATTTCATATAAAGAGTCGGTTAAGATAATCGCTTTCGCTTTACCGTTAGACTCTGCTACCGCCAACATTGCAGATAAGCGAGCAATTTCATCGGAATCAGAGGTTACGTTATAGAAAATGCCGTATTTATCAATCGCACCCGGCTCAGGTGTGGCGTGCCACGCCGCAAGCGTAATGCCGTTTTTAGTTGCTTTTTGCAGTGGGATTTTTGCCACGTTCGGGTTCCAGCCACCAATCACAATCGCATCCGGTTTGCGGGCAATCGCTTGGTTTAAGGCGGCCAGTTGGTTGTTTACCGTGCCTGCACCGTCTAACACATCGAGTTTCCAGCCGGTTGCCCCGACGGCTTCTTTCATCCCGTCAATCACCCCGAGTACGCCGCCGTTTTTCATATCGGATGCGATGAAGATCACGGTTTTGTCTTTTTGTAATTGCGGGCCGGTAGTAGGGCCGTCCCATTTTTCTTGTTTGGCGGTGGCGGCTGCAACGAGTTGCTTCGCTTCTTGCACGAACGGATCGTCGTTTGCAAAAGCTTGGCTGCCGAAAGCTACAGCGGTTAGCGTTGCGAGTGCGGTTAAGGTTGTACGAAATGTGCGTTTCATAATCAAATCCTCAAAGGTTAGTTGGTTGATTTTTTCTGTACAGCTTTTTGGTTTAACAAGCGTTTGCGCTGGGCATAGCCTGCGATAGTGATGGAAAGTAGTAACGTTGCACCGTTAAATAGCGGCTCAACCCAGAACGCTCCACCAAATTGTTGAATACCTGAAATCCCGATAGCGAGAATGGCGATACCGACCACCGTTCCCCACACGTTAATCCGTCCCGGGCGAATTGTGGTACTGCCTAAGAATGCTCCGACTAATGCAGGCAGTAAGTAGTCCATACCCACGCTTGCTTGACCGACGCCTTGTTGTGCAGAAATCAGCACACCGGTAAAGGCAGTGATCACGCTCGAGACAATAAACGGCACGATAGTGTATTTTTTGATGTTAATCCCGTTTAAACGAGCAGCGGTTGGATTACCACCGACGGCGTACATACAACGCCCTGTTGGGGTGTGTTCGGTGACTAACCACATCACGATAGCCACCGCCAACACATAGAAGGCAGAGATTGGAATGCCGAAAATCTCCGTGCTGTTTAGGGCGATAAATTCATCGGGTAAATCCCCCACAATTTGACGACCGCCTGAGTGCCATAACGCCACGGCATACAGCACTGTACCTGAACCTAAGGTTGCCACGAAGCTGTCGATATCTGCTAATGCGACTAAAATCCCATTCAGCAAGCCGTAAAGGGCAGCGATCACTAGCACGATGAGAATCGCCATATACCACGAGAAGCCGTATTGCACTTGCAGGGTAATCACTAAAATGTGCCATAACACGATCCCAAAACCGACGTTCAAGTCGATTTTACCCACGATCATCGTGGTGGTTGCCGCTAAGGCTAACAGGGCGATTTTTGATTTACTTTCTAAAATCGCATTTAAAGTGAGCATTGAGGCGAAAGACTCGGTGGTGAGTGAGAAAATAATCACCAACAGCACGCAAAGCCATAATAAGCCGTAGCGGGTGGACATTTGCGAGAACCACGCCATAAAGCCATCACGGGCGATAGAGACGGGTTGTTCTAACGCAGTGGATTTAATATTTGTTTGAGCCATAGATTACTCCGTTTAAATTCTGTCGTTTCCCCTCGCCCGCTTGCGGGAGAGGGAGGAGAAAGCCGTGAGGCTTTCGGAGGGAGAGGGTTTGCAATATTTTTAAGAAAAATGACCGCTTGTTTGCCCTCTCTCTGCTCAAAATAGCCTTACGCTATTTTGAGCTGTCTCTCTCCCGCAAGCGGGCGAGAGTAAGTTATTGTTGTTTCGACTGACTATCCGATGCCAACGCCAGCAAATTCGCAAAGGTGACTTCTTCATTCAGCAGTTCGCCCGCAATTTCGCCACGGTTGAAGACTAACGCACGGTTGCATAAATGGGCGATCTCTTCAAAGTCGGTGGAAATCACGATAATTGCCACGCCTTCAGCGAGTGCTTTGTTGAGCAGATCGTAAATTTCTGCCCTTGCCCCCACGTCCACACCGGCGGTTGGGTCTTCCAAAATCAGGATTGGCGTATTAAGGTGCATCCAACGTGCCAACACGATTTTCTGTTGGTTACCGCCGGATAAGGCACTGGCATCAATAAACAGGTTTTTCGGGCGAATATCGAACAGTTGGAATTTGTACCAGCTCTCGCCCCACTCCTCACGGCGGGAATAGCGTTTTAATGCTGAATGCCCGCTTAAAACAGGGTTGATAAACAGGTTTTCGCTGGTGGTCATCGACATAAACACACTTTCACGGGTGCGGTCGCCTGCCACTAACGCAACACCTTTGGCAATCGCCTCTTGCGGATTTTTGGCGGAATATGACCGCTTGTCTAAGTGGATTTCGCCTTTGTCGAGCGTACGTTCGCCGAATAATAAACGTCCGATCTCCTCTTGGCCTGCACCACGTAGCCCTGCTAACGCAATCATCTCGCCTTTGTGCAGGCGGAAATTGACCGGGCCGGTGTCGCCCACCACCACATTTTCAAGGCTTAAAATTTCAGGGGTGTTGGTTGGTAAATCGACACGCTGTCTGCCACGACTTTCTTCGCCGACAATCGCTTTTACCAAGCCTTTCACATCGTAAAGTTTGGTTTCGCCTTCCGCGACAGGGAAGCCATCACGCATTACAAGAATACGGTCGGAAATGGCGATCACTTCGTCTAAACGGTGGGTTACATAGATCATTCCCACGCCTTGCTCACGCAAGCGGTTGAGTACAGTGAAAAGATGTTCTACGTCTGAGGCCGGAAGAGACGCGGTGGGTTCGTCTAACACTAAAATTTCAGCATTAACGGCAATCGCACGGGCTATTGCAAGTAATGCTTTTTCAGTGCGACTTAAATCAAATACACGGGTGTCGGCAGAGAGTTTAATGCCAACGAAGTCTAAGGCTTTTTGCGATTGTTCACGCACTTTCGCCCAGTCGATTAAACCGAAGCGGCGTGGGAAGCCCATCACAAACGCCATATTTTCGGCAATCGTCATCCACTCAATTAAGCCAAGGTCTTGGTGGATAAAAGCAATCGGTTTTTTGTTGCCTTTTTCAAGGGCGTGGGCGGATTGGATTTTTTGATTGTGGAAAAGAATGTCGCCCTCATCACGGTCGTAAATACCGGCGAGGATTTTAATCAAGGTGGATTTGCCTGCCCCGTTTTCACCGAGCAGGGCAACAATTTCGCCCGAATAAATATCGAGGCTGACATCATTCACTGCGGTATGGCTGCCGAAGCGTTTGATGATATGTTGCATACTTAAAATGGGCTGTGCCATTGCTCCTCCTTTGAGGAAGTTGTTTGTAAAATTTTTTACTTTTTTGACCGCTTGTACCTCACACGAGCCGTGTGAGGTTAGTCTAACCGAGCCACGCTGTGGCTCTATTTTTATTTCGCCAATGCATCAATTGCTTTGACTAAATCATCGCCGTTTTTCTCAATAAACGCTTTTCGGGTTTCAGCAGAAACGGCATTTTTGAATGGCGTGGTGTCGAGGTTATCGACAAATTCAATACCCGCTTTTTTCAGAGAATCAATGATTTTTTGCTCATTCTCTAAATTAAGCTGGCGTTGATAATTACCTGCCTCTTGGGCGGTTTCCACCAATACTTTTTGTTGCTCAGGCGATAACGCATCAAATTTCGCTTTATTCATTACCACAATTAACGGGGTGTAGCCGTGGTTGGTAAAGCTGAAATATTTTTGCACTTCATACAGTTTTGCTGACCAGAAAATACCGATTGGGTGTTCCTGTGCATCAACCGCTTTGGTTTCAAGTGCGGTGTAAAGCTCAGATAACGGCATTGGCACCGGGTTTGCCCCTAAGATAGAGAAGGCTTGAATGTACATTGGGTTTTGGTTGGTACGGATTTTTAGGCCTTTGATATCCTCAGGTTTGGTAATAGGATGTTTTGAGTTAGAAAACGCTCTGAAACCTACCTCCCAAAACGCTAAGCCTTTTAAGCCCTGCTCTTCAAGGGATTTCAATAAGCCTTGCCCGATTTCACCGTCTAATGCTGCATAAGCATGGTTACGATCTTTAAAAATAAACGGAATATCAATCACATTTAATTTCGGCACTAAACCTGTGAAGTTAGATGAGCTGGACATTGCCAAATCAATCGTACCGCCACGCACACCGCTGATGGCGGTTTGGGCATTGCCGAGAGTGCTGTCGGGGAACAGACTTAATTTAATTGCTTTGTTGGATTTTTCTTGCAGCAACTCATTGAATTTTTTCGCCGCAATGTGTTGAGTATCTGAGCGAGGGGCTTCATAGGCAAAGCGGAAATTGCTTTCTGCCTGAGCAGTGGAAAACAGAGAAAAGCCGGCAACTAATGCAGCAAGGGTTCTGAGGTTAAAAAGTTTCATAGTCTCTCCTAAGAATGTCGAGTCTATACTGCAACTCCCCCGCGTTGGGGGAGTTTTAGACTTAAATGAAGTCAATTTATTGAGCTAAAGCATCCACTTTTTTCAATAAGTCATCGCCGTGTTTTTCAACGAAGGCTTTACGCACTTCAGCTTCAATCGCGGCTTTGAACGGTGCGTTATCCACTTTTTCGATCACTTCGATACCTGCTTTGCGTAATTTCTCGATGATCTCTTTCTCGTTTTTCACGTTCAGGTCACGTTGGAATTGACCTGCTTCTTTTGCTGCAGCTAATAATGCGTTTTGAAGCTCAGGGGATAAGCTGTCGAATTTCGCTTTATTCATAACCACGATTAACGGCGTGTAGCCGTGGTTGGTTAAGCTTAAATGTTTTTGTACTTCATATAGTTTTGCAGACCAGAAAATGCCGATTGGGTGCTCTTGAGCATCGACTGCACGGGTTTCTAATGCAGTGTACAGCTCAGATAACGGCATTGGTACTGGGTTACCACCTAACAAGTTGAACGCTTGAATGTACATCGGGTTTTGGTTGGTACGGACTTTTAAGCCTTTGATGTCTTCCGGTTTGTTTACGGCGTGTTTAGAGTTTGAGAACGCACGGAAGCCCACATCCCAGAATGCTAAACCTTTTAAGCCTTGTGCTTCTAAATCTTTTAATAAGCCTTGACCGATTTCACCATCTAACACTTTGTAAACGTGCTCACGATCTTTGAAGATAAACGGAATGTCGATCACGTTTAATTTTGGCTCTAAGCCGGTGAAGTTGGGTGAACCTGACATTTCAATATCAATCGTCCCGCCACGCACGCCGCTGATCATGGTTTGTGCGTTACCGAGAGTACTGTCTGGGAACAATTTTAATTTGATTTCACCTTTCGTTTTTTCAGCCAATAACTCATCGAATTTTTTTGCTGCGATGTGTTGGCTGTCGGAACGTGGTGCTTCATAACCGAAACGTAGTGAAGTTTCAGCCATTGCTGAAGAACTCATTACGGCAACACCTGCGACTAAGGCAGCTAAGGTTTTTAAATTAAAAAGTTTCATAGGGTTCTCCTGTGATAAACAAATTGTGGGGTGCAAGCGGTCGATTTTTACAAATTTTTTGCAATTTCTCACCGCTTGCAAAGTTAAATTTCATTTACTGCATCCATTCCAACGGCACAAGTACCAGTGACGGGAAGAACACCAATAAAAGTAACAAGAAAATCATCATCATTAAGTAAGGGAACACACCCCGAGCTGCTTGGTCAAACGGCAGTTTAGATACGCCGGTTATCACGTTTAACACGTTACCCACCGGCGGGGTAATTAAGCCGATTGAGGTATTGAGAATAAACAGCACGCCGAAATAAACCGGGTCGATCCCAGCCTCTTCCACTAACGGCATCAGTACCGGCGTGAGAATTAAGACCGTTGGGGTTAAGTCCATCACCATACCAATAATGAAGACTGCAAACATAATCACTAATAACAAGGTTGTCGGGCTTTCAATTAACGGCTCTAACAATTCAGTTAACATTGTCGGTAATTCTGCCACCGTAATTAACCAGCCTGTTACGTTAGCCGCTGCAACCAAGAACATGACCACGGCGGTGGTTTTCGCTGCGGCTAATACGACTTTGTATAAATCTTTGAGCTTCATTTCACGGTAAACGAACAGCGAAACAATCAAAGCATAGAAAGTCGCCACTGCACCGGCTTCGGTTGGGGTAAACATCCCTGAACGAAAACCACCGATAATGATCACAGGCAGTAACAACGCCCAAATACTGTTTTTAAACGAAATGCACAGTTCTTCTTTGGTCGCTTTGGAGAAGGTCATTAAATCTAAACGCTTCGCTTGCCACCACCATAACAGGGCTAAGAAAATTCCCATCATAATGCCCGGGAAAATACCGGCCAAGAACAGTTTGGTAATAGAGACACCGCTTGCCACACCGAATACGATAAACGGAATACTTGGCGGAATAATCGGGGCGATAATCCCTGCTGTGCCGATTAAGCCAGCGGATTTGTCAATCGGATAGCCGGTGGTTTTCATCATCGGCAGCAGCATCGCTGCAACTGCCGCAGTATCCGCCACCGCAGAGCCGGAAAGGCTTGCCATAATCATGGCGGCGAGAATTGCTACAAAGCCCAAACCGCCGCGTTTGTGGCCGACTAATTTCATCGGCAGGTCGATAATCCGTTTGGATAAGCCGCCCTCATTCATAATTTCACCCGCAAGGATAAAGAACGGAATCGCCATTAGCGAGAAGCTGTCTGCACCGCTGACGATTTGTTGAGCAAGAATTTGTGAATCGAATAAATCCAAATGCAGCATTAACGCTACGCCACATACGAGTAGTGAGAAGGCAACAGGAATCCCTAGAATGATAGAGCCTAGTAAGACCGAAAGAAAAATTACGACTGTCATTTAACTTCTCCTTTCGCAATAACGCCGATATTTCCAATAATTCTAGCGGCAATTAAGGTAGCAATTAACACACCGGCGACTGTACTTGCTAAGAAGGTAATGCCTTGCGGCAAACCTGAAATTGGAGCAAGGTTATGCAGGTTTAAGTTAAATTGAATCCAGCTACCGTCAATGATTAAATAGCAGCAGAACAACATAATACAATCTGTTAGCACACCTAATACTTTCTTCTTCATTGGTGAAAGTTTATCTGTCAGCATAGTGACACTTACGTGCTGATTTTCACTAAATGCCAATACTGCACCTAAAAAGGTGAGCCAAACGAACATAAAACGAGAAATTTCTTCGGTGACGTTAATGCTGCTGTTAAAGCCATAACGTAGAACCACATTGAGGAAAACCAAAATCGACATTGCCGATAAAATAATTACCGCCAACACCTCTAATACTTTTCCGGTTAATTGTACAAAGGCTCTCATAAGTTACCTCAAATCTCACTCATCGCAATTTTTACGACCACTTTGCGGATTTTTGCCTCACCGGCAAAAATTGCCGTGCGGTGCGTATCTTCAGGGAAAAATACCGCAAAGTTACCTGCTTCGCAGCGGAATTCATTTTCGTTTTGCACCGATGCGTAAAATTTAATATCACGCTCAGGATTATATTCCACCGCTACAGGGTTATTGCCTAAATCAATGGAGGCAGCCATTAATTCCACCCCTTTATGTAAATATTGCACATCTAAATAATTTTGATGAACTTCCGGCTGAAACGCGGATTTCTCTTTTGTTTCAAGATCTAACACTTGAACGTAAATACGACGACCTTTTAATTCGTAAACACCTGCTTCCATCGCGTCAAAATCGGTATTTTTTAAATAATCCAACGCAAATTGAACTGCTTTTGGATATTGTGCAGGGTTGTAATTTGAAATATGACCGAAAAACATTGATTGCTCCGTTCGTTGTACCCCACACGAGCCGTGTGGGGTTTACGCATTCCTCAGAGGCTCCGCCTCTGTCCTAAATTACAGCGACTGTAATTTCGCCCACACGGTGTCATCGACCGGAATACCGTTGGCTTTGTTGTCAGCGAGAATTTGGGTGAACTCGTGGCCAGGTAAGCGAACAGCAACATCCGGGTCTGCACGCTCTGCTGTGCGAACGTAATCCATAATACGGTTAAGTTTTTCGTCTTTGGTTTTGCCGTCAATCAGTCTATCGACTTCAATTGCAATAAACACCTGGGAAACGCAGTATTCGTCATCTTTATCTTCGGTAACCGCAGCAGTGGATTCACCGTTAGAAAGCAGGGTTGCGATCATATCTAACACAATCGATAAGCCCGAACCTTTCCAGAAACCCATTGGCATTAAACGACGGTTTTTCTCCACTGTTGCGGGGTCGCGGGTTGGGTTGCCCTCATCATCAAAACCAGCATCCACGAAGGTTTGGCGACCGGCTAAGCGGTGCACTTCGAGCATTCCGTATGAGTACATTGAGCAAGACATATCCACCATTGTGATTGGTGTGGTTGGCACTGCAACGATTAACGGATTAGTCCCGATACGGCACTCTTTCGCTCCCCAAGGTGGCATTACCGCTAAAGCGTTCGTCCAGCAGATACCGATGTAGCCTTTCTCCGCTGCTTGCCAGCCGTAAGAACCGCCTCGCATCCAGTGGTTTGCGTTACGCAATGCAACAACACCGATCCCGTTTTGGGAGGCAAGCTCCATCGCTCTATCCATCATTTTTTTGGCGGTTAAGTTACCGATGGCTTGATGAGCATCCCACTGCTCAATTGCCCCTAATGAAAGCACTTTGGTTGGCACCGCTTCAGGCACAATATCGCCATTCTCTAATTGCTGAATAAAACGTGGAAAACGGTTTACCCCGTGGGAATACGCACCTGCTTGTGTAGTGTCGGCAAATACCGTTGCGCACTCTTCAGCAATTTCTTCACGTACATTACGGGAAAGTAAAACGCGTTTAAACTGTGCTTTTAAATCTTCATAAGATACTCGAATAGTCATTTTGGATACCTCTAACGCTTAGGATTTCAAATAGTAAAATTACGTTTCACAAGTTACTCCCAAGACACTTCAAAGTCAATGAAAGTAAAAATATAAAAACCTTTTAAAATCAAATGCTTATAAATTTTTTTGTAAATTTGAGAGGTAGATCACACTTTTGTAATGAATAAGATAGGCAGTTAGGAAAAGAAAAGAGGAGAAAATAAATGATGGTATGAATCTAACAAGCGGTAAGTTTTTAATAAAAACTTACCAACTTATTTGAGAGTTATAAGAAGAACACACCTATCTGGAACAGTTTTTCAATTTCATCAATTTGTTTTTTATCATTTACAAAAATAATGACACGGTCATGTTCTTTAATAATAGTGGATTTATGGGCTATAATCACTGCCTCACCACGCACAATCGCACCAACAATCGCACCTTGCGGCAGTTTTAAATCTTTAATTTGACGACCAACCACTTTAGAGGTAGTTTCATCACCGTGTGCGATGATCTCCACTCCACCGGCAACCCCTAATTTTAAAGAAGAAACTTGTAAAATATCCCCTTTTCGCACATAGCTAGCTAACGCAGAAATGGTAGCTTGTTGAGGAGAAATTGCAATATCAATCGTTCCGCCTTGAATAAGGTGTAAATAGGCTAAACGTTGCACAAGGATAATCACTTTTTTCGCACCTAAACGCTTTGCCAATAACGCTGCCATAATATTGGATTCGTCATCGCTGGTTACAGCAAGGAATAAATCAATATTCTCAATATGCTCTTCAAACAGCAATTCTTCATCGGAGGCATCGCCGGTTAATACTAAAGTATTGGAGAGTTTTTCCGCTAATTTTTCCGCTAGTTTCGGGTTACGCTCTATAATTTTTACCCTATATTGATCTTCCAAATCTTGCGCTAAAGAAGACCCAATACTTCCTCCCCCCACAATCATAATACGTTTATGCGGTCGATCTAAACGCTGTAATTCACTCATCACAGCCCGAATATGTTGGGTTGCACAGATAAAAAAGACTTCATCTCCGGCCTCAATAATAGTTGAGCCTTGCGGAAAAATCGGTTTATCTTGCCGGAAAATAGAGACTATTCTTGCCTCAATATGAGGCAGGTGATCCTTTAATGCCGAAATCGGGTACCCGACTAAAGGACCACCATAATAAGCTTTCACATTCACCAAGCTCACTAATTCATCGGCAAAATGCGCAATTTGTAATGCTCCTGGGTAGTGGATTAAACGCAAAATATCTTTTTTCACCAAAATTTCAGGAGCAATAATATGGTCTATAGGCAAGACATCATCATTAAAAAGCTGATCTTTTTCCCGCACATAGTCTGCACTGCGAATACGGGCAATTTTGGTTGGCACATTAAATAAAGTGTAAGCCACTTGGCAGGCAATCATATTTACTTCATCACTATCGGTCACTGCGACCAAAAGATCAGCATCATTCGCCCCAGCCTCACGCAATACACGGGGCGATGCATATTCACCACGAATGACCTGTAAATCATGTTTATCTTTTAGCTTATCTAATCGTGCGGGGTCGTTATCAACCAAAACAATATCATTGTCCTCACTCACTAAATTTTCTGCCAGCGTTGAGCCTACTTGCCCCGCCCCTAAAATGATAATTTTCATTTAATTTACCACTTTTTGTAATTTTGCATAGAAGAAACCATCTCCACCGTTTTCATGCGGAAAAAACTGTTTTTCTACTACTTTTTCACCGTTAAAGTTCATCTCTACCTGTTTAGCATCAGGATGAGATTGCATAAACTTCTTGATTTGCTCGCTGTTTTCATCAGGAAGAACAGAACAGGTTGCATAAAGTAAGATACCCTTTGGTTTCAATCTTGCCCATAAAGCCTCAAGAATGTTTTTCTGTAATGCAGCTAATTCAGCAATATCACCTTCTTTGCGTAGCCATTTAATATCAGGATGGCGACGAATGACTCCGGTTGCCGAACAAGGTGCATCAAGTAAAATGCGATCAAACATCACATCATCCGTCAGCCATTCTTGCGGTTTTGAAGCATCTCCACAGATGACTTGTGCAGCCTGTCCAAGTCGAACTAAATTTTCACGCACGCGTTTTAAACGACTTTCTTCAATATCTAAGGCAATCACGTTTGCTTGTGGGGCTTTTTCTAAAATATGGGTAGTTTTACCACCCGGTGCAGCACAGGCATCTAAAATCGTTTCGCCGTTTTTAGCCTCTAACAATTCCGCAGCCCATTGTGCGTGAACATCTTGCACCGTTGCCCAGCCTTGTTCAAAATTCATAAGCTGATTTACTGCCACAGGTTTATCTAACAGTAATGCACAATCAGGCGTACAAGCGGTAGAATTTTGCAAATTTTTTGCAACCATCTCCCCCAACAACACCAAATAATCTTTCGCTTTAATATGTTGTTGGTTTACCCGAATCCACATAGGAGGGCGTTGGTTATTAGCTTCAATAATATCACGCCAATCTGGATAGGCTTTTTTCAGCTTATTTACCAGCCATTCAGGGTGATAAGTCTGCCAATGCTTATCAACTTTCGCCAAAATTTCATCCTGCTCACGTAAAAAACGACGTAGCACACCATTAGTTAATGCTCGAAAGCTATCCAGTTTTAATGCTTTGGTAGCATTCACTACTTCATCCACAGCAGCATGAGGCGGCACTCGCATATAAAGTAATTGATATAATCCCACTAATAACAAACAATGCACCAAACGCGTTTTGCCTTTAAGCGGTTTTTCTACCAATAATTTGATGATCGATTCCAAGCGGGGCAGCATTCGACATACCCCAAAAGTGATTTCTTGCACCAAGGGAAAATCTTTAGGGTCTAGCTGTTTTTGTGCTTCAGGGATTAAGGTAGAAAGCGATTTACCTTGGTCTAGCACTTGTAAAATAATGTTCGCACTAATAGCTCTAGGAGAAAGTGCACGAGAAGAAAGTTTTTTCGTTTTTGTCATAAATAAAAATGCCATTCGAGCAGAATGGCACTATTGTAACTGAATAACGCAAGATTTGTTATCTTAACACTAAAATTGGCTTGCTGGTGTTACGAGCAACTTTAACGGTATTGGAACTTAATCCTTTTGCTTTAGGCTTGCTACTTGCCAACATTAAGATTAAATCCACTGATTTTTCATCAGCAATACGGCAAATTTCTTCGTAAATAGTGCCGTAAGCCACGATATGTTGCACTTTTGAACCTTCCGGAAAGTGCGTTTTTGTAAAATCATGCAATTTTTGATTAGCTTCTTGTACTACTTCTTTATCAAAGTTTTTAGGTAAGAAAGCCGAAATTAAGCTGTTATCCACAGGCTCAATGATTGAAACGACACGATAAACCGCATTTGGATTTTTTGCCGTAATTTGTAGTGCGGTATCTACTACATATTTAGCACTATTAAGATCAGCTAAATCAATCGCAATAAGTAATTTATTATACATAGTTAATCCTTAGAGAACGCCAAAGCAGGCGTTCTCTTAATTTAAGCTACTACTGCTGTTTTTTGACTCTGCGGCGTTGGTTTGCCACAATACCAAATACAGCTAACAATGCCGGGATAAAAATCCACTCTTTACTTGGTGCAGGCTGAGGAACAGCTGCATAGAGTAAGGTTTGATCCCAGTTTAAACCTGCTTTTGCCGCCGGTGAATCAATCTCTACCATATCAATCACCACTTTTGGCGTTTCAACGCCGTCTACTTCAATTTTTTCTTCCGTTTGAAGTAAAGTTAAACCGAGATTTTTCAAACGTTCTTCACCCGTATTACCTTCCGGTACAGGCATTTGAGCATAAAACTCTATCTCTTTACCATAAGGGTTTAAGCCCTCGACTTTTAAGGTAATATTTTGTCCTACTTTCGCCTGTTGTAGCTCTTGACTCAAATGAATCGGCTCAATATGACGTTCAGACGGATAAATACGCTCCATAAAGAAGCCCGGACGGAATAAAGCAAACGCAGCAATAACCAATAATGCCGTTTCCCACCATTTATTTTTAGTTAGGATGTAATTCATTGTCGCTGAGGTAAAGGCCAATACACCAACCGTGGCGGTAATAAATACAACCCACCCTTGTCCTGGGTAACGAAGATCCAGTAATAGTAAATCCGTATTAAAAATAAATAGGAAAGGTAAAATTGCCGTTCTTAAACTATATAAGAATGCCACCATACCGGTTTTAATCGGGCTTCCCCCTGAAATAGCAGCGGCTGCGAAAGAGGCTAAACCAACAGGTGGAGTAACATCTGCCATAATTCCGAAATAGAATACGAATAAATGCACAGCAATTAACGGTACAATTAAACCGTTTTGGCGACCGACTTCCACAATTACCGTTGCCATCAAGGAAGAAACCACGATGTAGTTTGCAGTAGTAGGTAACCCCATACCTAAAATCAAGCTGAATATTGCCACGAGAATTAACATTAATATAATGTTTCCCATCGACAAGAATTCAATCACGCTTGAAAGCTGAACACCAAAGCCGGTTAAGGCAACAACCCCAACAATCACCCCTGCGGTTGCAGTTGCCAAAGCGATACCGGTCATATTACGACCACCCGCTTCTAAACTATCCACCACATCTTTCACGCCTTGTTTAATAATTTCTTTTGTAATGCTCTCGTTACGGAAGAAATTTAACAATGGGCGTTGAGTTAATTGGATGAAAATTAAAGTTACCGTTCCCCAGAAAGCAGAAAGCCCCGGAGAAAGCATTTCAACCATTAAACACCAAAGTAAAACCACCACAGGAATTAAATAATGTAAGCCTGCATTTACAGTCGGTTTTCTTGACGGTAGTTTCACAATATCTGAATTTGGATCATCAGCCTCTAAATCAGGGAAGCTTGCTACGCGGCGAATAGCCAACACATACCATGCCGTCAACAGTACACAAACAATCGTAAATGCATAGTCAGGAGCCACAACACGAATCCAGCCCAATCCGTAATTCACTGCAAGCACTAAGCCAACTACCACTAAAATAGAAGTAACAGTTCTTAATAAGAAAATTAAAATCGGGCTTGGCGGATCAGTTCTTGGCAACCCTTGTAAGTTCATTTTACACGCTTCTAAATGCACGATATAAACCAATGCAATATAAGAAATCAATGCTGGTAAGAAGGCGTGAGTAATCAACTGACTATACGGCATATTGACATATTCGATCATTAAAAATGCCGCAGCCCCCATAACTGGTGGCATAATTTGACCGTTTACCGATGAAGCAACTTCTACCGCTCCAGCTTTTTCTTTTGTAAAGCCCACACGCTTCATCATAGGAATGGTAAAAGTCCCTGTAGTTACAACATTCGCAATAGATGAACCGGAAATCAAGCCGGTCAATGCAGAAGAAACCACAGCAGCTTTTGCCGGACCTCCACGTAAGTGCCCCAAATAAGCAAAAGCTGTCTTAATAAAGTAGTTACCAGCTCCGGCTTTATCTAGTAATGCACCAAACAAGACGAATAAGAATACATATTTAGTCGATACCCCAAGGGCCACACCAAACACCCCTTCGGTAGTGATCCATTGTTGGTTAATGATTTGCGATAAGGAGCCTGAACGGTGACTGATAATCCAATCCGCCGGTAAATATTGTCCAAAATAGTTATAAATTAGGAATACAATCGCAATCACCACCAAAGGTAAACCAAGGCTGCGACGGGTAGCTTCAAGTACCAACAACACACCTGCACAGCCAGCAATAATATCTTGCAGATTTGGGGCACCAAAGCGTTTAACCAATCCTTCATAGAAGAAAAGATAGTACAGTGCCAAAAACGCCCCTACAAACGCAAAAATCCAGTCAATTCGTGGAATTCGGTGTTTAGGTGAAGTTGCAAAAGCAGGATAAGATAAAAACGCTAAGAACATCGCAAATGCCAGATGGATAGAACGCGCTTTAGTATCATCTACCACCACATTTAAATTAATGCCTGCGTGAGTTAGCCATTCTTGTAATACGAACGGGATAGGCGAGGCATAGTAAATTTGAAATAAAGACCAAAGAATAGCGACATAAATAATGGTTTTTTTCGCAAGCCCCGATGGTGTTCGCCCACCGGAATCATTGGAAGCAACCATATCTTGTAGGTCATCATAATCAACTTTAGATTCAACTGACATAAAAGATCCCTCAAAAAATACAAGCGGTCATTATTTTATAAAATTTTGCAAATTTTTTTCAAAAAAGAACCGCTTGATGTCTAAGACACTGTTGATAAGTTATCAATCAAAGGTAAAAATTGATAAATTATCAACAGTTCCCCAAAAGCAAAAAACCAGCACGCTGAAAAACGTGCTGATTGAATAAAGTTAGGAGAATAAAAAATTATTTAATCCAACCTTTCTCTTTATAGTAACGTACCGCCCCTTCATGTAATGGAGCAGAAAGAGCATTCTTAATCATCTCTTCTTGTTTTAAGTGCTCAAATGCAGGGTGTAAACGTTTAAAACGGTCAAAATTATCAAATACCGCTTTCGTTACTGTGTAAACTTTATCTGCATCAACATCTGCAGAGGTCACTAAGGTTGCATATACACCGAAAGTTTCTGTTGGTTCGTCAGAACCTTTGTATAAACCACCCGGAATAGTTGCTTTCGCATAATATGAGTGATCAGCCACTAATTTATCAATTTCAGGGCCTGTTACCGGTACTAACTTCGCATCACAAGACGCAGCAGCTTCTTTTAACGCACCGTTTGGGTGACCTACGTTATAAGTAATCGCATCTAAGTTGTTATCACACATTACAGAAGCCATTTCTGCCGGTTTTAATTCAGAAGCTACTTTAAAATCTTTATCCGTCCAACCTTTTGCAGCTAAAATCACATTCATTGTTGCACGTGTACCTGAACCCGGATCGCCCACATTTACGCGTTTAGCTTTTAAGTCATCGAATGATTTGATATTAGCATCAGTACGAGCCATTACTGTAAACGGTTCTGCATGAAGTGAGAAAATTGCACGGATTTTATCGTTTTTCTTGCCTTCAAATGAGCTTGAACCATTGTATGCATGGTATTGCCAGTCAGATTGTGCGATCCCCATATCCATCTCTTTTGCAGCAATCGCATTTAAGTTCGCCACAGAAGCACCGGTTGAAGGCGCATTACATTTCACACCTGTTTTTGCAGTATCACGGTTCACTAATTGGCAAATAGATTGACCTACCACATAATAAACCCCTGTTTGACCACCGGTACCAATAGTCACAAATGTTTCAGAAGCCTGAACAGAAGCACTGCCCATCACAAGGCTTGCAAGAAAAGAAAGTTTAACTAATTTTTTCATTTTTAACTCCTAAGCATAAGGATGAGAAAAGGATGATTTTATTGTTTTATAAGCTTTTGCTCCAAAACACCACAAGAGATACGAAACTTCTTTGAGTTGCATTTGCCTCTTAGCTCCAAGTTTTTAGCATAGATTTTCTAATTAGTAAAATTATTTTTTATAATCAAAATAAGTATGGCTAAAAAGTTTCACTATCACGCAACAAATGCACATCACCTTTGCGTCTTAAAAAACCGGAACGGTCGAAATACTCAATCAACTGAACCGTAAGCTTTCGTCCATAATTTAATTGATCTCGCAACTGATTAACCGAAATAGCGCCATTCTCTTGAATAAACGATTTTATTAATTGAGCAAAGGCTTCTATCTGATCAATTAATAAAAATCTATCTCTTACGATAGGAATCAAATAACCCAGCTTCCCGGCTTTATAGAGTAAATTTCGCATTTTTGTTTCATCAACAGATAATGAACTTGCAATATCTCGTACCCAAAGAGCTTGGTTTGTCGCTTCAAAAAGCGGTCGAATTTGCTGCCAAAGTTGCAATTCTTCCTTATCAAATTCAATGCGATGAGCCGGCAAATGCAACCAGCCACGGCTATTGGTAAGTTGTTTTTGCTCAACTAAATCATCAATAAATTGATTTGCCAGATTTTCAGGTAAATCCAGTAACGCAATGCGATATAAACGGGCTTTGGTTACCCCTATTTGATCTTGGTGTTGCCCGTGATATTCCGCCATTTTTTCTAACACTTTTTGTTGAGCTTGCGTTTTAAACTCAGAAGTAAACACCCATTTTGAGGAAGTGTTAAAACCCAGCGCCGCAATATCTTCAGCAAAGCATTGTTCAGACCATTGAAGTGCCGACAATTCTTTCGCTCGGTTTTGTAAGCACAAGTTCACTCGTACTGTAAAATCATGGCAAGCGGTTGTTTTTGCCAAATTTTTTACAAATGCCAAACGCTCATCACTACGTTTATGCCGTTTCGGGGAATCGATTTCCAGCACTTCAGCTCCGGCCAAAGTTTGGCTGTCATCACCACTGCGTAAAATAAGTTTATCGCCCACAGCGATATGCAAAGCTTCATCCAAAATCACTTCTGCAAAATATTGCTGATTTTTGACCGCTTGCTTTACCTCAAGCAGATTCAATTTGCCGGTGATATGAGACGCAAAGTGGTAAATATGCACAATACTGTTTTCTTTTAACGTCTGATTTGCCGTAAGCAAAACGGTAATTCGATCGGTAGCAAATTTCGGCTCAAGTCCGGTAACCCAATCGCCTCGCTGAATATCCTCTTTTTCCACATTGGCAATATTTAACGCCAAACGCTGTCCGGCATAGCCTGTGTTTGAAGGGCTGTTTTGTGCATGAATGGCTTTTACTCTCAGTTTTTTACCATTCGATAAAAACAGTTCATCTCCTTCACTTACTTGCCCCGAAACCGTTGTACCGGTTACCACTAAACCTGCACCTTTAACATTAAATACACGGTCAATTGCATAGCGGAACGGTTTTTGAATAGCATGACTTTGTTGATTAAGCTCGATTAAATAAGCATTTAATTCCTCAATGCCTTGAGCTGTTTTCGCTGAAGTGATAAACGTTTTCGAGTCTGCCAGAAATGAATATTGGCTTTTGATGTTTTCAATTAATCGTGAAATTTGAGCTTCTTCCACCCGATCGGCTTTAGTAATCACCACCATAATATGTTGGAAATTCAGCAAACGCAAAATATCCAAATGCTCTTCAGTTTGAGGTTTAATGCCTTCCTCAGCAGAAATCACCAACAAAGCGTGATTAATCCCACCAAGCCCCGCAAGCATATTCGATAAAAAACGCTGATGCCCCGGCACATCAATAAACCCTAAAATATCATTTTCAACAGGCAAATAAGCATACCCCAAATCAATAGTTAACCCACGTTTTTGCTCTTCGGGTAAGTGAGTTGTATCTTTACCTGTTAAGGCTTTTAAAAGAGAGGTTTTGCCGTGATCGACATGGCCTGCGGTGCAGATGATCATGAGAAGTCCTTGTGTGAAAATCAGTAACTGTTTTGACGAGCAGATTTAAAATCTACAATATAGACATTTTCCTGACCTATCAGGAATTTTACTTGATACTTCCCATTTAAAATGGGAATTCCTTTTTTGCTTGCGAAGTCGATAAACATCAGCTGTGTAGGAAAGTTTATCGACTTCGCTTTTTATTGCATCATAAAATTGTTCAGCAATAATCGGGTTTTTATTGAGTAAATCAAGCTCATCACTGGTATAGAAATGCTTTTGCTTATCTGTTTCCAGAAAATTATGCGATAAAGTAATATCCATACATTCCCCTTCTATTTATTGAATAATAAACATTCTAGCCTTATTTGGATAAAGTTCAAGGTTTGGTTCTTAAATGAACAACTAATTGTTCCAACATTCTAATTGTAAATTGGCGATCATTTTCTGAAAGATCTTTCAATAACAAGGCTATATATTCAATATCATCTTTTTTAGTTGTGCCTTCAGATAATAAATCTGCAACATTACAATGAAAAACCTTAGAAAACTCAAATAATCTCATTAAGCTAGGTATTGCAACTCCACGCTCAATTCTTGATATAGCCTCATTACCTAAATCTAATTTTTCGGCTAGTTGTTCTTGTGTTAATCCTAATGCCTGTCTATATTTTGCTATGTTTATACCAAGTTGTTTTGAAAAAATCTCTTTATCTATACTCATATCTACCTCTTGAAGTGGCATACTGCGCTACTGGGATTGATTGCCCAGATCAAACTATGGATAGCCAGCATATTCATAGCTATTTAGTTAAAGCCGAAATTTTTGAGTGTGGCGATAAATAAAAATTAGGGAGCAAATATACTCCCTTTTTTCATCCCAACATTTCAATCAACTTTTCAAACTCCGCCACCGATCTTAAATCCAACCAGAATTTCTGCTGAGCAAATCGTCCGATAATCGGGCTTGGGAAGGTTTTAAATTGTTTCTCTAAAGCAATCAAATCACTCTGTTTTTCCGCGGAAATAGTTACTGCTACCGAAGGCAGAGTTTCTTTCGGTAAGGCTCCACTGCCGATTTGGGCGAGGCTGGGTTCAATTTGCAAAATATAGTGGGAATTTAACCGCTTGCTTAATGCCGTTTTTAACCGCTCTGCTTTATTTTGTAACACCTCAACCGACTGAGTAAGCAGGTTCAATGTTGGTAGAGCACTTGTGAGTTTTTCCGGAAACAGATAGTGGCGAAGTGTTGCCTCAAGGGCAGATAAAATCACCTTATCACAACGAAGTACCCGCTTTAACGGGTGATGTTGCAGTTGTTCAATCATCGCTTTGCTACCTACAATAATGCCGGCTTGTGGACCGCCTAATAATTTATCGCCCGAGAAGGAAACCAAACTCACGCCAGCAGCCATTTTTTGTTGCACCATTGGTTCGGCAGGTAGATTTAAGGCTTGCATATCAGTAAGCGAACCACTACCTAAATCGCTCACCACAGGCAAATTAAACTCTTTGCCTAATGCCACCAGTTCTTCTTCCGATACTGAGCTGGTAAAGCCCTCAATATGATAATTACTGGTGTGAACTTTCATTAAAAAGGCGGTATTTTCGGTGATCGCGCTGCGATAATCTTTTAAATGCGTGCGATTTGTGGTACCAACCTCCACCAATTTACAACCTGCCTGAACCATAATATCGGGAATGCGAAATGCCCCGCCAATTTCCACCAATTCGCCGCGGGAAACAATTACCTCTTTGCCTTGAGCAAAAGTTGCCAACATTAACAACACCGCTGCCGCATTGTTATTTACCACGCAAGCAGCTTCTGCCCCAGTAAGTTTCTGTATTAACTCGGAAATAAAATTATCACGATGTGAACGTTTGCCCTCTGTAATATCAAACTCCAACGCTACATTATTTCGCATTGCATTAGTTGCTGCTTCAATCGCTTTTTCCGACCACAAACCTCGCCCTAAATTAGTATGCAACACCGTGCCGGTTAAGTTAAATACCGTTTTAATATCAACCGAACTTAAAGATTTAAGCTTTTGCTCCAATTTGCGGAAAAATTCATTTTCATCACAAATAAAAGAGGGAACAACCTGCTGTTCAGCAATAAGTTGACGAGCTTGGTTAATCAATAATCGAGCCTGCTCTACTACCGTAGAATATGCAAAATTTTTACATAATTCGACCGCTTGTGGCTTTTTTAATAGTAAGTCGAGAGAAGGAATTTGTCGGAATAATGGCTGCATAAAATTTATTATTAAGAGAATATTTTGGACAATTCTAATAAATAAAGTACAATATTGCCAGACATTCGGAAGTGCGTCATCTCCGGTGAGGTGGCAGGATTTCAAATCCTGTTGAGGACGCCAGCGTTCTCGGGTGGGTTCAACTCCCATGCATTTCCGCCACATACTAAAAGCAGTTGTTTCCAACTGCTTTTTTCATTTTCACTCGCACTAATATCTTATTTTTTATAAAAAATGAGACCTATCTCACATTTTTCCATTTTTCTATTTGTAGTAAATATTTATTAAAGTATAATTATTTGGAGTATTTCTTCACACCCAAAATCTAGTCCATTGACTACCTTTTGAAATGTAAAAAAAGGAACTATTATGTCAAAACTATCTCGTGATACTATTTTAAACAAAATTCAAAACGGACTTATTGCCTCTTGTCAACCTGTAGATGATGGTCCGATGGATAAACCTGAAATTGTTGCCGCAATGGCGCAAGCTTCAGTGATTGGTGGAGCTAAAGGTATTCGCATTGAGGGAGTGGATAATTTAAAAGCTACCCGTGCGGCGGTTGAAGTGCCGATTATCGGTATTGTTAAGCGTGATTTACCTGACTCGCCTGTCCGTATTACCCCTTTCTTAGAAGATATTGATGCCTTAGCTGAAGCCGGCGCGGATATTATTGCCGTAGATGGCACATTCCGTACTCGTCCTGTCAGCATTGAAGATGCGGTAAAACGTATTCACGAAAAAGGTTGCTTAGCAATGGCTGATTGCTCGACTCTGGAAGAGGGCTTGCATTGCCAACAGTTAGGATTTGATATTGTCGGCAGTACAATGTCAGGCTATACAGGCGGCCCAATTCCCGATGAGCCGGATTATCAATTAGTAAAAGATTTAAAAGCGGCAGGCTGTAATGTAATGGCAGAAGGGCGTTATAACACTCCAGAACTCGCCAAAGTAGCGATGGAAATCGGGGCTGATTATGTAACGGTTGGCTCAGCTTTAACACGTTTAGAGCATATCGTGAGCTGGTTTGCCGATTCGGTAAAATCAGCACAAAAATAGAGGTAAGCGTATGCGTTGTTTAGCCATAGATATTGGTGGTACCAAAATTGCGACCGCTATTGTTTACAACAACCAAGTGGAGCAACGTAAGCAAATTCAAACGCCAACCGACAGACCTCAGGAAGATCAGGCAGAAAGTTTACACCAAGCTATCTCAGAGATTATACAGGGCTACCAAGGGCAATTTGATTTTGTCTCTGTTGCCTCAACAGGCATTATTAATCAAGGTGTGCTCACCGCATTGAACCCGAAAAACTTGGGCGGATTAGCGGAGTTCCCACTTAAAGAGAGCATTGCACGCCATACCGATAAACCTATCGGTTTATTAAATGATGTACAAGCTGCTGTCTGTGCAGAATATTTATTTGAACCTCCGCAAGCGGTTAAAAATTTTGTTTTTATTACCGTTTCTACCGGTGTAGGTGGTGGCATTATTTTAAACGGTGAATTACAAACCGGCCCAAATGGTATTGCCGGTCATATAGGTCATACATTGTCTGATCCAAACGGCCCTGTTTGTGGTTGTGGACGCATCGGTTGTGTAGAGGCCGTTGCTGCCGGCCGTGCAATTGAAGCAGTTTCAAGCAAATGGGAAAACCCTTGTTCACCAAAAGAAGCGTTTGAACGCTTTAGACAAGGTAACCCACAAGCGGTCGAATTAGTCGAAAGATCTGCAAAAGCAATTGCCAATTTAATTGCAGATTTAAAAATCAGTTTAGATATACAAAAAGTCGTTTTAGGCGGTAGTGTTGGATTAGCGGAAGGCTATTTACCACTCGTTCAACGTTACTTATCTGAAATGCCCGCTGTTTATCAGTGTGCATTAGAAAATGCAAAATCCGGACAGGATGCAGGATTAATCGGTGCTGCGTGGTGGGCGGAAAACCGTCTTAAACAAGGATTAACTCTTTAACAAAATTCTTATTTTGGAGATTCAAATGAAAAATTTAAAAGGTATTTTTAGTGCCTTACTCGTTTCTTTCAACGAAGACGGCACAATCAATGAAAAAGGTTTACGCCAGATTATCCGCCACAACATCGACAAGATGAAAGTGGATGGCTTGTACGTGGGTGGTTCAACCGGCGAAAACTTCATGCTTTCAACCGAAGAGAAAAAAGAAATTTTCCGCATTGCAAAAGATGAAGCGAAAGATGAAATTGCATTAATCGCTCAAGTAGGAAGTGTAAACTTAAAAGAAGCGGTGGAGTTAGGTAAATATGCCACTTCATTAGGTTATGATGCTTTATCTGCGGTAACACCGTTCTACTACAAATTCAGCTTCCCGGAAATCAAAAATTTCTACGAAACCATTATTCGTGAAACCGGAAGCCCGATGATCGTTTACTCTATCCCGTTCTTAACCGGCGTAAACATCGGTGTGGCTCAATTTGCTGAATTATTCCAAAACGAAAAAATCATCGGTGTGAAATTCACCGCGGGCGATTTCTACCTATTAGAACGTTTACGTAAAGCATTCCCGAACCACTTAATTTATGCAGGTTTCGATGAAATGATGTTGCCGGCAGCAGTATTGGGTATTGATGGTGCAATCGGTTCAACCTTCAACGTAAACGGTATTCGTGCACGTCAAATCTTTGAATTGGCGCAACAAGGTAAAATCAAAGAAGCATTTGAAATTCAAAATGTGACCAACGATTTAATCGAAGGTATTTTAGGCAACGGTTTATACCAAACCATTAAAGGCTTATTGGAAGAAGAAGGCGTACAAGCAGGCTACTGCCGTGAGCCAATGACCAAAGAACTCAACGCACAACAAAAAGCCGTTGTGAAAGAGTTAAAAGCGAAGTTTCTTTAATTTCCTGAACAATAAATAAAACCTTTGCACCTTGATGTGATTTATCACTCAAGGTGCTTTTTTGTAAAAAAATTTCAATCTAAATTTGTGAATTATATTACCAGTATAAAACTAATTTTTCTGAAAGATTTGAAAAAATATTAAATGCTCTTTATCTATTTAATCATTTCTCCTTACTTTTTAAAGTAGGTTGTGATTTTCTCTAACAGCCATACTACAAGCCATATTATTGGAATAGCTATGATAAATCTATATACGGTATCAATGCCAAGAGATGTTAAATAACCATCCATGACAATTGCTGTGATGGTCATAAGAACAATTTTTAAATATTGCGGCAATTATTCCTCCTTTTTTAGGTTGTTAAACTGATACTTATAATACTCTTGTTTTTAAGTAAAAAATGTGTTCTGGCTCACAGATTTACATTTCTATCCATACTTTCTACTGTCGATTTTCAATGAGCCACTAACCCCCTTGTAATCGCTAATTTTGATATCGCCTTGTTAACTTTTCTCTCATTTTTCTCATCTAAAAGCTTGTAGCCTCGTCCATAAATAATATTTTTAGCTTTTGTACAGGGAGTAATAAAAAACCGTTGGCGTTGTTCGACAGATAAATTATTCCCCAATTTTCCTAGTAGTGTTTCATCGTGAATTTGTGCCAGATTTACACATTTATTCGCAAATTTCCGATCATTTTTTCTCAAATAATTTTACAGATATACTATATTGAAAAACTATATTTCCTATATCTATATAAGTAAGGGGAAAAGAATAATTTGCAAACCACCCCATCTTCGCTAGAATATTCATCACTATTTCTAACAAGAGATTTTCTATGACATCTATTTGCATTATTACCGGCAGTACCTTAGGCGGGGCAGAATATGTTGCCGATCACATTAATGATGTATTAAGCAGCCAAGGTTTTGAGGTGGAATTATTTAACCAAGCAACCCTCTCAGATATTGAAGGGAAAGCTCATTTAATTGTGGTAACCTCCACCCACGGTGCGGGAGAGTTGCCGGATAACATCCAACCACTTTTTAACGATTTAGCTGCTAGTTCAGCAGATTTCAGCTCAATGAAATTTGGCGTAATCGGCTTAGGTAGTTCGGATTATGATACTTTCTGCAATGCCGTAAATATTGTGGAAGAGTCTCTTAAGGCAAGAGGCGCAAACCAAGTGTGTGAATCGTTACGCATTGATGTAACAAATAATTTCGATCATGATGCAACTGCTGAGGAATGGTTACCCTCTTTTGTCGAAAAATTATAGGTTAGCAAAATGAATAAAGCTAAAACGGATAAAATAAAATGGATTAAGATTGCTATTATCTTAGTTTATATGTTTAGTCCGGTTGATATTTTACCTGAAGCAATATTAGGTCCACTAGGGCTTGTTGATGACGCGGCTGCATTGGCGTTATTAATAAAAACTATTTTGCAAAAATAAGTTTTAGCCTATTTTTAGTAAAAAACCGCTTGTAGCGAATACAAGCGGTCATTTTTGTGTAAAAATTTGCAAATTACGCTTTTACGTTCTCTTTTAAGAAATCTAACAAGCGGTCTTTAGCGATCATTTGTTTTTCACCATTACGGCGGTTTTTGTACTCAATTTCACCGTTTTCGAGATTTTTCTCGCCGATCACCACCATATGTGGCACGCCGATTAATTCCATATCCGCAAACATCACGCCCGGGCGTTCTTTACGATCATCAAAAATCACATCCACACCTTGTACTTTTAAGGTTGAATAAAGCTCTTCTGCAAACGCCTGAACGCGTTCAGATTTGTGCATATTCATCGGTACAATCGCCACCGTAAATGGTGCAATTTCATCACTTGGCCAGATAATACCACGTTCATCGTGATGTTGTTCAATCGCAGCCGCTACCACACGAGTTACGCCAATACCATAACAACCCATTGTCATCACAAGCGGTTTACCGTCTTCACCTTGCACTGTCGCTTTCATTGCTTCAGAATATTTTTTACCTAATTGGAAAATATGCCCTACTTCGATACCACGTTTAATTTGAAGCACACCTTTGCCATCCGGGCTTGGGTCGCCCTCCACCACATTACGTAAATCAAACACTTCCGGCATTGCTACATCACGCTCCCAGTTCACATTGAAATAATGTTTGCCGTCAATGTTCGCACCACAACCGAAATCAGACATTAATGCGACCGAGCGGTCAATAATGGCAGGAATAGGTAAATTAATCACCCCTAATGAACCCACACTTGCCCCGATTTTTGCTTTAATGTCCGCTTCATCAGCAAATTCAAGTGGATCTGCCACTAACGGATGTTTTTGAGCTTTGATTTCATTTAAATCGTGATCACCACGAATTACTAAAGCAATAAGTGGCTGTTCTTCAGTTGAGCCTTTTACAATCAAGGTTTTCACCGTTTTTTCAATCGCTAAACCGTGATTTTCCACTAATTCATTAATGGTTTTCGCATTTGGCGTATCCACTAATTGCATTTCTGCCGTTGGAGCTTGGCGTTCGCCCACTGCAACCGCTTCAGCCAATTCGATATTGGCGGCAAAATCAGACTCGGTTGAAAACACTACATCATCTTCACCGCTTGAGGCTAATACTTGGAACTCGTGAGAGGCCGAACCACCGATAGACCCCGTATCTGCCTGTACTGCACGGAAATCTAAGCCAAGACGGGTAAAGATGTTACTGTAAACCTGATACATTACATCATAGGTTTCTTGTAAGCTCTCTTTGGTAGTATGGAAAGAATAGGCATCTTTCATCACAAATTCACGCGAACGCATCACACCGAAACGTGGACGCACTTCATCACGGAATTTAGTTTGAATTTGGTAAAGATTTAACGGAAGTTGTTTGTAAGAAGAGACCTCACGGCGAACCAAATCAGTAATCACCTCTTCGTGCGTTGGACCAAGCACGAAATCACGCTCACCACGATCTTTAAAACGCAGCAATTCCGGACCGTAATCATTCCAACGACCAGACTCCACCCACAATTCAGCCGGCTGAACGACAGGCATTAACACTTCAATCGCCCCACCTTTGTTCATCTCTTCACGAATGATATTTTCTACTTTTTTCAACACACGAATCCCGGTCGGCAACCAGTTGTATAAACCTGATGCCATCGGGCGAATCATACCCGCACGCAACATTAATTGATGACTAACCACCTGAGCATCGTTCGGGGTTTCTTTAAGGGTCGAAAATAAATACTGACTTGTACGCATTGCTATTCCTATCTCTTGTAATTTTAAAAGCTTGAAAAATTTGTCTATTTTAAAACAAAGCGGTTAGATTTTCAGAAAATTTTGCAAAATCCTATAAAAAAATAACCGCTTGTAAGCTGTTATTTATATTTTTATCCGAATACCCTGTTTGATTTTTAGCCCCACACAGAACAACCATTAACCGCTCATTGCTTTATAAATACTCAATTTTATTTTTTGCAAATTTTTACTTAAAACAGATCGCTTGTTGTGTATTGAGTTCAAAAAATGTTAGGATAAGAAAAATTCAATTGAGGAGAGAGACAATGGCTAGAGTATTTTTATTAATTGCACTGGTTCTAGTAGCATTGATTGGCGGCACTTATCTTGTCGGCAATAATGAGAAAAAAGAAGAAAAAGCAGAGTCTGTTGAGCCGGTAAAAACAGAATCTCAGCAATCTCAACAAACAGCAGAACAGCATAAAGAACTGCAACTAAAACAAGCAGAACCCCTACCGCCTGTAACTAAAGAGGAATCTGTTCAGCAAGCGAAAGAAACAGAACAAACTCCGCAACCAAACGAGCAGCAAGCCTTGCCTGAGGAGCAATCACTAGAAGGCCAGCAACAGCAGCAGCCATCTGCTCTTCCGCAAACAAATCAAGAGCAATCTGGCGAAAAACAGGACGCCTCAAAAACATTAGCTAATGAACAAAAACCAGAGACTCAAGCGACTCCAAAAAGCACTACAGAATCAACGAAACCTGAACCAAAACCATTGGTTCAACAAACAACACCTGAAGAATTATCAAAAGCGGTTGGTCAAAAAGAACCAAAACCACATAAAGAACAAGCAACTCCGGAAGAGCAATCTTTAGAAGGTCAAAGAGAGCAAAAAGCGGAGAAAAATCCAGAAACAAATAAGAAATAATAAAAAATTTTATTTATTAACGAAAAAATCCACCTTTATTGAAGGTGGATTTTTTTAATAGCACTTTTTTAATTTAAAAGTTTGTTAATTCGCTTAATAAACGCCGTTGGGTTTTCCAGCGTGCCACGTTCTGCCAGCAACGCTTGTTCAAACAGCAGTTCGATCCAGTCGTTGAATTCGGCTTCATCGGCAATATCCGCCACTTTTTTGATCATCGGGTGATCAGGGTTGAGTTCAAAGGTGTATTTGACCTCAGGTGCTTGCTGCCCCATAGCGGCAAAGAGTTTTGCCATTTGAGTCGTCATTTCGTTGCTGTCGGTCGAAACCACGGCCGGCGTGTCGGTTAAGCGGTGGGTGAGTACCACGTTTTTGACACGTTCGCCGAAGTAGCCTTTGGCACGCGCTAAGAACGAACCAAACTCCGCTTGTTGGGCTTTCTCCACCTCTTCTTCCTGCTTGTCGGCAAGATCACCCAAGTCGAGGTCGGATTTTGTGATACTTTGCAGCGGCTTGCCGTCAAACTCAGTGAGGTAGCTTAACATCCACTCATCGACACGGTCAGAGAGCAGCAGCACTTCAATGCCTTTTTTATTGAACAACTCCAAGTGCGGGCTGTTTTTTGCAGCGGCGTAGCTATCGGCAGTGAGGTAGTAGATCGCTTTTTGCCCCTCTTTCATTCTTGCAAGATAATCGGCAAAACTGACCGCTTGTTCGCTGCTGTCATTGTGGGTCGAGGCAAAACGGAGCAAGCCGGCCACCTGTGCTTTATTCGCGAAATCTTCGCCCACGCCCTCTTTCAGCACTAAACCAAATTCTTTCCAGAATTGGGCGTATTTTTCGGTATCGTCTTTTGCCAGTTTTTCTAAAAGCTGTAAGGCACGCTTGGTGAGTGCGGAACGCAGCGATTGGGTCACTTTGTTCTCTTGTAGAATTTCACGGCTGACGTTGAGCGGCAGGTCGTTGGTGTCGAGCAAACCACGCATAAAACGCAGATAGTTCGGCATAAAGACTTCGGCATCGTCCATAATAAACACACGCTGAACGTAGAGTTTCAAGCCGTGTTTTTGCTCACGCTGGAATAAATCCCACGGGGCTTTGCTCGGTACATAGAGCAAGCTGGTGTACTCCTGTTTGCCTTCGACTTTGTTGTGGCTCCAAATCATCGGGTCGGCAAAATCGTGGCTCAGGTGTTTGTAGAACTCTTTATATTCCTCTTCACTAATCTCGTTTTTACTGCGTGTCCAAAGGGCTTGGGCTTTGTTAATTTTTTCCCATTTTTGACCGCTTGCTTTGCCTTCGTCATCGTATTCGTTGGTCTGAATTTCAACCGCCAGCCCGATGTGGTCGGAGTATTTGCCGATGATTTCACGCAAACGCCATTCGCTCAGGAACTCTTTTTCGTCTTCACGCAGATGCAAGGTGATTTCCGTGCCACGCTCTTTTTTCTCAATATCCGCAACGGAATACTCGCCTTCGCCCGCCGATTCCCACAGTACGCCTTTTTCCGCACTTTCGCCCGCCGCACGGGTTTTAACAGTGACTTTATCCGCCACGATAAACGAGGAGTAGAAACCTACACCGAATTGACCGATTAGCTGGCTGTCTTTGGCTTGGTCTGCACCTAAAGTATTTAAAAATTCCTTCGTGCCGGATTTGGCAATCGTCCCTAAATGGTCGATCACCTGCTCACGAGTCATCCCGATACCGTTATCGGCAATCGTAATCGTACCAAGGGTTTCATCGACCGACACACGCACCCGCAGTTCGCCGTCGCCTTCATACAAAGACGGCTCGGAAAGGGCTTTAAAACGCAGTTTATCCGCTGCGTCTGAGGCGTTAGAAATCAGCTCACGCAGGAAAATTTCTTTGTTGGAGTAGAGAGAGTGGATCATCAGTTGCAACAACTGTTTGACTTCCGACTGGAAGCCACGAGTTTCTTGGTTTTGGCTCATTTTATCTATTCCTTTTGAATTAAAAACGTAAAATAGATGGGGCAAGCGGTCAAATTTTCAAGTTTTTTTGCAAAATTATTCATTCATAATTTCCCGATTGGTGGTAAATTATTATTAAATTGATGAAGTTAATCCCGTAAAACAATGAGTGAACAATTATTAGATGGCATACCTTTAACCGCCCTTTCGGGTGTTGGTGCGGCAATCGCTGAAAAATTAAGCCGCATAGGCATTAATAACGTGCAAGATTTGTTATTTCATCTGCCAATGAGATACGAAGATCGCACTCGTATTACACCCATTGCCGATGTTCGCCCGGAAAGTTTTTCGACTATTGAAGGTTATGTTCAGCTTACCGAAGTGCAGTTTGGTAAACGCCCCATTTTGTCTGTTACCCTTTCTGATGGTACAAGCAAAATTATGCTGAAATTTTTCAATTTTAATGCCGGAATGAAAAACAGTCTTGCCACCGGCGTTCGGGTGAAAGCCTTTGGCGAAATAAAACGTGGGCGTTTTATGGCAGAAATTCATCACCCTGAATATCAAATTATCCGTAATAATCAACCACTTGAACTTGCTGAAACGCTCACGCCTATTTATTCCACCACTGAAGGGTTAAAACAAGCTTCACTACGCAAAATGACTGAGCAGGCCTTGGCAGTACTAAATAATGTTAAAGTGGCAGAACTGTTGCCAGATGAATACAATCCACATAAATATAGCCTTAAAGAAGCCTTGCAATTATTGCACCGCCCACCACCGACAATTTCAGCTGAAATTTTAGAAAAGGGCGAACATCCTGCTCAAAAAAGGCTGATTTTTGAAGAGCTACTCGCGTACAATTTAGCAATGCAGCAGCTTCGTTTAGGCGTGAAACAACAATTTGCCGAACCGCTGACCTATAAAACAGATTTAAAATCTCGCTTTTTAGCGAGCTTACCCTTCCAACCAACCTCTGCTCAAAGCAGAGTAACTACAGATATTGAGCGTGATTTAGCCCAATCATCACCAATGATGCGTTTGGTTCAAGGGGATGTAGGTTCAGGGAAAACTTTAGTTGCAGCCTTAGCTGCATTATTAGCAATAGATAACGGTAAACAAGTCGCATTAATGGCTCCGACTGAAATTTTAGCCGAGCAACACGCTAATAATTTTACTAATTGGCTCAAACCGTTTGGTATTGAAGTAGGCTGGCTTGCCGGCAAGGTGAAGGGAAAAGCCCGTGCAGCGCAACTTGACGCAATAAAAAATGGCGAAGTGCAGATGATTATAGGCACGCATGCTCTTTTCCAAGAGGCGGTTGAATTTCATCATTTAGCCTTAGTGATTATTGATGAACAGCATCGTTTCGGTGTACATCAACGCTTAACGCTACGAGAAAAAGGGGCAAAAAATAGTAACGGACAGGATATTTATCCACACCAGCTTATTATGACAGCAACCCCGATTCCAAGAACTTTAGCGATGACAGTGTATGCAGATTTAGACACCTCCATTATTGATGAGTTACCACCAGGTAGAACGCCAATTACCACTGTGGTGATTTCTGAAGATCGGAGAGCAGAAATTGTGCAACGGGTTTATCAAGCCTGTAAACAAGAAAATCGCCAAGCTTATTGGGTCTGTACTTTAATTGATGAATCGGAAGTGCTAGAGGCCCAAGCAGCCGCAGCCATTGCCGAAGATTTACAACGAGCCTTGCCGGATTTACGCATTGGATTGGTACACGGACGAATGAAGCCACAGGAAAAGCAAGAAATTATGGCTTCGTTTAAAGCAGCAGAATTAGATTTATTGGTCGCCACCACAGTAATTGAAGTGGGGGTGGATGTGCCAAATGCAAGCTTAATGATTATTGAAAATTCCGAGCGTTTAGGCTTGGCTCAACTTCACCAGTTACGAGGACGAGTTGGACGTGGGGCAACTGCTTCCCATTGTGTGCTGATGTACAAACCACCTCTTGGCAAAATTTCTAGTAAACGTTTACAAGTAATGCGAGATAGTCAAGACGGTTTTTTCATTGCAGAAAAAGATTTAGAAATTCGTGGCACAGGCGAAATTTTAGGTACAAAACAGACCGGAATAGCAGAGTTTAAAGTGGCTGATTTAATGCGAGATCGCAAAATGATTCCGCTTGTTCAGCACTACGCTAAGCAAATTATTGTCGAAAATCCACCGCTTGCACAGGCATTAGTTAAGCGTTGGTTGGATGATAAAGCGGAATATACCAACGCTTAACACATTTAGTATATTTCTAGCTAAGATTTTTCACTGAGTCTATTACCAAAGTCCAAAAACGTTCTTTATCCAATTTTTTTGCTACCCAAGTATTACAAGGTTTTGGCGGGTAACGGAAATCTGCTACTGTCATACCGAGCGTATGTGTGCCGGTTAATTCAATATTGACCGGCACTTGTTGTACTTCAATTAAACTTGGGTCAATCACATAGGCGACAGCACAAGCATCGTGTACAGGTGGAGCATCAAAATCTTGAGCTTGTTTATACATTTTGCCGAAAAACTCAAGCAGCTCCACCACAAATTGCCCAGGCTTACTGTTAAGCGCAGCAAAGCGTTCAACAACATCAGGCGTAGCTAATGCTTGGTGGGTAAGATCTAATCCTACCATTGTAACCTTCCAGCCGGCATTAAAAACAATATGGGCAGCTTCCGGGTCAATTTTAATGTTAAATTCCGCAACCGCACTCCAGTTACCGGTGTGATAACCGCCTCCCATCAACACAACCTCTTTTACTCGCTCAATAATACGAGGCTCTAGCCGTGCTGCTAACGCTATATTGGTTAATCCACCTGTTGGCACTAAAGTAATGCTTTTTTCAGGGTGAGACATCACTAAATCAATAATTAAATTGGCTGCATGCTGGTCTGAAAATTGTTGAGTAGGTTCGGGTAATTTGGGACCATCCATTCCGGAATCACCATGAATATCCGGTGCATTTTCAACTTCCCGTACTAGTGGACGCGAGCAGCCTTTCGCAAAGGGAATATTTCGAATATTGGCAATTTCTGCAACTGCAAGTGCATTACGAGACACTTTTTCTAACGTTTGATTTCCAACAACGGTGGTTACCGCTAATAAATCAATATTTGGATTTCCCCATGCTAACATCATCGCAATCGCATCATCATGCCCGGGATCACAATCTAAAATAATTTTTTGAGCCATTATTTTCTCCTTAATTTATATGATATGAAAAAGAGAGAGCATATCACTCACTCTTTATTTACCCGATCTACATTACTGAGCCGCCAATACCAATAAATAATCCTGCAATTGCACCACTCATTAAATTTGAAAGAGAACCAGCAATTACTGCACGAATCCCTAATCGTGCAATATCACTACGGCGATTTGGAGCCAGACTACCTAATCCACCGACAAGAATTGCTATTGAGCCTAAGTTTGCAAAACCACAAAGAGCAAAAGTAATTATAGCAACTGTTTTTGGACTGAGTTGTATAGCAGATTCAGGGCTTAAATATTTCAGAAAATCCACATAAGCAACAAATTCATTTAAAATCAGTTTTTCGCCTATTAATGCCCCTGAAACTTGAGCCTCTTCCCAAGGTACACCAATAGCCCAAGCTAATGGTTGGAATAAATAACCAAGCAATGACTGCATTGTTACGCCTTCTTGTCCAACTAACCCGGCAAGTGCTGAAATAATCCAGTTAAGCATCGCAATTAACGCAATGAATGCAATAAGCATACCACCAATGTTAATAGCCAGTTGTACGCCTGAAGCAGCCCCCGATGCTGCTGCTTCAATAAGGTTAGCCGGTTTTTCACCATCATCGACTAACTTAATATCATCATTTGTTTTTTCAGTTTGTGGATATAATAGTTTTGCAAACAACAAACCTCCCGGTGCAGCCATAAATGATGCAGCAATTAAATAAGGTAATGGAATTCCCATACCTGCATATCCTGCTAATGAGGCTCCGGCAATAGAGGCTAATCCGCCTACCATAACAGCAAAAAGCTCAGATTGTGTCATTTGTTGAATAAACGGTTTAACTAAAAGAGGAGCCTCTGTTTGACCAACAAAAATATTAGCAGCAGCCGATGTTGATTCTGCTTTTGAAGTACCTAGCAATTTCTGCAATCCACCACCGATAATCTTAATAATAAACTGCATAACACCTAAATAGTAAAGAGTTGAGATTAATGCAGCAAAGAAAATAATTGGTGGCAGAACTCTAAATGCAAATATAAAGCCATCACCGGCAAAGTACTCAAACATTTTATCACTAACTAAACCACCAAATAGGAACTTCATTCCCTCTGCACCAAAACTAATAATTTTAGCAACACCATCGGAAATAGCCATAAGTAGATTTCGCCCGACCGGTACATACAAAATTAATGCACCAATTCCTATTTGTATAGTAAGTGCACCTAGAACAGTACGATAATTTATAGCTTTTCTGTTATTTGATAAGAGAAATGCAATCAATAACAAAACAAAGATACCAAATAAACTATTTAAAATATCCATAACATCATTCTCCCAATGAAAAAACAGCCGTTTAGAAAACTAAACGGCAATCTTTTTATGAATTAAAATAATTTACAGCAAGTTGAGCGCCCACTTTAGCGTTATTTTTGACTAAATGAATATTAGCCTCTAAGCTTTTACCACCGGTCATTTCGACAATTTTACCTAATAAGAATGGTGTGATCTCTTTGCCGACAACACCTTTCTCCTCGGCTTCTTTAACCGCCTTTGCAATAATGCTATCAATGTATTCAGGAGCTAACGCGTGTTCTTCAGGAATAGGATTTGCAACAACTACACCTCCTTTTAGACCTAATTCCCACTTAGCTTTAATCGTATTGGCAATATGTTGTAAGTCATCTGATGAAAGTGGTAGTGGTAAGCCGCTGTCTCGACAAAAGAAGGCTGGTAGGTTTTTCGTTTTATAACCAATAACAGGCACACCTTTAGTTTCTAAATATTCTAATGTGGCAGGAAGATCTAAAATAGATTTTGCCCCTGCACAAATAACGGTAACATTCGTTTGAGCAAACTCATCTAAATCGGCTGAAATATCTAAATTATGTTCCCAACCACGGTGAACACCACCTAAGCCACCGGTCACAAAAAATTTAATACCTGCAAGTTCTGCTGCGATCATAGTGGTTGCAACCGTTGTTGCACCTAAACGTTTTGAGGCGACAATTTCAGCTAAATCTCGACGTGATACCTTTGCAATTCCTTTGCTACTACCAAACATTTCCAATTCATCGTCAGATAAACCAATTTTAATTTGGCCATCAACAATCGCAATAGTTGCAGGCACAGCACCATTATCACGTATAATTTGCTCAACTTCTCGAGCCATTTTTACATTTTGCGGATAAGGCATACCGTGAGAGATAATCGTTGATTCTAATGCAACAATTGGTAAACCTTTTGCCATACCTTCTTTAACTTCTTGTGATAAAACTAAGTACTTATTCATAAAAGTTCTCCATTTCAGTTTGTAATTGTGCTTTAGTTAAATTTGTTCGAACCGTAAATTCAGATTGAATGGTATGATAAGCATTCGTCATACCTGCTAGAACGCATTTTTGCTCGTTTTCACCTTGCAGCCATGTATCAATAAATGCCGCACTAAAAGAATCTCCGGCACCTGTTACATCAATCACTTTCGAAGGTTCCAACGGTTTTACCGGATACCATTGATAACTACTTTTAGTCGCCAATAACACACCTTTTGAACCTAATGTGAGAATAACCTGTTTTACCCCACAATCTAAAACTTCGTTTACAGCCTCTTTTAGCTTATCTTCCGAATCCAGCACTCGCCCAACAAATGAGCCAAGTTCTCCTTTATTAAGAAACAAACAATCCACACCCAAAAGCTGTTTAGGTAAGTTTTTCATTTTAGGTTCTGATACCGCAATAATGACTAATTTAACCTGTTGTTTTTGTGCATAAGCACATAAAAATTCAACGGTTTCTTTAGGGCAATTTAAGTCAACGACTAAACATTTTGCATTGCGTAAATACTGTTGTTGCTTTATGAGAAGTTCTGGTTTGAAATGGTCATAAATAGACATATCTGCTAAGCCTAAATACATTTCACCATCAATATCAAGAAGTGCGGTATAACAACCTGTTGATTGCCCCTCGATCATAATTACTGATTCCGTATTCATAAAAGGCGAGGATAGTGTTTTTATACGAGACCATTCAGGATCGTTTCCAACAGTTGAAATTAAAATCACATTTTGTTCTAAACGGCCTAAGTTTTCAGCGATATTGCGAACTACGCCCCCAATAGAAACTTTGGATGTAATAGGATTAGAGGTATAACCTTGTAATTCATGATTTGTTTTAATTTTTTTATCAAGGTTTGCAGCCCCAATACAGACCACAGAATTTCGCTTGTTAAACACATAAGCTTTACCAAGCAAATATTCTTTTTTTACCAGACTTGAAATAATGTTTGCCACAGCAGGACGAGAAAGACCCACTTTATCAGCAATATCTTGTTGAGAAATAAAAGGATTTTGGCGAATAAGTTCAAAAATAACACGCTCATTATCAGTCATATAATAGCCTCCAATAAACATAAGTTTATATTTCTAAACTTGTGTTTAAATTTTTAGCTAAAAAATAAATAATTGCAATTGGTTATTTTTAGAACTGTGAAAGAGATCACAAAACAAGAAAATAAAATGGGCGAACATAGTTCGCCCAGACCTTAAATTAACAATCTTGTTTTCCGTACTGCTCTTGACGAAGAAGCGAACGTACACTTCCATCAAACTGAGCTAATACAAGTTCCGCATTTTCGGCATCAGTTCCTTTAGCATCCAAATAGAATTTAATTTTTGGCTCTGTACCGGATGGGCGAACAATTAAACGGCTGCCGTTTTCTAAAATGAACACTAAAATATCATTTTGGCGTTCTGTTTTCGTATGATCAATAAATTCAGTTACTTTAAAGCCACCAATTTCAGCTGGAGGAGTATTACGTAATGCAGCCATCAATTTACCGATTTCGGCTAAATCGCAAACTCTTATTGAAATTTGACCGCTTACATAAGCACCAAATTCTTTCACAAACTCAGCTGTATAATCTGCTATTGTTTTACCTTCTTGTTTTAAGCTACATACTAAATCTAAGAAAGTAATTGCCGCTGAAATACCATCTTTATCGCGTACTTTATCAGGGTCAACCAAGTAGCCTAGTGCTTCTTCAAAGCCAAATAACAAATTCTCGACTTTACCGATATATTTAAAGCCAGTTAGTGTTTCTTCAGATTGTAAACCATATTTTTTTGCAATTTCTGCTAAAGCAGGAGAAGATACTAATGAGCAGGCTAATACACCGTTTTTACCTTGCGATTGGAATTGTTTTGCTAGGTACCACCCCAAGAAACAACCTATCACATTACCATGAAGAGGTTTCCAATTACCTTGTTCGTCCGGAACAGCAACTGCTAAACGGTCAGCATCAGGGTCATTAGCAATGATAAATTCTGCATTTTTCTCTTTTGCTAATTTAATCGCTAAATCAAGAGCACCTTTTTCTTCCGGGTTAGGGAAGTTTACGGTCGGGAATGAACCGTCCGGTTGAATCTGCTCTGTCACCAAATGCGGTTGAGGTAAGCCGGCTTTCTCTAATGTTTTACTTAATACTTCATGGCCTACACCATGCATTGCGGTATAAACATAATTAATCTCTGCTTTTGGCTGTTTTGCTAGAGAAGCTGTTTTTTCAATGTAAGCATTAACCACTTCATCATCTAACACGGTAAAATCTTGGCTACGAGGTAAATCTCTAATATCACCGCTTGCCACTTTATCAATTAAAGCAGCAATTTCTTTATCAGCAGGGGAAACAATCTGACCACCACCATTTTCTTTACCTAAATAGACTTTATAGCCATTATCTTCCGGTGGGTTATGACTTGCGGTTACCATTACACCTGCTGTGGTATCAAAATATTGAATTGCAAAAGCAAGCACTGGGGTAGGTAATTTGCGAGGTAATAAATAAGTTTTAATGCCGGCAGCTGCCATAATTTCAGCAGTATCACGAGCAAACACATCTGAATTTTTACGCCCATCGTAACCAATTACAATCGAAGGCTCTTTATCATAATCTTTGACAAATTCAGCTAAACCGCCTGCAGCTTGAGCCACTAAAACACGATTCATTCCCTGAGAGCCGGCCTGCAATCTACCACGTAGCCCAGCTGTACCAAATTGTAAGCGACCATCAAAACGAGAAGTTAATTCTGCTTTCGCTTTTTCATCAGATTGTGCAGCTGTGATTAGCTTCTCTAACTCTGCACGGGTTTCCGCATCTGGGTCTTGCGCTAACCAATTTTGGGCAACTTGAAAAATAGTCATTTTTTTACTCCTAATGTAATTAAATATATCCCTTTTAGATTAGCCCAAAGAGCCTTTATTTAAAAGGCTTTATTTACTTTTTTGTGATCTAGTTATCAAATAAAAAACGGGCAAACGGTTGCTAGAAAGTAATATTTTATTTCGTTTTTATATAAAAAGAACAAGCGGTCATATTTCACAAGTTTTTTGCAAAAAACTCTCAAAATATAACCGCTTGCATCTAAAATAGTTCTAGATTAGAAACCAGCATCTTTCTCTAATTGTTCAACTAAGGCATCCGGTAAACCTAATGCATTTGCTAAATTAGCTAAAAATACAATTTCTTTACGCTCTAAGTTTGTACATACCGCACGAGCTGCTAAGTAAACTTGAGTGGCTAAAGCTTGGTTATTTCCAACTTGGCGGGCAATTTCTTCCACACTAGCCGGATTATTCATCTCTTGGCTAATCCACTCTAATATTTCAGCATCTTGTGATACTTGTGAAATAATCGTAGCCTTTTCATCTTCCGTAATAGCACCATCGGCCGCAGCCGCTGCAATCATCGCTTGTAAAATAACTTTACTTGCCGCATTAGCATCAACATTTTCAAAACTGTTTTGACTTAACTCAGATGCTGATGCATTTTGAGCTTGGTATTTTTGATAGGCTTGGTAAGCAAGGCTACCAAGCGCCGCTAAAGAACCTAATTTAGCTAAACTTGAACCGCCATTACGACCGAAAAGCATTGAAATTAATCCAAGAGCCGCAGCACCTCCACCAATTTTCGCTATTTGATCATTTTTGGTATTACCTTTAATTAATCCATTTGTTGCAGCATCTTTTGCTGTATCTAACACTTGATTTAAAATCTTGCTGAAATCCATTTTTTGTTCCTCTTGGTAAGTGATTAAATTCTTTTATTTAGTCAATTTACTTAAAAAAGAGTTCCACATTAAATTAAAGATAATGACCACAGCAATGTTTAAATTTTTTATCTGAACCACATAAGCAATTTTGCTTTTTTGAAGGTAAAGGAACAGTTGGATCAACAAAAAACCATCTACCATTCATTTGGACAAACAACGAGTTTTCGTGGTGTACTTGCTTGCCTTCCTGTGTTGCAAAAAACGCTTTAAACTCAACCCTACTGTGAATTTTAGAAATATAAGATAGATGTTTCACAATTTCTAATCCCATCCAACACGTCACCTCACCCCACTCTTTCATCGCGGCTTGATCAAGCAAAGACTGCTGACTAGGTACTGTAGTTTCTACAATATAAGGGATATTCACTAATGTATAAGCACTATAACGTGAACGCATAAGCTGCTCGGCACTTTCTGGAAAGAGCTTTTTCAAATGAAAAGGTTGACAACACTCTGAGTAATTTTTACCTGATTGGCAAGGACAAGCGGTGGTTTTTTCTGACATTTTTGCACATTGATTAAATAACAATTTAAGAGAAATTCTACTCTAGAAACCGAAAAAAATAAATTTATCTTAAAAAGCGTGACACACCCTATGTGGATAAGTTATGGGAAAAGTCTGAATTATTTGGTACTTATTCTATAAAAACTTAACAAAAAATATACTCTGTGGATAACTTAACTTTTTATCCACAGGTTAGATCTATAAATTGATAATGCTATACACGTATAAAAAGAGATCTAACTCATTGTTTTGTAAAAGGAAGATCCTTTATACACAAAAATGAGAGGATTTAATAAGAATAGCAATAAAGATCTTTATATAGATCTCTTTTATATTTAGTTCACTTAAGTTTGATCTTTTCCTCTTTAAAATCTATTTCCCAGCTTCTCCTTTTTTAAGGTAAAATAGCCGATTATTTTTAGAAATTAGATTCAGATAAATAGGCTATATATGATTTATAACCAAATTTACGACGTTATTGTCGTAGGTGGCGGACATGCTGGTACAGAAGCAGCACTTGCACCGGCTCGAATGGGGTTGAAAACCTTACTTTTAACACATAATGTCGATACTCTAGGGCAAATGTCGTGTAACCCTGCTATTGGTGGTATCGGCAAAGGTCATTTAGTGAAAGAGATCGATGCAATGGGTGGTTTAATGGCAATTGCCACCGACTTTGCAGGGATCCAATTTCGCACATTAAACAGCTCTAAAGGCCCAGCTGTGCGAGCCACCCGTGCACAAGCCGACCGTGTGCTTTATCGCAATGCAGTACGTACCGCGTTAGAAAACCAAGCGAATTTAGATATTTTCCAGCAAGAAGTGGTCGATATTTTAGTGGAAAATAACCGAGCTGTAGGTGCTGTAACTAAAATGGGCTTAGTTTTTAAATCTCGCTCGGTTGTATTAACAGCTGGTACTTTTTTGGCGGGTAAGATCCATATTGGTTTAGATAACTATGCGGGCGGCCGAGCGGGTGATCCTGCTGCGACCATGTTGGCGGATCGCTTGCGTGATCTTAATTTGCGTGTTGATCGCTTAAAAACGGGGACTCCGCCACGTTTAGATGCTCGTACCATTAATTTTGATGTATTAGCAAAACAACACGGCGATGATGTGTTACCTGTGATGTCTTTTATGGGAGCGGTTGAAAATCATCCTCGTCAAATTCCTTGTTACATTACACATACTAATGAACAAACACATGATGTGATTCGTTCCAATTTAGATCGTAGTCCAATGTATACTGGAATTATTGAGGGGATTGGCCCACGTTATTGCCCATCTATTGAAGATAAAGTAATGCGTTTTGCCGATCGAAATAGCCACCAAATTTACCTTGAACCAGAAGGTTTGAATACTATCGAAGTTTATCCTAACGGTATTTCAACCAGTTTACCGTTTGATGTACAGATGGGCATCGTAAATTCAATGAAAGGTTTGGAAAATACTCGTATTATTAAGCCAGGCTATGCCATTGAATATGACTATTTCGACCCGCGTGATTTAAAACCAACACTTGAAACCAAAGCAATTGACGGCTTGTTCTTTGCTGGTCAAATTAATGGAACAACCGGTTATGAAGAAGCAGCAGCTCAAGGTTTGTTAGCCGGGATTAACGCGGCATTACAAGTGCAAGGCAAAGAGGCTTGGTTCCCAACCCGTGATTTAGCTTATACAGGCGTATTGGTAGATGATCTCTGCACGCTTGGCACTAAAGAGCCTTACCGCGTATTTACTTCTCGTGCCGAATACCGTTTATTACTGCGTGAAGACAATGCAGATATCCGCCTAACCCCGATTGCTCACAAATTGGGATTAATTGATGAAGCTCGTTGGGTTCGCTTTAATCAAAAGATGGAAAATATTGAAAAAGAGCGCGAGCGTTTAAAACAGATTTGGATTCATCCACAATCAGAGCATTTAGCTGCCGTTAATGCGTTAGTTAGTTCGCCACTCACTCGTGAAGCCAGCGGTGAAGATTTATTACGCCGCCCGGAAATGAGCTATGAAAAACTCATCCAAGTGCCACTCTTTGCTCCGGCTTTAGAAGATAAACAAGCGGCAGAGCAAGTGGAAATTGCGATTAAATATCAAGGCTACATTGAGCATCAATATAACGAAATTGAACGCCACCGCCGCCACGAAAATACGCAAATTCCACCGGAGTTTGATTACGACAAAGTAGATAGCTTATCTAATGAGGTCCGAGCAAAATTAATGCAACATCGCCCGGTTTCAATCGGACAAGCAAGCCGCATTTCAGGTATTACCCCGGCTGCAATTTCAATTTTACTTGTGAATTTGAAAAAGCAAGGAATGTTGAAGAGAGGCGAGCTGTAGAAGGTCTGTTAAACCTTTCACTTTAAAAAGTGAAAGGTTTTTTTATCATTGTTTTAAAGATAATACTAAAATATAATTCAAGATAATTTTCTATATGGTCTGAATCTTTTTAAATCTGACTCTTTATCTATCTAATTGATTTATATCATTTTTATTTCATTATTAACAGCACTGTAAACGGAGATATTCAAGATAATGAAACCAACATTTCAAGATTTTCCATTACAATTACTAAATCCTCGTTTTGACTCAGATTTGATCGATGTACTCACTGAATTAGAGAAATTACGCACACTTCGTTTGATTGGTGATGTGCATCCTGTCATTTTTATGCAGCTAAAAAGCATTTTCCATATGTTGGAAAGTTTGGGGTCTGCTAGGATTGAAGGTAATCACACTACATTAGCCGACTATGTAGAAAACCATTTAGATAACCAATCAAGTCCTTCTGAGCAATTAGAAGAGATCCGTAATATTGAAAATGCAATGCGATTCATTGATGAGCATTTACAAGCTGGAGAACCTATCAGTGAGTATTTCATTCGTGAATTACACGCATTAACCGTAATGAGTTTGACTAGGGAAGGAGATAAAACCCCTGGAGAATATCGTAAACATAAAGTTGCTATTGCACAATCCAACCATATACCGCCGGATTTTCTTCAAGTGCCTAATTATATGCAGGAGTTAGTCGAATTTATCAATAATAATGACAAGCCCAAATATGATTTAATGAAAATAGCCTTAGCACATCATCGTTTCGGTTGGATTCATCCGTTTGGTAATGGCAATGGCCGCACAGTACGCCTGTTGACTTATGCTTTATTAGTTAAATATGGCTTTAATGTACAAGCCGGAGGGCGGGTACTGAATCCGACAGCTGTCTTTTGTAGCGACAGAAATCGTTATTATGAGATGTTATCTGTTGCAGATAACGGGACAGTTGAAGATTTAGAAAAATGGTGTACCTATGTTCTGTCGGGCATCTCAAGGGAGTTGCAGAAAGTCGATAAGTTAACCAGCCAAAAATTCTTAAATGAAAGAATCTTGCTACCAGCGATCCAATATTCTCAAAAAAGACAATTTATTAATGAGGATGAAGCGAAAATTTTGCGTTTTTCAGTCGTGAATAGTGAATTTAAGGCAGGGGATATTGGCATGATTTTTCCACACTTGACAGCTAATCAACGTACTTATCAAATAAAAAAGATGGTTGAGAGAGGATTTATTTTGCCACTGGAAGAAAGGGCAAGAATCTATATTCCAAATTTTTCCCAATCTTATTTGATTCGAGGAGTGATAGATGCACTGAGGGAAAATGGTTTTATCGGAGGGTTAGATTAATTGCATCATAGTTAGTTGATAAATTAACAAGCAGTAAAGTTGCAGAATACATTTATTAATAGTCTCATATCTTTGTAGCAAGCCTTGCTTATATAGGTGAGAGAAATGTAACAGCGACAAGCGGGCGTTTTTTCGATAAAATTTACAAACTATCTTGGGGATTTTGTATCACAAATAAAGAAGGAATTTGTAAAATGTTAGCTAAATTAGACCGCTTGTTAGCACAAACAAGTATTAACCTAACCGATCAACAAAAAGCACAGTTAGTCGGCTTTGTACAATTACTAGATAAATGGAATAAAGCCTATAATCTCACTTCTGTTCGCAACCCAGATGAAATGCTGGTAAAACACATTTTAGATAGTTTGGTAGTAAGCCCGCATTTACAAGGCGATAAATTTATTGATGTTGGCACCGGCCCGGGCTTACCAGGTATTCCGCTTGCGATAGCTAATCCGGATAAGCAATTCGTTTTATTAGATAGCTTAGGTAAGCGTATCACATTTATTAGAAATGCTTTGCGTGAGTTAGGAATTCGAAATGTTACCCCTGTACTTAGCCGTGTGGAAGAATATAACGAACAGCAATTTGATGGTGTTTTAAGTCGAGCCTTTGCTTCCCTTGATGATATGGTGAATTGGTGTTACCACTTACCGAATGAAAACGGCAAGTTTTATGCGTTAAAAGGGATATATGATGAGCTAGAGGTTCAGTCAGTTAAAAAACCGGTAAAATTGGTGAATGTAATTCAACTTGAAGTCCCTGAATTGGTTGGGGAAAGGCATTTGGTCGTACTTCAAAAATAGCATTTATATATTAAACCTTAATAGAATAGTCAAACACCTTGATATAATTAACTTTCAAGGTGTTTTTTTGTTATGAAAATGTTTATTTGTTAAATAAATAAAAAGTAAAAAGATTAAATATAAATAAAATGTTATCTATTTATTTGGAGTTAACTCTTTTTAATTATTTAATTTGCAATTTAAATTAATTGTCTTCAAAATAGCATTTGCCTTTTGAAATGCTATTTCAAAAAATGGCGTATTAACACAACACTATTATTCACTCAAATTAGGATTTTATTATGAGTATTTTTCAACAAACTAATCCAAATCGCCGTCGTTATGGTTTAGCTGCCTTTATCGGTATTATTGCCGGCACTATTTCTGCATTCGTAAAATGGGGAGCAGAACATCCTTTTCCGCCACGTAGCCCACTTGATTTATTTACAGCAGCTTGTCCACAACCCGTTTTAGATGCAATGAATGCAGCAGCAGACCAAGTGGCGGCGAAAATAATTGCATTACAAGAATGTTCGCGTGCCTTTTTAAATCCGCCACACGTATTTTTACGTGATTATATTGGTATTGATCCAACAGAAGCTGCATTTACATTTGCTGATCATGCATTCAACTGGATTGGTGTCACTCACATGATTTTCTCATTAGTTTTTGCGATCGGGTATTGTATTGTTGCGGAAATATTCCCTAAAATTAAGTTCTGGCAAGGTATTGGTGCGGGTCTTATCGCTAATATTTGTGTTCACTATATTACATTCCCGGCATTAGGATTAACTCCACCTGTGGCTGAATGGCCGTTATATGAGCATATTTCCGAATTAGTCGGTCATATTTTCTGGTTCTGGACAATTGAGGTTATTCGCCGCGATTTACGTAACCGCATTACTCATGAACCTGATGCAGAAGTGCCTTTAGAGCAACCATATCGTTAATTGATAAAAGTTATTTTATTTACTAGGAAGTCGCGACAATGTTGCTACTTTTTTGTTATAGCAAGCGGTCATTTTTCCTGAAAATTTTGCAAATTTTTCACAGAAAATGACCGCTTGTATATTAGGGTTATCTATTAAAAATTATATAGATAACTGCTGAGCCAATATTTTCGCCCCTTTAAAATCCACTTTACCTGATCCAAGCAACGGGATTTCTTTAACGATAAATATTTCGCTTGGTTGCATAATTGGCGGTAAGCCTGAAAATTTAATCTTTTCTTTGATTTCCTCTAACTCTAATTCCGTTTTTATCAATAAAACAACGCGTTCGCCTTTTTTATCATCGCTAATTGTTGTAGTAACCAAAGTTGTTTCATCGTTGAAAAGTGGAGTCAGTTTTTCTTCTACCGAGCTAAGGCTAATCATTTCCCCGCCAATTTTAGCGAAACGGGAATATCTATCGACAATTGTGATAAACCCTTGTTCATCAATATGACCTTTATCGCCTGTTTTGTAGTATCTTTCTCCATCAATTTCTGCGATTACCTCAGCTGTTTTTTCTTCATCATTGAGATAGCCTTTCATGACTTGTCCGCCTCCGATAAGAATTAATCCATCTTCGCCTGCTGCAAGCTCTTCTAATGTTTCAGGATCGACTATTTTGATAATTGTGCCGGGTAGTGGCATTCCGACAGTTCCTTCTTTACTAAATGTAAACTCTTTGAGTGTGTCAGGATCGAGTATATTCGGCATATTCACACTTGCAACAGGAGCGGTTTCAGTTGTGCCGTAGCCTTCTAATATATCCAGACCAAATTTCATTTTGAACGATTCTTTTACGTCTGTTTTCAATTTTTCGGCACCGGCTATTACCATTCGCACATTTTGGAACATTAATGGGTGAAGTTTTTTATTGCGTACATATAAGCGGAAGAAAGTGGATGTGCCAAATAAAATAGACACTTTGTGCTTAGCACTTAATTTACCAATAGTCGCACCATCTGTTGGGTCTGCAATACTGACTATTTTTATTCCCTCACAGAGTGGTAATAATGTCGTTATCGTTAAGCCGAAAGAGTGAAAAATAGGCAATGAATTTAAGATGACATCCTCTTTTTGGAAGTTGAGTAATTCACTTACTTGTTTGATGTTAGTGAGTAAATTTTTGTGACTTAATTCAATGCCCTTCGGATCACCTTCGCTGCCGCTACTAAAGAGAATTGTTGCCGTATCGTTTAGTTCAACCGATTTGAAATAACGGGCTTTTATCCACCATTGAGGCGTGATACAAGCGGTTAAAAATGTACGGCTTTTTGCAAATTTGGTGGTATGTTTGGCAATATTTTCGGCATAAAGTAACTTATCTGCTAACAAGGTTGAAAAATCAAAACCTTTTTCTGTCAGTTTTTGGATGAATTTGTCAGAGCTAATTATGGTTTTAATGTCTGCTTTAGCTAGCGATTTTTCCATCACTTCTGGACTTAGTGTGTAATTTAGATTGACAGGGACTTTTCCCAAAACCATTAATGCCATATTGACTATTGAGCCTGCTGCTGAACTTGGAAGCAACACTCCAATATGTTTTTCATTTTTCAGCTGTTTCTCTAATGATTTCACAAAGAGTAAAACTGCGGTAATAAATTGAGCATTATTCAGTTTTGTGCCTTGGGCATCAACAATAGTAGTTTTAAATAAATTCGCTTTGGCTGAACCGAGCCAGTGATGTGTTAGTGGCTTTTGGCGGTTCATAAAGTTATTCCATGCAGAATAGGAAAGCTCAATCACTTTCTGTTTCATTTTTGTTGAGTTTATAAAGCCTTTAATTGGTTTTCCGAATGCAACCAATACATCACGTTTCCCTTTTTTACTGAGATTTTTGTAATGATTATTTGCTCGTGAGAAGCTTGAACCCCATAGCCCACGTAAATAAAAAGGCACGGTAGTCACGTTTTCTAAGCCTTCTAAAATATATTCAAATCCTTTTTTAAATTCATTGATTTGTCCGTTATAGCTAATATGACCTTCAGGGAATAGGGCTACTACTTCTCCTTTCTCAAGGTAATGGCGAATAGTTTGAATACTTTCTCTGCTTGAGCCTGCTCCAATAGGAATAACTTTGAAAATACGGAATATCCAGTTTAGATACCATTTGTTATAAATAGGGCGGAACATCACAAACTTAATAGCACGAGGGCTGGCAGCTTGTAGTACCAGCCAATCAATCCAGCTAATGTGATTACCCAACATTAATACTCCGCCGCTTTGTGGTAGATTTTTTAATCCCTCCACATGGAAACGGTAGCCGGTTTTTAAGATCGGTAATAACAATAAACGGGTGAATAAATGGGGTAATTGTAAAATGGCATAGAAACTGCCGATTAAACAAACTATAGAGGCAAAAAAGAATAATCCTGTAGTTGAAATACTAAGTTCTACAAAGATTATGCTTAATATTAGAAAGCAGACCATTGCGATATTCTGCACAAAGTTATTGCCTGCCATAATTTTGCCGCTGATTTTTTCCGGTGCAAAATATTGAATAGTTGCATTGAGTGGCACAATAAATAATCCACCAAAAATACCGAAACTAAATGAACAAAGAGTTATCAACCATTGATTTTGGGAAAAAGAGAGGTAAAGGAGTGAGAGGAAAATCCCTAAAGCACCTATCGGTACAATACCGTGCTCAATGTGTAATTTAGAAGAGCGTCCGGCGATATAAGAGCCAATGATTAATCCTATCCCACTGGTTGCTAAAATAGCTTGAATAATCAAAGCGTTATCTGTGTTAAAGGTGGTTTTATAATGTGCCGGAAATGCAGATATCAAGACTTGAGATACACCCCAAAACAGGCTTAGTCCAATAATACTTAGCCAAATATTTTTGTTTTTACGTAGCTCTTTGATGTTGTCTTGCAAATAACCAAGCGAAAGGTATTTTTGAATTGCAAATTTTTCCTCTTTTTCTACCGCTTGCGGATAGTGAGGTAGGCGGAAAGCACATAACATTTCAAGAATACTTAATACAACAAGTGCAATCCCGATAGGTGAAACGCTTTCTATGATGGTGTTTGGAGAGTTCGATACAGTGTAATTAAATTCAAAGAAAAATGAGAAAGCAAATGAGCTGAATAAAATTGCTACAATAGTTAAGGCTTGAATAATACCGTTTGCCATACCTAAGTGTTCGGTGCCGACAATCGATTTAATGATACTGTATTTTGCCGGTGAGTAGATAGCACTTTGAACGGCAAGTAAAAGTGTAAGCCCAAAAGCAAAATAAAATTGACCGAAAAGATAACATAAGCAGATAAAGCTACTTAAAATCACCGCAGCTACCGTGCTGATGCGAATGACTTTAGTTCGGGAAAATTTATCACTTAGCCATGCAGAAGGTGAAAATAACAAGATAAATGGCAATAAAATCATCGCATTAATAATGGCAGTTAAAATTACTAGTGTGTTGCCTTCAAAACTTTTTAATAAAATATTTTGGATGGTGATTTTATGCGCCAGATCTACACTAGCATTAAGGAATGCTATAGCTAAGTAAGGAATAAAACCTGTAATTTTCAGTAGTTTTAACATAGAAAGTCCCTTTTAAGAGTTATTTTTATAGATATTTTACTTATCTTTATAAAACTGTAAAGTGTTGCTTTATAAAATTAATAGATTTTGCGAAATTTAGTTAAAAAATAACCGCTTACTATCAAAGTGAGCGGTGGTTTATTATTTAGTCATTTTTTGGTAAGTTTTCAACGTTTCCATATTGAAAACATAAGGCTTAAGTACAAGTAAAATATCAAAAAGATGTTTTAGTTTGTTATCTTTTTGCTCACTATTAGATAAACCTTCTAAGGTAATATTGACTTCAAATTGTGCCAGTTGTTTGGCTACATCAATATAGGCTTGTAGTAGGTTTAATTCTGTTGCATTACAATGGCTGATAATACTTAAAATTTCACGCTCTTTACTGGTGAAAATACCATCACGAGGATTTAATAATCCTTGTGCTACGTAATTATTAAGTGTTTGCTCACTTATCTTAAATTCGTAGCAAAGTTGCTCCGGCTCAAAAGTTTCATTTTCTGCCCCCATAATTAATGATAAGGAGTGAATCAAACTTTCGTAAGGATTGTTTTTATCAAAATTAGGGTGAGAAAATAGCGACTTAATTTGCGAAATACTTGCATTAAAGTTTGATTGTAGGTATTTGATAAACTCCAATAGCTTTATGTTACTTTCATCATAAAGATGAAAATTAGGCTTATCTTTGTATGGTTCGGGCAATAAACCTTCTTTTATGTAGTAGAGTATGGTTGATTTTGGAGTATTTGTTTTATTTACTAAGTCATTCATTTTAATCATAATATTTTCCTTATATCTATTCTTTGAGGCAGTAATAAATTTGTGATTAAGTATAAAGTGCAGCTTTTTAGTTTTGGTTATAAATATAAACTATTTTGGCTATTTTTTAAAATAATTTATCGTAATTATTACAAAAAATCGGAGTTTTTTTCAAAAATGTGAAGAATGCCTCGTTTTATCTGGTTTTTGGGTTGCAACTATTGATTTGTAAGGTATAATTTCTGTTGGATTTTCATTGATCAACAGTGGCTAATGGTTAGCCTGATTGTCGAATTTAACTTCAAAAAGGATAAAAAGTGTCTGCTGTAATCAATAAAGCAAAATCACAATATCTCAAAGCATTAAGAATTGAAGCTGGAATTATGTTAGTTTTGGCTTTCACTCTTTTTTTATGGAAGGGGTATTATAACAGTATCTCTTTTCTTGCAGGTGGTTTTTCTAGCTTTGTGCCACATATTGTTTTTGTATATTGGGTTTTCTTTAGAAATTCTGCAAAAGATCGGACAAAAATGAGTTCTTTCTATCGTGGTGAAGGACTAAAATGGTTGGTCACTATTATTTTCATAATAGTCTGTTTTAAACTCATTCCAAATTTAGATTTTGTTTTGTTTTTTGCGGGTTATTTTATCGCATTATTTTTAAATAATATAATCCCGTTTGTATTAAGCAAACGTCACCATTAATTTTGTTTTTTAAAGGATAGGTTATGGCTGGAACTACAGCAGAATACATTAGCCATCACTTGAGTTTTTTAACTACAGGCGATAGCTTTTGGGCAGTACATTTAGATACTCTCTTCTTCTCTTTAGTGGCAGGTGTGATTTTCTTATGGGTTTTCTCTCGAGTAGCAAAAAATGCTACTACAGGTGTACCTGGTAAATTACAGTGTTTTGTTGAGATTGTCATTGAATGGGTAGATGGCTTAGTTAAGGATAATTTCCACGGTCCTCGTAATATTATTGCACCTCTTGCATTAACGATTTTCTGCTGGGTGTTTATTATGAATGCGATTGACTTAGTACCGGTCGATTTCTTACCTCAGTTAGCAAATCTGTTCGGTATTCACTACTTACGTGCTGTGCCAACCGCAGATATTAGTGCAACATTGGGGATGTCAATCTGTGTATTTGCGTTAATTTTATTCTATACCGTTAAATCAAAAGGTTTTGGTGGTTTAGTAAAAGAATACACATTACACCCGTTTAACCACTGGGCTTTTATTCCGGTAAACTTTATTCTTGAAACAGTAACTTTGCTTGCAAAACCTATTTCACTGGCTTTCCGTTTGTTCGGTAATATGTATGCAGGTGAGTTAATTTTCATCCTTATTGCAGTAATGTATATGGCTGATAACTTTGCGTTACAAGCGCTAGGTATTCCATTACACTTGGTTTGGGCTATTTTCCATATTTTAGTTATTACGCTTCAAGCCTTTATTTTTATGATGCTAACGATTGTTTATTTGAGTATTGCTTATAACAAAGCGGATCATTAAACTAACCTTACAAGCGGTAGGATTTTTGTGATTTTTTACATAGGTTTGACTGCTTGAATTTATATTTTTATCAACAACCTCAGCCTTCGGGCTAATTCCTCAATTTAATGGAGAACATTATGGAATCAGTAATCACAGCAACAATTATTGGTGCTTCAATTTTATTAGCTTTTGCTGCACTTGGTACAGCTATTGGCTTTGCAATCTTAGGTGGTAAATTCTTAGAGTCATCAGCTCGCCAACCTGAATTAGCATCAAGCTTACAAACTAAAATGTTTATCGTTGCTGGTCTTTTAGATGCTATCGCGATGATCGCTGTAGGTATTTCTTTACTATTCATTTTCGCAAACCCGTTCATTGATTTATTGAAATAAGTCGGGATTTGATTAACCGTTATTCATCAATAGAATAACTTAACCGACTTTTAGGAGGGCGTTGTGAATTTAAATGCAACACTAATTGGCCAACTGATTGCATTCGCACTTTTTGTAGCGTTCTGTATGAAGTTTGTATGGCCACCGCTAATTAGAGCGATTGAAGAGCGTCAAGCAAACATTGCTAACGCACTTGCATCTGCTGAAAAAGCGAAACAAGAACAGGCAGATTCTAAAGCTGCAGCGGATCAAGAAATCCTTAAAGCAAAAGAAGAAGCACAAAATATTATTGATTTAGCAACAAAACGTCGTAATGAAATTTTAGAATCTGTACAAGCAGAAGCTGAAGTGGAACGTCAACGTATTATTGAACAAGGTTATGCAGAAGTTGAAAGTGAGCGTAAACGTGTTCAAGAAGAGCTTCGTCAAAAAGTCGCAGCATTGGCTGTTGCCGGTGCAGAGAAAATTGTTGGTCGTTCAGTGGATGCTGCAGCGAACAACGATATTATTGATAAGCTAGTTGCAGAACTATAAAAAGGTGGGGCAGATGTCAGAATTAAGCACAGTAGCTCGCCCCTATGCTAAAGCGGCTTTCGATTTTGCTTTAGAACAAGGTCAGTTGAATAAATGGCAGGATATGCTGGAGTTTTCTGCTGTTGTTGCCGAGAATCCGCAGGTTGCTGATTTTATCGGTTCATCACTTGCAAGCGGTCAGATTTCTGATACGTTTATCAATATTTGTGGTGAGCAACTGGATCAATATGGGCAAAATTTCATTCGCGTTATGGCAGAGAATAAACGTTTAGCGGTATTACCTGCTGTATTGAGTGCATTTTTACAGCTACGTGCAGAGTACGAAGCTGTGAAAGATGTTGAAGTGATTTCTGCAAATCAGCTAACAGATGCACAACAGACTAAAATTGCTAACGCGATGGAAAAGCGACTCGGAACAAAAGTACGTATTACTTCATCGGTAGATAGTTCGTTAATTGCGGGTGTCATTATTCGTTATGATGATGTTGTTATTGATGGTAGTAGTCGTGGACAGCTAAACCGCTTGAGTCAAGAGTTGAGCTTGTAAGAGGAATAAAAAATGCAACTAAATTCAACTGAAATTAGTGAATTGATTAAAAAGCGTATTGCCCAATTTAATGTAGTGAGTGAAGCTCAAAGCACAGGGACAATAGTTTCGGTAAGTGACGGGGTTATTCGTATCCACGGCTTATCTGATGTAATGCAAGGTGAAATGATTGCATTACCAGGCAATCGTTATGCGATTGCATTAAACTTAGAAAGAGATTCTGTTGGTGCGGTTGTAATGGGTCCTTATGCTGATTTAGCAGAAGGTATGCAAGTACAATGCACAGGTCGTATTTTAGAAGTGCCAGTTGGTCGTGGCTTATTAGGTCGTGTGGTGAATACCCTTGGTCAGCCAATCGATGGTAAAGGTGAAATCCAAAATGATGGTTTCTCACCAATCGAAGTGATTGCACCAGGCGTTATCGATCGTCAATCGGTTGATCAGCCGGTTCAAACTGGTTACAAAGCGGTAGACTCAATGGTACCAATCGGTCGTGGTCAGCGTGAGCTTATTATCGGCGACCGTCAAACAGGTAAAACAGCACTGGCAATTGATGCGATCATCAACCAACGTGATTCAGGTATTAAATGTATCTATGTAGCGATCGGCCAAAAAGCCTCAACTATCGCAAACGTAGTGCGTAAATTAGAAGAACATGGTGCGTTAGAAAATACTATCGTGGTGGTGGCTTCCGCGTCTGAATCTGCGGCATTGCAATACCTTGCACCTTATGCAGGTTGTGCGATGGGTGAATACTTCCGTGACCGTGGTGAAGATGCCTTAATCGTTTACGATGATTTATCTAAACAAGCGGTTGCTTACCGTCAAATTTCTCTCCTTTTACGCCGTCCACCGGGTCGTGAAGCATTCCCAGGTGATGTATTCTACCTCCACTCTCGTCTATTAGAGCGTGCATCTCGTGTAAACGCAGATTATGTAGAACGTTTCACTAATGGTGCTGTAAAAGGTCAAACAGGTTCTTTAACCGCATTACCGATCATCGAAACCCAAGCGGGTGACGTATCGGCGTTCGTTCCAACTAACGTTATCTCGATTACTGATGGTCAGATTTTCTTAGAATCCGGCTTATTCAATGCGGGTATCCGCCCTGCGGTAAACCCGGGTATCTCGGTTTCTCGTGTAGGTGGTTCTGCACAAACTAAACTCGTTAAAAAATTAGCCGGTGGTATTCGTACTGCACTTGCTCAATACCGCGAATTAGCTGCGTTTGCACAGTTTGCATCCGATCTTGATGAAGCAACACGTAAACAACTTTCTCACGGTCAAAAAGTAACTGAATTACTCAAACAGAAACAGTTTGAGCCAATGTCTGTAGCACAATTAGGTTTATCTCTTGCGGCAGCAGAATACGGTTATCTTGATGATGTTCCTGTTGAGCGAGTTAGCTCATTTGAAGCAAATTTATTAGCCTATGCTCAAAGCAATTATGGCGAATTTATGCAGGAATTATCAAAATCGGGTAATTTCAATGATGAAATCAAAGATAAATTAAACGAAATTTTATCTGGTTTCAAAAAGAACAGTGCTTGGTAATCCAAACTTTTTAGCGGAGAAATAATATGGCAGGTGCTAAAGAGATAAGAACCAAAATTGCAAGTGTTCGTAATACGCAAAAAATTACCAAAGCGATGGAAATGGTTGCCGCATCTAAAATGCGCAAAACCCAAGAGCGTATGACGGCTTCTCGCCCATATGCAGAAAACATTCGTAAGGTGATCAGCCATATTGCCAAAGGAAACATTGATTATAAACACCCATTCCTGACAGCACGGACGGTAAAAAAAGTTGGCTATTTAGTCGTTTCAACCGACCGTGGTTTATGTGGTGGCTTAAATATCAACTTATTTAAAACGGTCTTAAATGAGTTAAAAACACAAGACGATAAAGGCATAAAAGCTGAACTCGGTTTAGTTGGAAATAAAGCTGCTGCTTTCTTTAATCCGATGGGATTGGAGATTAAAGGTTATATTAATGGGCTGGGTGATGCGCCGGCAATGGAAGATTTGGTTGGTATCATTAATACAATGGTGCAAGCTTATCGTGATGGAGAGATTGACGAATTGCACGTGGTTTTCAACCGCTTTGTCAATACGATGTCACAAAAACCGACTGTTCAGCAGTTACTTCCATTGCCAGCACTTGAAGATGATTCACTTGCGGCAACAGGTTCTTGGGATTATATCTACGAACCAAGTCCGCAAGCATTATTAGATAGCTTACTTGTTCGCTATTTAGAATCACAAGTGTATCAAGCGATTGTAGATAATCTTGCCTCCGAACAGGCAGCTCGAATGGTTGCGATGAAAGCAGCGACTGATAATGCGGGTAACCTCATTAATGAATTACAGTTGGTGTATAACAAAGCTCGTCAAGCAAGTATTACGAATGAATTAAATGAAATTGTTGCGGGTGCCGCTGCAATTTAACACAGAATAGAGGAACGGTAATGGCAACGGGAAAAATTGTACAAATCATCGGTGCGGTAATCGATGTTGAGTTTCCGCAAGATGCAGTACCAAAAGTTTATGATGCATTAAAAGTTGAAACAGGCTTAACGCTTGAAGTTCAACAACAATTAGGTGGCGGTGTGGTTCGTTGTATCGCACTCGGTTCATCTGATGGTTTAAAACGTGGCTTAAAAGTTGAAAATACACACAAAGCGATTGAAGTACCGGTTGGTACTAAAACCCTTGGTCGTATTATGAACGTATTAGGTGAGCCTATTGATGAAGCTGGTCCAATCGGTGAAGAAGAGCGTTGGACGATTCACCGTGCAGCACCAAGCTACGAAGAGCAAGCAAACAGTACCGAATTATTAGAAACCGGTATTAAAGTTATCGACTTAGTCGCTCCGTTTGCGAAGGGTGGTAAAGTTGGCTTGTTCGGTGGTGCGGGTGTAGGTAAAACCGTAAACATGATGGAGTTAATCCGTAACATCGCAATCGAACACAGCGGTTACTCTGTATTTGCAGGCGTAGGTGAGCGTACCCGTGAAGGTAACGACTTCTACCACGAAATGAAAGACTCTAACGTATTGGATAAAGTATCGTTAGTGTATGGTCAGATGAACGAACCACCGGGCAACCGTCTGCGTGTGGCATTAACCGGCTTAACCATGGCGGAAAAATTCCGTGATGAAGGTCGTGATGTATTATTCTTCGTGGATAACATCTACCGTTATACCCTTGCAGGTACTGAAGTGTCAGCACTTTTAGGCCGTATGCCGTCTGCGGTAGGTTACCAGCCGACATTGGCGGAAGAAATGGGTGTGTTACAAGAGCGTATTACCTCAACCAAAACCGGCTCTATCACCTCGGTACAAGCGGTTTACGTTCCAGCGGACGACTTAACTGACCCGTCTCCGGCAACGACCTTTGCTCACTTAGATTCAACGGTAGTATTAAGCCGTAACATCGCATCACTCGGTATCTACCCTGCGGTAGATCCACTTGACTCAACCTCTCGCCAGTTAGACCCTCTCGTGGTTGGTGAAGAGCACTATAACGTAGCACGTGGTGTACAAGGTACATTACAACGTTATAAAGAGTTAAAAGACATCATTGCGATCTTAGGTATGGACGAGCTTTCAGAAGACGACAAACGTCTTGTAGCACGTGCACGTAAAATCGAACGTTTCCTTTCACAACCATTCCACGTTGCGGAAGTATTTAACGGCGTGCCGGGCAAATTCGTTCCATTAAAAGAAACCATCCGTGGCTTTAAAGGCATTTTAGAAGGCGAATACGACCATATTCCAGAACAAGCGTTCTATATGGCGGGTTCAATCGATGAAGTGATCGAAAGAGCAAAACAGATGTAATTGTTCTTAAAAAAAGGAGAACAAAATGGCATCTCAATTTGAACTCACGGTAGTGAGTGCAGAACGTAAAATCTTTGAAGGTCTCGTTAAAAGTGTACGGGTTTCAGGAGTTGCCGGTGAATTAGGGGTGTATGCAGGTCATACACCACTTTTAACCGCAATCAAACCTGGTATGGTGAAATTTACTTTTGAAGATGGTAAAGAAGATTTTATCTATGTTTCAGGTGGATTCCTCGAAGTGCAACCTACCGTTGTTACCGTATTGGCTGATGTTGCTATTCGTGGCGATGAGCTTGATGAACAACGTATTCTGGCTGCGAAACGTAAGGTTGAAGAAACTCTTGATAAAGCTAATACAGCTGACATGACGGCTAAGTTAGCTCGAGAAATTGCCAAATTGCGAGTTTACGAACTCACTAAAACCAAATTGGCGAATAAACGTTAACTAATAAAAAACCCCACACTAGTGGGGTTTTGTTTTTTTACAAGCGGTCGAAATTTGCCAATTTTTTGCATCTAATAATTAGATTTGCTATTTATCAGAACTGTAAACTAACTCAGATTGAATATTTAATAATTTACCGCTGTCATCGACATATTTTGTTCCAGTAATTTTTATATGTTGAATAGTTCCATCTTCCTGTTTAGCAAATAATTCTACATCTCCAATTTTATCTATAGGAACTGCATTATCATTAAAGTTATATCGTGTAACTTTATGTTTGTTCTTTTTTTCATCATATGAAGAATAACGCTCTTTACTTTTATCTACACCGACTTGATAAGCACTAACAATCATTCCGCTTCTAGGATAAACTCCTAAAATATAGGTGATGTTATCTGCTTTATTTTTATTCATTGCCCAATCACCTAAAGTTCTTATACGTAGTGCTGAATCTGTTGGATCTAATAATTTTTGATGGGTTAAATTTCGTTCTTTTTTACCAAGCATATCAGGTGTTGGTTTAATTTTTACAAACATTATTTCTTCATGCTCTCCTAAATTCAATGTAGATAAAGGAACTTGTCTAGGAGAAAATAAAGACTGAATTTCAGCAACAGTACCAGCAGCAATTAATTTATTTTTTTGTTTTGAGGTTCTATGACCAGATATAATGTTTTTTAGAGAACTTAATTTTAATGAGCGTTTATCCAATAATTGGCAGAAACTAATAAGCGTATTTTCTACAATAAAGGCTTCTTTTTCTGTTAAGCCATAGGTAATAATATATTTTATGACTTGTTTATTTTGGGATTGAATTTTTCTGATTTCTAAATTTTTTTCTGTTTCTTTTGGATCATTTAATACAGATATTTCGTGTTCAAATATGCGATTAGCAAATCCTTTTCCAATGTAAAAGATAGAATTATCTAGAGGCGATACTAGGGCATAAATATAGAATTCTAATTCTTGGCAAATATCTGGAGTAAATTTCATATCTATGATTGTTTTTAGTTTGTATGAAATAAAGGCGAACATTTGTTCGCCTTTCACATTAAAGAATATTCTCAAATTCTTCAAAGACTTCTTTCGGCCATACGCTTGATTGTACTTCGCCAATATGTTTTTTACGTAATAAGAACATAGTTAAGCGAGATTGACCGATACCGCCACCGATTGAAAGAGGTAATTTACCTGCTAATAAATCTTTGTGCCAATCCATTTCTAAGCGATCTTCATCACCAGTGATTGATACTTGTAATCGTAAGGCTGTTTCATCTACACGAATACCCATTGAAGATAATTCAAATGCAGTGCCTAATTCTTCGTTCCAAACAAGAATGTCGCCGTTTAATCCTTTATAACCTTGTTCTGATTCGGTTGTCCAGTCATCGTAATCCGGCGCGCGTCCATCATGAGCTTTACCGTCAGATAGTTTTCCGCCAATACCAATTAAGAATACAGCACCGCATTCTTTACAAATTGCATTTTCACGCTCTTTGCTTGTCATATTTGGGTAGCGTTGTACTAGGTCTTCGCTATGCACAAAAGTAATTTGTTTTGGTAACACTGATGGAATATCAAAACGGGCTTCTACCGCTAATTCAGTTAAACGAATCGCTTTATAGATTTCATTTACTGTTTCTTTTAAGAAGGCAAAATCACGGCGACCTTCAGGGATTACTTTTTCCCAGTCCCACTGATCTACGTATACAGAGTGAGTACGATCTAATGAATCTTCATCGGGACGTAGTGCTTTCATATGCACAAATAAACCTTCTCCTTCTTTGAACCCAAAACGAGCTAAAGTATGACGTTTCCATTTTGCTAGAGAGTGAACAACTTCATAGGTTGAGTTTGGAATACATTTCACATTGACTTTTACGGCTTTCTCGATACCAGAAAGGTTATCTTGCATGCCGTTACCGACTTCGCTTAAGATCGGACCTTGTACCTCAATAATACCTAGTTTATCGATCAAATATTGTGTAAAGGTGTTTTTAACAAAACTGATTTCTTGTTGTTGTAAGATGAATGATTTTTTCATTTTGCTTTCCTAAAAAAAGAGTGTTGATTTTTATCTCTCGTGTTTAATGCAATCACGATAGGTGCTAATTTAAAGAAATCTCTAAAAAATGCAATATTCATTAAATAAAAAAGCCTTTGGGTTAAATATTATTTAAAAAAATATGTATTTTATTATAATATATTTAATTAATTGGGGTTTAGGAAGAAAAAATGCACACTAAAAATAGTATTAGAGCGGAAATTGACAAGCTAGATCAGCAAATTTTACGTTGGTTGATTAAAGATGCACGTGTACCTTACGCGGAAATGGCAAAAAATTTTGGTGTAAGTGCTGCGACTATTCATGTACGAGTAGAAAAAATGCGACAAGCCGGGGTAATTAAATCGACTAAAATTGTTGTAGATGAACGTAAGCTTGGATATGATGTTTGCTGCTTTATTGGGGTTATTCTAAAATCGGCAAAAGATTATGATAAGGTCATCGCAAAGCTGAGTGAATTTGATGAAGTGGTTGAAGCTTACTATACTACAGGCAACTATTCCATTTTCATTAAAGTGATGACTCATACCATTGAGGAATTACACAGCGTGTTGGCTGGTAAAATTCAATCAATTGATGAAATTCAATCGACAGAAACGTTGATTTCTCTGCAAAATCCGATTTTACGTGAGATTATCCCTTAATATTCCAATACAAGCGGTTGAATTTAGATAAAAATTTACAAATAAATAAAAATAATTTTTTAATGGTCTTAAGGAAATAGAATGAGTGCCACTCAATCAACTAAACCTACAGTTGCAGTAATTACTTCAACTGTTGGTCGAATTGAATTAGAGCGCGCTATTTTTAGTGTGCAAAACCAAACATACCCTTGTAAACACTATATATTTGTTGATGGTGAGAAATACCACCAACAAGCGGCTGATATTTTAAATAAATTTGACAATTTGACGGTTACTTATTTGCCGATGAATACAGGAGCAAATGGTTGGACGAATAGTAGTATCAATGCGATTGCTCCATTTTTAATAAAAGAAGATATTGTTTGTTTTCTTGATGATGATAATTGGTTTGAACCTAATCATGTCGAAACAGGTGTAAATGCATTGATTGAGCATCAATCCGGTTATGCTTATGCGTTACGTAAATTTTATGATTCTGATGGTAATTTTATATGTGTTGATACCATGGAGTCTATTGGCGACTATTCTCGTGGTTATGGAGAGCCACTTGAGTTTCCGTTTCAAATAAATGAAACAGAATGTGTGATGAATATTAGCGGAGTTGCAGATAATCATATTGATACAAATTGCTATTTTATGACGGCTGAGCTGGCGAGGTTTATAAGCAGTGCTTGGTATTCTGGTATTCACAACGATAGAAATGTTTACGCTAAACTAAAAGAATTTGGCGTTAAAGGCGCTTGTACAAAGGCAATTAGTGTAAATTATATTTTAGATCCGGCTAAATACATCGGCGGTCTTAATGTTTTCTTTGAAGCACCTTTTTTCTTTAATAAGGAGCAAGCGTGTCAGTTTGTAAAAGAAATGGTGAAATTTAGTTCAGAGAAGAGTGTTGAAGGTTGGGGAGGAAGATTAATTTGGGAATAAAGAAGAATTTATTGAAAGCAAAAGAAATCGTTTGCCTTTGATCTGCTTCACAAAAACCAACATTGATTGCAAAAAATCTTCGTAAATCAACCGCTTGCTAGGGTAGAATGAGGTTACTTTCATTTGGAAAAGATTAAGGAGATAATAATATGTCTGAAGTATTTCACTTAGGTTTAACCAAAGCGATGTTAAAAGGGGCAAAAATTGCAATTGTTCCCGGTGATCCTGCAAGAAGCGAGCGTATTGCGAAAAAAATGGAAAATCCGGAGTTTTTAGCATCTACTCGCGAGTTTACCTCATGGTTAGGATATTTAGATGGTGAACCAGTTGTGGTTTGCTCAACCGGAATTGGTGGTCCCTCAGTTTCTATCTGTGTGGAAGAGTTAGCCCAATTAGGCGTTCGTACTTTCTTACGTATCGGCACAACAGGGGCTATCCAAGAACATATTAATGTAGGGGATATTTTAATTACTACAGGGGCGGTGCGTTTAGATGGAGCAAGCCAGCATTTTGCACCGATGGAATATCCTGCAGTGGCAAATTTTGAATGTACTAATGCACTTTATGCGGCTGCGGTAGAATCGGGTGTTAAACCTTATGTCGGAATCACGGCATCATCAGACACATTCTATCCAGGACAAGAGCGTTATGACACTTTCACTGGTAAAATTTACCGTCATTTCCAAGGTTCATTAAAGCAATGGCAAGATCTTAATGTGATGAATTTTGAAATGGAGTCAGCCACTTTATTTACCATGTGTTCTGCACTGGGTTTACGTGCTGGAATGGTCGCAGGAGTAATTGTAAACCGCACACAACAAGAGATTCCAAACGAAGCAACAATTCACGATACCGAACATAAAGCTGTTTCAGTAGTAGTTGAAGCTGCGAGAAAATTAATTCAACAATAATCTTTTAAAATGAAAGACAAAAAGGTAAATTGTATGTTTACAATTTACCTTTTTTTATTCGCTCAATTTTCGCAAGCGGTCGAAAATGGCAAAAAATTTACAAATTACAATGGATTATTATCTTGAATATCGCCAAGTTTTTTCAGAATCAGCGTGGCAAACAAACCCAGAGGCTCTTTCTCCTGCACAACAACAATGGTTACTACACCATGGCTCTTTAACGCAAAAACTGTGTGAAGTGGCGGTTGATTTTAATGTGGAAGTGGTGCAAGAAAAGTGGATTGCAAAAAATTTACAAAAAACGACCGCTTGTAATGAGGAATACTGGTTGCGTGAAGTGTTATTAAAAGATGGCACCACAAACTGGATTTTCGCCCAAACCCTTGTGCCGAAATCAACTATTGAAAATATTGCCCAAAATGTACCGAAACTCGGCAATGAACCGATTGGGTTATGGCTGTTTTCCCAAAATCCTCTCAGAAAGACATTAGAATGGACACAAGCCGAAAACGGTTTGTTTGCTCGCCGAGGAGTGTATGAAATCAATGGGTTTTCCCTTGAAATCAAAGAGCTGTTTCTAGAAAGTTTCCCTTATTTGTAAAAATCGGTTGGTGTTTTGATTAACTCAACCGATTTTCATTTATTTTGCCAAGAATTGATAAATGGCAGCCATATCAACTTCGCTCAAACCTGAATCGTTGGCTTGATTGTAAGTTTTGGTTGCTTGCTCAATTAGCGGGAATGATTTACCTAATTTTGCGATTTCTTCGCTTGCTAGATTAAAATCTTTAGTCATGTGTTTCATCATAAATGCTGGCGGGAATTCATTTGCCGAATACATCGGTACCTTAGCTTGGAAAATCGGGCTATTCATAAATGAACCGGAAATCATTTCAATCACTTGCTCTTTCGGAAGACCGTATTGATCAGCAAAATTCAATGCTTCGCCATAGGCTTGAATAAATATTCCTAATAATGAGTTGATCATAAGCTTAATTCCACCAGCTTTACCTACTTCGCCATAATAGAAAGTGGTAGTGCTAAAGGCTGCAAACAACGGTTTGAGTTGTTCAACAATCTCTTGATTACCGGCTGAAAGCACCAATAATTTACCAGCCTCTGCTACTTTACTTGAGCCGGAAACCGGAGCTTCCACAAATTCCGCATCATGTTGAGCTAAAAGTGCTTGAACAGCTTGGTTTTGAGTTGGTGAAATGGTACTCATATTCACCACTAATTTGCCTTTTAATTCAGCTAACACTTCAGGGCTTAATACTTGCTGAACTGCGGCATAATCTGCAATCATTAAAAAAATCACATCGTGAGCTTTCACTAACTCTAATACAGAAGGATAAGCGGTTGCACCAGCAGCAACAACTTGCTCCGCTTTTGCCGAGTTGCGATTATAAACACCCACTCTTACGCCATGGTTTAATAGGTGCTTTACCATAGGTTCGCCCATTTGACCTAAGCCAATCCAACCGATTTCTTGTGTATTAAATTGTTGCATCCTGTTTCTCCTAAGTGAATGATAACAAGCTGATTATTGCGACTTTGTAAAGTGATGTCTAGTAAAAATTAGCAAGAGATTGACCGCTTGATTTACTTAAGTTAGTAGGAGGTTAAATTAAATGAATAGATGACTTGAATGTAGAATCAGAAAAAGGTAGCATTTTGCCAACTTTTTATTCGCTATATCACCATGAAACCAACAATTCTTCTTTATGATTCGGGCATGGGCGGCTTAACGGTTTATGATGAAATCCGTAAAGTATTACCTCATGCACATTATTTATATTGTTTTGATAATGCTTTTTTTCCCTATTCAGAAAAAACTGAATCTGTTCTTATTCAAAGAGCGGTTAAAATTGTGCAAAAAATTTCAGAAAAACAACCGCTTGATATGGTAGTAGTGGCTTGCAATACCGCAAGTACAGCGGTGCTTCCTGCATTGCGTGAAAAATTTCATTTACCGATTGTTGGAACGGTTCCTGCTATCAAGCCAGCTGCAGAAATATCAAAAACCAAAACAATAGGCTTGTTAGCTACTAAAGGTACGGTTACTCGTCCTTATGTCTCTGAGTTAATAGAAACTTATGCGAAAGATTGTGTGGTTGAGAAAATAGGTTCTACCGATTTGGTGGAGATTGTGGAAGAAAAACAGAGAACTGGAAAGATTAATCTGCAACGTTTGCAAGCTGTTGTACGAGAATGGCAAAATCATCCTGAGTTAGATACTGTTATTTTAGGCTGCACACATTTTCCATTAGTTAAAGAAGAATTACGACAGTTATTACCTAGTATTCGTCACTTTGTTGATCCAGGAATAGGCATTGCAAAGCGAGTAGTAAGTTTGTTAGAAAAAGAGAGTAAGGTTGAAAATAAAGGTTTTTCAAATCTAAAAAATGCAGCGTTTTGTACTATTGAAGCGGATGATTTAGATATTAAACGAAAAATCATGCAACAATGGGGGTTTAATGAGCTTTTTGTGCTGAATATTTAGACTTAAAGTTTGTTTTTGATGAAAAATAACACATTCGAGAAAAACTTTTAAAAAACCACTTGCAACGTTTGCAAAAAGCTCTATAATGCACATCACACAACGACGCGCTGTTGTGACGAGTTAAGTTGATTTGCAGTGCGTCGTTTTATTTTGTTCTTTAAAAATTTATCAGACAATCTGTGTGGGCACTTGTTGATTGACTTGATTTAAAAATATTTTTTAATTTTGAAGTCTTAATAGGTGCTTAACTAGAAATTCATTTTCTCTTTAAATTAACTTTTTAAGTTAGTTTGAGAGTGCGATTTTTATGTCAGTACATATTGAGCGATTAAACTTTTTGAATTGAAGAGTTTGATCATGGCTCAGATTGAACGCTGGCGGCAGGCTTAACACATGCAAGTCGAACGGTAGCACAAGGGAGCTTGCTCCCTGGGTGACGAGTGGCGGACGGGTGAGTAATGCTTGGGAATCTGGCTTATGGAGGGGGATAACTACTGGAAACGGTAGCTAATACCGCGTAATGTCTGTGGACTAAAGGGTGGGACCATTTGGCCACCTGCCATAAGATGAGCCCAAGTGGGATTAGGTAGTTGGTGAGGTAAAGGCTCACCAAGCCCGCGATCTCTAGCTGGTCTGAGAGGATGACCAGCCACACTGGAACTGAGACACGGTCCAGACTCCTACGGGAGGCAGCAGTGGGGAATATTGCACAATGGGGGGAACCCTGATGCAGCCATGCCGCGTGAATGAAGAAGGCCTTCGGGTTGTAAAGTTCTTTCGGTAGCGAGGAAGGTGATTGTTTTAATAGAACAATCAATTGACGTTAACTACAGAAGAAGCACCGGCTAACTCCGTGCCAGCAGCCGCGGTAATACGGGGGGTGCGAGCGTTAATCGGAATAACTGGGCGTAAAGGGCACGCAGGCGGACTTTTAAGTGAGGTGTGAAATCCCCGGGCTTAACCTGGGAATTGCATTTCAGACTGGGAGTCTAGAGTACTTTAGGGAGGGGTAGAATTCCACGTGTAGCGGTGAAATGCGTAGAGATGTGGAGGAATACCGAAGGCGAAGGCAGCCCCTTGGGAATGTACTGACGCTCATGTGCGAAAGCGTGGGGAGCAAACAGGATTAGATACCCTGGTAGTCCACGCCGTAAACGCTGTCGATTTGGGGATTGGGGTTTAACTCTGGTGCCCGTAGCTAACGTGATAAATCGACCGCCTGGGGAGTACGGCCGCAAGGTTAAAACTCAAATGAATTGACGGGGGCCCGCACAAGCGGTGGAGCATGTGGTTTAATTCGATGCAACGCGAAGAACCTTACCTACTCTTGACATCCAAAGAAGCTTGCAGAGATGCGAGTGTGCCTTCGGGAACTTTGAGACAGGTGCTGCATGGCTGTCGTCAGCTCGTGTTGTGAAATGTTGGGTTAAGTCCCGCAACGAGCGCAACCCTTATCCTTTGTTGCCAGCGATTCGGTCGGGAACTCAAAGGAGACTGCCGGTGATAAACCGGAGGAAGGTGGGGATGACGTCAAGTCATCATGGCCCTTACGAGTAGGGCTACACACGTGCTACAATGGCGTATACAGAGGGCGGCGACCCAGCGATGGTGAGCGAATCTCAGAAAGTACGTCTAAGTCCGGATTGGAGTCTGCAACTCGACTCCATGAAGTCGGAATCGCTAGTAATCGCAAATCAGAATGTTGCGGTGAATACGTTCCCGGGCCTTGTACACACCGCCCGTCACACCATGGGAGTGGGTTGTACCAGAAGTAGATAGCTTAACCGCAAGGGGGGCGTTTACCACGGTATGATTCATGACTGGGGTGAAGTCGTAACAAGGTAACCGTAGGGGAACCTGCGGTTGGATCACCTCCTTACCAAAAATCAAGGGCGAAGCTAAGCGAGAGCGAAGTGGAGCTGTAACGACAGCAAGTGTTCACACAGATTGTTTGATAGATAAGCGCAGGACAAGAGATGAATGAAAGTTAGGCATTCAAGCGGTCATAATCTTGCAAGATATGGCAAAAGTAGCTAGAATGTTTAACCCAAAATGGCAAAGCGGAAAGCATCTTTAAATGTTGTCCCCATCGTCTAGAGGCCTAGGACATCGCCCTTTCACGGCGGTAACCGGGGTTCGAATCCCCGTGGGGACGCCATTTAAAGATGATTTTTATTGTCTTAATGTTCTTTAAAAATTGAGAAACAAGCTGAAAAACTGAGAGATTTTCGAAAGAAAGTCTGAGTAGTTGAAGTCTTGAGTGAACAAAAGCACTCAAGCAAGTTGTTAATTTAGCAACCGAGAAAAAAACATTTGAGGTTGTATAGTTAAGTGACTAAGCGCACAAGGTGGATGCCTTGGCAATCAGAGGCGAAGAAGGACGTGCTAATCTGCGAAAAGCTTGGATGAGTCGATAAGAGGCGTTTAATCCAAGATGTCCGAATGGGGAAACCCAGTAGGTGAAGAACCTACTATCATTTACTGAATACATAGGTAAATGAGGCAAACCGGGAGAACTGAAACATCTAAGTACCCCGAGGAAAAGAAATCAACCGAGATTTCGTTAGTAGCGGCGAGCGAACGCGAAAGAGCCAGTTAGTGATAGCAGTTTTGTTAGAGGAATGAGCTGGGAAGCTCAACCACAGAGGGTGATAGTCCCGTACTCGAAAACATTATTGTGGTACTAGGCTAACAACAAGTAGGGCGGGACACGTGATATCCTGTTTGAAGATGGGGGGACCATCCTCCAAGGCTAAATACTCCTGATTGACCGATAGTGAACCAGTACTGTGAAGGAAAGGCGAAAAGAACCCCGGCGAGGGGAGTGAAATAGAACCTGAAACCTTGTGCGTACAAGCAGTGGGAGCAGACTTGTTCTGTGACTGCGTACCTTTTGTATAATGGGTCAGCGACTTATATTTTGTAGCAAGGTTAACTGAATAAGGGAGCCGTAGGGAAACCGAGTCTTAACTGGGCGTTTGAGTTGCAAGGTATAGACCCGAAACCCGGTGATCTAGCCATGGGCAGGTTGAAGATTGGGTAACACTAATTGGAGGACCGAACCGACTAATGTTGAAAAATTAGCGGATGACTTGTGGCTGGGGGTGAAAGGCCAATCAAACCGGGAGATAGCTGGTTCTCCCCGAAATCTATTTAGGTAGAGCCTTGAGCGGACACCTTCGGGGGTAGAGCACTGTTTCGGCTAGGGGTCCATCCCGGATTACCAACCCGATGCAAACTGCGAATACCGAAGAGTGATACTCAGGAGACACACGGTGGGTGCTAACGTCCATCGTGGAGAGGGAAACAACCCAGACCGCCAGCTAAGGTCCCCAAGTACTAGTTAAGTGGGAAACGAAGTGGGAAGGCTTAGACAGCTAGGATGTTGGCTTAGAAGCAGCCATCATTTAAAGAAAGCGTAATAGCTCACTAGTCGAGTCGGCCTGCGCGGAAGATGTAACGGGGCTAAAACTAGTCACCGAAGCTGCGGCATCAGACGAAAGTCTGTTGGGTAGGGGAGCGTTCTGTAAGCGGAAGAAGGTGAATCGAGAGGTTTGCTGGACGTATCAGAAGTGCGAATGCTGACATAAGTAACGATAAAACGAGTGAAAAACTCGTTCGCCGGAAGACCAAGGGTTCCTGTCCAACGTTAATCGGGGCAGGGTGAGTCGGCCCCTAAGGCGAGGCTGAAAAGCGTAGTCGATGGGAAACGGGTTAATATTCCCGTACTTGGTGTAATTGCGATGTGGGGACGGAGAAGGTTAGGTTATCAGGGTGTTGGATATCCCTGTTTAAGCCGGTAGGTGGAGCGTTTAGGCAAATCCGGACGCTTTTAACACCGAGAAGTGATGACGAGGCTCTACGGAGCTGAAGTAACCGATACCACGCTTCCAGGAAAAGCCACTAAGCTTCAGATTACACTAAACCGTACTATAAACCGACACAGGTGGTCAGGTAGAGAATACTCAGGCGCTTGAGAGAACTCGGGTGAAGGAACTAGGCAAAATAGCACCGTAACTTCGGGAGAAGGTGCGCCGGCGTAGATTGTAGTCCCTCGCGGACGAAGGTTGAACCGGTCGAAGATACCAGCTGGCTGCAACTGTTTATTAAAAACACAGCACTCTGCAAACACGAAAGTGGACGTATAGGGTGTGATGCCTGCCCGGTGCTGGAAGGTTAATTGATGGTGTTATCGAAAGAGAAGCTCCTGATCGAAGCCCCAGTAAACGGCGGCCGTAACTATAACGGTCCTAAGGTAGCGAAATTCCTTGTCGGGTAAGTTCCGACCTGCACGAATGGCATAATGATGGCCAGGCTGTCTCCACCCGAGACTCAGTGAAATTGAAATCGCCGTGAAGATGCGGTGTACCCGCGGCTAGACGGAAAGACCCCGTGAACCTTTACTATAGCTTGACACTGAACATTGAATTTTGATGTGTAGGATAGGTGGGAGCCTTTGAAGCATGAACGCTAGTTTGTGTGGAGGCGTCCTTGAAATACCACCCTTTAACGTTTGATGTTCTAACGAAGCGCCCTAATCGGGTGTTCGGACAGTGTCTGGTGGGTAGTTTGACTGGGGCGGTCTCCTCCCAAAGAGTAACGGAGGAGCACGAAGGTTTGCTAATCACGGTCGGACATCGTGAGGTTAGTGCAATGGTATAAGCAAGCTTAACTGCGAGACAGACAAGTCGAGCAGGTGCGAAAGCAGGTCATAGTGATCCGGTGGTTCTGAATGGAAGGGCCATCGCTCAACGGATAAAAGGTACTCCGGGGATAACAGGCTGATACCGCCCAAGAGTTCATATCGACGGCGGTGTTTGGCACCTCGATGTCGGCTCATCACATCCTGGGGCTGAAGTAGGTCCCAAGGGTATGGCTGTTCGCCATTTAAAGTGGTACGCGAGCTGGGTTTAGAACGTCGTGAGACAGTTCGGTCCCTATCTGCCGTGGGCGTTGGAGAATTGATTGGGGCTGCTCCTAGTACGAGAGGACCGGAGTGGACGCACCCCTGGTGTTCCGGTTGTGTCGCCAGACGCATTGCCGGGTAGCTATGTGCGGAAGAGATAAGTGCTGAAAGCATCTAAGCACGAAACTTGCCAAGAGATGAGTTCTCCCCGACTATAAGTCGGTAAGGGTTGTTGAAGACTACGACGTAGATAGGTGTGGTGTGTAAGCGTTGCGAGACGTTGAGCTAACACATACTAATTGCCCGAGAGGCTTAACTATACAACGCTCAAGTGTTTTTAGTGAAAGGGTTGAGAAATTAACAAAACAAAACGAAAAGACGGAAATTAAGAATCAGTAACAGCTTGTTTCGAATGAAAGGCGAAAGCCGAAGAAAGTAAAGAACGAAAGAACAATTTGGAAAGACAAAGATAAAAAGAAAGACGAAGAAAGTCTGAATCATCGAAGATTTTCCTGATGTCGATAGTGCTGTGGTGCCACCTGATTCCATTCCGAACTCAGAAGTGAAACGCAGTGACGCCGATGGTAGTGTGTGGATTCCGCATGTGAGAGTAGGGCAACATCAGGGCTTTATTTAGTTAGCCTATTTAATGAGTAGGCTAACTAAATAATAAAAGAATTTTCTTAGCAACAATAGTGCTGTGGCTCCACCTGACTCCATTCCGAACTCAGAAGTGAAACGCAGTAACGCCGATGGTAGTGTGGGGCTTCCCCATGTGAGAGTAGGGCATTGCTAAGTCCTTATTCGCGGAGCGGTAGTTCAGCTGGTTAGAATACCTGCCTGTCACGCAGGGGGTCGCGGGTTCGAGTCCCGTCCGTTCCGCCACTTATTAATAAGCGAGTTTTCACTCGCTTTAGTGCTAGATAAATATAGAAAAATTCTAGGGGCGTAGTTCAATTGGTAGAGCACCGGTCTCCAAAACCGGGTGTTGGGAGTTCGAGCCTCTCCGCCCCTGCCATTATTTTTAGATAATATCCATATATTGTGGAGCGGTAGTTCAGCTGGTTAGAATACCTGCCTGTCACGCAGGGGGTCGCGGGTTCGAGTCCCGTCCGTTCCGCCACTTATATTTCTTATGAGAACCGATTAGTACAAACTAATCGGTTTTTTTGTTTTTATAGCCCAAAGTTTGCTAAAATTTGCAAAATTTCTTTTAAATTTAACCGCTTGTATGGCTGAACTTGATCCTATTATTGAACAATTCCTTGATACTCTCTGGCAAGAGCATGGTTTATCTGAAAATACCGTTGCCTCGTATCGTTCGGATTTGGAACGTTTTTCTGACTATTTTACCCAACCTAAGGCTTTTCTGTCGGTAGATCATATTGATTTACAAGGCTTTCTTGGAGAGCGTTTAGAGCAAGGTTATAAAGCAACCAGTTCTGCTAGAATGTTGAGTTGTTTGCGAAAATTTTTCCGTTTTTTATATCTTGAAAGTTATCGTGCAGACGATCCCACGCTTACCTTAATATCACCGAAAAAAGCTGCGCATTTGCCGAAATCATTGAGTGAGGAGCAGGTGATGGATTTATTGGATTGTCCGAATACTTTAGACCCTATTGAGTTGCGTGATAAAGCGATGTTAGAGCTACTCTATGCGACAGGTTTGCGTGTAACGGAATTAGTTTCGCTTTCAACAGATAATCTTAGTTTAAAGCAAGGTGTGGTTCGGATCATTGGTAAAGGGGATAAAGAACGTCTTGTTCCACTGGGTGAAGAGGCTAATTATTGGATACAGGAGTTTTTCCAATATGCTCGCCCTATATTACTAAACAATCAGCAGTCGGATGTTGTGTTTCCAAGCAGACGAGGGCAGCAGATGACAAGGCAAACCTTTTGGCACCGTATTAAATATTACGCCAGCCTGGCAGGTATCGATGGTGATAAACTTTCGCCGCATATTCTACGTCATGCTTTTGCTACGCATTTAGTGAATCACGGAGCGGATTTGCGTGTGGTGCAAATGTTGTTGGGGCATAGCGATTTATCAACCACCCAAATTTACACTCAGGTAGCAAAAGCCCGTTTGAAATCGATCCACAAAGCCTTTCATCCGAGAGGTTAGGAAAGGCAGGTGATCAATTCATCTTGCCAGAAAATAAGCGGTGTGCGATCTCGCTCCCAAGCAGGTATACCGTAAGCTTGCCAAATTTTCTTCATCTCTTCCCGATGGGGTTTGCCGTAGCATTTTACTTTACCTTGTTGTCCAATAATGATAGAAAGGGAGGAGTCGGCAAGCTCAATTGGTAATAACAAGTGGTCGTTTTTTCCGTTTTTTTTGTAAATCACTTCTTGATTATGGCGAATAATTTTACCGAGCTGATAAGGCAACTCTACCTCTGTTTCGGTATTCAATACCATTTCAAAAGGTGGAATTGTTTCTAATTCTTCAGTAATAAAAATTGCTTGTTGATAGCGTCTGATCAATTTGTTGTTAATTTTAAGCTGAGGGTTTTTATCGGCTTTTGCAAAAATTAGCTCAAAAATGACCGCTTGTAATTGGACTTTGCTTGGCATTGGCATACCGCATTTTTCTAACCATAAACGCACAAGTTGCTGCTGTTTAGCGAGTGAAAAATCGGCAAAGCCAACGATGGATAACTGCTGTTTTTCTCCCATTCTTTTCTGGAGTTCATCGCTTAAAAGTTCTTCAATCAAGGCTTGTTGTTCACTGCAATGTTGAGCTGAACGAACCACCATTTCGTTAAAATGTTGCCAACGTTGATTGAGCTTAGGCAGAATTTCATTTCGCAAAAAATTGCGGTCGAAACGGCTATCGGCATTGCTTTCATCTTCAATCCACCTAAGCTTATGTTGGGCGGCATATTCGGCTAATTTTGCTTTGCTGAAGTTTAATAGCGGTCGAAAAACGGTAAAATTTTGCAAAAAACTGACCGCTTGCATTGCAGATAAGCCTTTAATGCCACTGCCTCGTTTAAGGGCAAGCAGAAAGGTTTCCGTTTGGTCATCTAAGTGGTGAGCGGTAGCAAGCACCTCATTTTCGTTTAAGTGCTGTTTAAAGGCTTGGTAGCGTGCGGTTCTTGCCCCGTTTTCAATACCATTTGATTTGTCCACGTCGACTTTTTGCAAAATAAAAGGAATATTTAACCGCTTGCAGTATTGTGCGCAAAACTCTGCCCAATGATCAGCGTTCGGGCTTAATCCGTGGTGGATATAAATTGCTCGAATTTTAAAGCTGGTTCGAGAGAAAAGGTGAAGAAGTGTTACGGAATCCATTCCACCACTTAGGCCTACCAGAAAACAGTTTGTATTTGGCAGGTACGTTTGGCATTGTGCTTGGAAGTGGTGGAATAGACTCATCTTATTTACCAATGCAGAAAGAACTGAAGATGTTGCCTAGTAAATCATCTGAGGTAAATTGCCCTGTGATTTCACTTAACGCATTTTGCACCATTCGCAGCTCTTCTGCTAGCAGTTCGCCGGCGAAGAATTGGGTAAGCTGAACGTGGCCTCGCTCTAAGTGGGTCGCAGCAGTTTCTAACGCTTGTAGATGGCGTCGGCGAGCTAAGAATCCACCTTCCGTTGAGCTTTGGTAGCCCATTGATTTTTTCAGATGATCACGCAATAAATCAATACCGACTTTGGTTTGAGCAGACAGGCGAATCATGGTGAAATCGTCCACCTGAATTAATCCCTCCGACTCGCCAGATAAATCGACTTTATTTCGAATGAAGGTAACTGGCATATTTTGTGGTAGTTTTGCTAAGAAATCTGCCCATTCACGACGGAATTGATCGGCTTGCTGTTCGGTGCTGTCGATCATCAATAATACGTGATCGGCTTGGGCAATTTCATCCCACGCTCGTTTAATACCGATGCGTTCGACTTCATCGCTGGCATCACGCAGCCCTGCAGTATCAATAATGTGCAACGGCATTCCGTCAATGTGGATATGCTCACGCAATACATCACGGGTTGTGCCGGCAATATTGGTAACAATTGCTGCTTCTCGTCCTGCTAAGGCATTGAGAAGGCTGGATTTTCCGGCGTTTGGGCGACCGGCAATCACCACTTTCATTCCTTCACGTAGAATTGAGCCTTGTTTTGCTTCGCGGCGAACACTGTCTAATTGATTGATAATTTCATTTAATTTACTCTCAATTTTACCGTCTGCTAAAAAGTCTATTTCTTCGTCCGGGAAATCAATAGCAGCTTCCACATAGGTGCGGAGGTAAATGACTGAATCTACAAGCTGATTGACTTTATTGGAAAACTCGCCTTGTAGTGATTTTAATGCTGAGCGTGCTGCTTGTTCGCTGGTAGCATCAATTAAATCGGCAATTGCTTCTGCTTGAGCGAGATCGAGCTTATCATTTAAAAAAGCTTGTTCGGAAAATTCACCGGCACGGGCAATGCGAATGCCATCAACTTGTAAAATTCGCTTCATCAGCAAATCTAAAATGACTTGACCACCGTGGCCTTGTAGCTCCAATACATCTTCACCTGTAAAAGAGTTTGGGGCTTTAAAAAATAGTGCAATGCCTTGATCTAGTACGGTGCCGTCTTCATCTTTAAACGGTAAGTAATTTGCCAAGCGAGGCTGTAGTTTTTTACCTAATACTGCCTCGGCAACGGTTTCCGCTAATGGACCGGAAACCCTTAAAATGCCAACGCCTCCACGACCAATCGGTGTTGCTTGTGCAACAATGGTATCTTTCATTTTTTGTCCTTAAATTTAGTTTACAAGCGGTCATTTTTTCAAAAAATTTTGCAAAAACTATGCCACTTTTGATAGCCGCTATGATACCGAAACCAAGCGAAAAGGTAAAACAAAAGGCGATTGCTCCTTTTTCGCTGAAAGAGTAGAATAGCCGCTCTTTATTTAAACAATTCAATCCTCAATTTCATGTCTTTAGAAAAACTGTTACTTATTCGGCGTTTTATTTCTACCACTGCATTTTTTTCAATGCAGAGTGTTTTTTTCTTTTATTTGAAAGGAAAAGGGTTAGATAACGCTCAAATTGCTTTTTCGCTTTCGTTATTGCTGTTTTGTAATCAAGCATTGGCGATTCTTGCGGGCATTTGGGGGGATCGTTATGGTTTGGCGAAAATGATGTTGTTGGGTTGTTTGTTAGATGTTATCGCCTATATGTTGTTTTTGGCTGCCGATAATTATCTGATCTTGCTGATGGCAACCACCTGTTTTGGTTTGGGGAGTTGTTTATTCGGCACCAATGCCAGAGCCTGCTTGTTAGCTATTGCCGGCGATGAATATGCTGCCAAAACGCGATTACAGGGAAAATATCTGAAAGTGACAAGTATGTCTTCCATGCTTGCTCCGCTTATCATTATTCCGTTTATTCAATTTGAGATGATTGAAACGCTAATTTGGATCTGCTTTATTTTAGAAGCCGTTTTGTTTGCCTTTATGATAAAGCCTTTCTCTTCGATAGAGGGGGTAAGTGGCGGCGTGAAATTTCGTTTGGCTCAAATTAAGGAAATCATTACTAAAGATTTTTTGTTTGCTCATTTAATGCTATTTGTGCCGCTAAGTGTGGCGTCTTCTTATTTTATTATTTTCCCTTATTTGTTTGATAAGGTGCTAAATGCTCCTGAACATTCGCCGATTGCTTTGTTTATCAACGGTGTTTTAACTGTGAGTTTGCAATCTTCTTTTTCTCGTAAGATTAATTTAACGAAACAACAGTTAATTTGGGTTTCACCTTTGCTCGCTCTGGCCATTATTTTACCTTGGTTTATTGCGGTAGAAGCAGCAACCTTAACTGCTGCTTATATTTACACTGTTATTTTTACCGTGGTAGAAGTCTTTGCTTTAACCGCAATGGCGAATTTATTGGTGAAATTTGACAACGGCAAAAACCGCGGTTTTATTTTTGGTTCATCCCGTTTGATTTTATCCATTACCACGGTAATTACAATGAATTTAGTGCCGGTGATTTTCTTGGTATGATGATACAAGCGGTGGTTTTTTAGCGATTTTTTGCATTTATACACCTAAGTAGTTGATTTTTTTAAGCTTGTTTTTATGGTAGTAGTCCTGAAATCCAAAGTCTTATTTTCAAGCTTAGGTAGCTGGTGTAGCCAGTGGTATGGTGGCGAATTTTACCGTCTTGGATAATTAAAATTGTCGGTGTGGCTTGAATACCCCAGCCTTGAGAAAATTCACCGTCTGGATCGTTAATAGTAGCAAATGTATAACTGTTTTCATTTAGATAAGTTCTCACTACGGTATCATCACCGGATTTAAGTGCTACTCCTAACACTTCAGTACCGTTTTCGGATAGCTTTTGGATATTGGGCGAGACAAATTTGCAATAGCTGCACCAACTTCCCCAAAAATAGAGCAGCATCGGTTTGCCGCGACTTAATTGGGCAATAATGTTCGGCTGTTTGTGAATATCGTATAGCACTTTTTGCTCAAATTGTGGCGGTGCTGAGGGCGATCTGTACCAATCTACCATAAAGCTGATAATGATAAATAAACTGCCGTATAAGAAAATATTTTTGATAAATCGGGTGATGAGTGATTTTTTCTGATTCATTAATAGTTTCGTTGTATTAAATATCCAAAAGCCCTGTGAGTTTAATTCACAGGGCTTTATGATTTTTAGCTGATTATAGAATATCTAATAATTCTACTTCAAAAATTAAGGTTGCGAATGGTGGAATTGAAGCACCTGCACCACGCTCACCGTAAGCAAGCTCTTGTGGAATGGTTAAACGCCATTTTGAACCAACTGGCATTAATTGTAATGCTTCTGTCCAACCGCGGATTACGCCGTTTACCGGGAATTCTGCTGGCTGACCACGTTTTACCGAGCTGTCAAACACAGTACCATCAATTAATGAGCCGGTGTAGTGAACACGCACAGTCGAAGTGGCTGTTGGTTTTTCGCCTGTACCCTCGGTTAAAATTTCATATTGTAAGCCGCTGTCGGTTACTACAACGCCTTTTGCTTTTTTGTTTTCTTCTAAGAATGCTTTGTTTTCCGCATCAATTGCTTTGAATGCTTCTGCTTGAGCTGCTTCTGCACGCTGACCCAATTCTTGTAATGCTGCGGTGACTTCGTTTAGGTCGATAGCAGGTTGGTTGTTGTTTAATACATCATAAATACCGCGTGCAACAGCTTCTGCGTTCACATCCATACCACTGCCTAAAAGTTGTTGCCCGATTTGTAAGCCGATACCGTAACCGCCTTTTGTTTCTACTGAGTCTAATGCAACTGAATTGAAATCTAATGCCATTGTCTGTTCCTTTTTTGTGTAAATAAGTTGAGTATCAAATGAATACTTCCTAGTTATGGGGGCGAATTTGTGAAATACAAGGAGGGGAATGATCAAGCGGTTATTTTTTTGCATAATTTTGCGAAATTATGGCATGAACCGTAAAATTATGTGCAGGCGAAGTTTTGACTATTCCTATAACCGAATAATTGATAAATCAAAGGGCGGGTTTTAACCCGCCCCTACCATTTCTAATTTAGAATGTTAAATATGGTGCGATTTTTTCGATAGTTGCATCACCAACACCCGGAATATTGGCAAGTTCTGCTGCATTTTTAATTTTTCCGGCTTTTTTACGATATTCCACGATCGCTTTTGCTTTCACTTCGCCAATACCGGCTAATGACTGCAGTTGTTCTTCGCTTGCCGTATTGATATTTACTTTTTGTGATTTTTTTACTGTACCGGTTTTTTCTGCAACGGTTGCTTTTACCGAATTTGTTTTTTCAGTTACTGTTGTTTTGGCAGAATTTAAGGTTTCACGTGCGGTCGCTGCTTTTTCAGTGGTAGCCATTTTTGCTGAGTCCATTTTAGCTTTTACCGCATCTTTTGTTTCACCAGCTTTGGCTTTTACTGTTTCTTTTGCTGAGTCGGTTTTTGCTTTCATACTCTCTTTCGCTGCTTCTGTTTTTTCAGCAGCAGAATCTTTCATTGACTCAGCTTTGTTTTTTAGGTTCTCTTTTGTAGCAACGGTATTCACTTTAGCCTCATTAGCTTTTTCAGCTACAGTCGCTTTTACTACAGCAGCCTTCTCAGAAGTGGCTGCTTTAGTTGCATTCATTTGTTCAGTTGCATTTGCTTTAAGCGTTGATAATGAGTTATTACTTTCCGCCAATGCAGTTGCTGAAACTGTCATTGCTACACCTAATGCTAATAATGTTTTTAATGTTTTCATTTAAAATCCTTAAATAAAAAAGAGGGTGAATTATTGAAAAAAACTTTATTCTAAGACTTTTTTCTTTGCAGAAAGTTCATTAAATTTCAAATTAACTGGATGCTATAAAAAAGCAAGCGGTCATTTTTTAAGTAAAAAATGACCGCTTGTGTTGTTGATAGATTAGAGCAATAGAGCACTGCCCCATTTGATGATGTCGAAGAAGAATTTATTATCATCGGTGGCTACCTTTTGGCCTGATGCTTTACCTTCTTGGGCTTTTTCATCTTCAATCATTCCGCTTTGATATTGTCCTTTCACCACTGCTAAATCATTTTTTGCGTTAGCACGCAAGGTTGCACATTGTTTTTTTGGTAATGCTTCAACCGCTTCATTGGTTTTCAATTTTTTAAATAAATATTGTGCATAACCCATTGATTTTTCATCATTTTGAATAATTTTGACATATTGCTCGCCAATGATCTCTTCAAGCGGATAGAAAAATACATATTGCGAGAAAATATAAGAATCTTCTTTTGAAAAATGCTCCTGCTGAATTCGGGTTAAATTGGGGTAAATACATTGTTTTGCTTGTTCGCTTGCGATCACCCATTTTTTGGCATCGGTGTCTGCAAGCACATAATCGGCATTGGCAAATTCGCCTGGAAATGCGGTTTCTATTTTTGTTTCTTGGGTAGTACAAGCCACTGTTAAAAATCCGGTGGAAAGTAATAATAGTTTTCTTACCATAATTAAACCTTATTAGAAATAGTTTGCGTATTCTAGCAAAAAATTTAGGCATTACTAGTTTACCTAGTGGTAAATTTTCTGTGAAAAAACACCGATTGTTTGTTCCATCTTATGAATCTGTTACACTAGCGGCAATGATTTCTAGCGGATTAACTGACTGATGACACAAGATTTTTCGATTCATACGCCAATGATGCAACAATATTTGCAACTTAAAGCTCAAAATGCAGACATTCTTCTTTTTTATCGAATGGGCGATTTTTACGAGCTTTTTTACGATGATGCAAAAAAAGCGGCTGCGTTGTTGGATATTTCTTTAACCAAGCGTGGGCAGTCGGCGGGTGAGCCGATTCCAATGGCAGGCGTGCCGTATCACGCGGTTGAGGGATATTTAGCGAAATTGGTCGCCTTGGGGGAATCGGTGGCAATTTGTGAGCAAGTTGGTGATCCGACAACCTCAAAAGGTCCGGTTGAGCGTAAAGTGGTACGTATTGTCACCCCTGGTACGGTAAGCGATGAAGCTCTTTTGCCGGAGCGGCAAGATAATTTAGTTGCTGCGATTTATGAAGAAAAAGGCGTGTTTGCGATTGCCACCCTTGATATGACTTCGGGCAGATTTTTAATTAGTGAACTGGCTAATAAAGAAGCGTTATCCGCAGAATTGCAACGTGTACAGCCTGCGGAAATTTTGTATCCTGAAGATTTTTCGGCAGCCTCAATGTTAAATAATTACAAAGGCTTACGTCGTCGTCCGGTGTGGGAATTTGAGCTCGTGACCGCTATTCAGTTATTAAACCGCCAATTCGGCACTCAAAGTCTTGCCGGATTCGGAGTGGAAAAAGCCCTTGTTGCTCTGTGTGCGGCAGGTTGTGTGTTACATTATGCACAAGAAACGCAACGTACGGCATTGCCACATATTAATGCGATTCATCTTTCCCAACATAGCGATACGATACTGTTAGATGCTGCAACTCGCAGAAATCTTGAGCTGACACAAAATCTTGCCGGTGGTACGGAAAACACGCTTTCTGATGTGTTGGATAAATGCGTAACCCCAATGGGCAGTCGTTTATTGAAACGTTGGATTCACCAGCCGATTCGTGATTGTGCCAAATTGCAAGAAAGGCAGCAAACCATCGCTTCTCTCATTAAAAATCAGCGAATTGATCTATTGCAGCCGTTATTACAGCAAGTCGGCGATATGGAGCGAATCTTAGCTCGTGTCGCATTGCGTTCGGCACGTCCGCGAGATCTCACTCGTTTACGCACAGCGTTAGCCCAATTACCTGAAATTGCAAAAAATTCACAAAATTTGACCGCTAGTCTCGATAAATTATTGGCTCAAATTGCGAATTTTGGCGATCTACACGCTTTACTTGAGCGAGCGATTATCGACACTCCACCGCAGCTGATTCGAGATGGCGGTGTGATTGCACCGGGCTATCATGCTGAGTTGGATGAGTGGAGAGAGCTTTCAGAAGGGGCAACGCAATATTTAGAGAATTTGGAAGTGCGTGAGCGGGAAACGACCGGTATTGATACACTCAAAATCGGTTTTAATGCAGTACACGGCTATTATATTCAGATTTCACAGGGGCAGTCGCATAAAGCACCGATTCACTATGTTCGTCGTCAAACGCTAAAAAATGCCGAGCGGTATATTATCCCTGAGCTGAAAACTTATGAAGATAAAGTGCTGAAAGCGAAAGGGGCTTCGCTGGCACTCGAAAAACAGCTTTATGATGAATTGTTTGATTTAATGATGCCACGTTTGGGGGAATTACAGCTTGCGGCATTGGTGTTGTCAGAATTAGATGTGCTAACCAATCTTGCTGAACGGGCAGATAGCCTGAACTATGTTTGCCCAACATTCAGCCCAACGCGAGGAGTGAATATTAAAGGCGGCAGACACCCGGTGGTTGAGCAGGTGTTAAAAGATCCCTTTATTGCCAACCCTGTTTTCTTAAATGCACAACGCCATTTGTTGATTGTGACCGGCCCGAATATGGGTGGTAAAAGCACCTATATGCGACAAATTGCCTTGATTACGTTGATGGCGTATATCGGCAGCTTTGTGCCGGCAGAGAGTGCGGAGATTGGGCCAATTGACCGTATTTTTACTCGGATTGGTGCAAGTGATGATCTCGCCTCAGGGCGTTCTACCTTTATGGTAGAGATGACAGAAATGGCGAATATTCTTCACCAAGCCACCGACCATAGTCTCGTGCTGATTGATGAAATCGGGCGGGGTACTTCTACTTACGATGGCTTATCGCTTGCGTGGGCGTGTGCGGAATGGTTGGCGAAGAAAACCCAATCTCTCACGCTTTTTGCCACTCACTATTTTGAATTAACCGGTCTTCCGAATCAGCTTAAAGGTGTGGCGAATGTGCATTTAGATGCGATGGAGCATAATGATACCATCGCCTTTATGCACACGGTGCAAGAAGGGGCAGCAAGCAAAAGTTATGGCTTGGCGGTGGCAGCGTTGGCGGGCGTGCCAAAACAGGTCATTCAACTTGCTAAGCAGCGCTTGGCTCATTTAGAGGAAATTTCTCAGCAAACCAAGCAAGCAAATGAACATCCACAGGCGGATTTACTCTTTACGCCTGATTTGCAAGAAATTGATGAAATTCCACCGCTTGTAACGGCTGAAAGTGAGGTGGAAAAAGCCTTGAAATCCATTCAACCCGATGAGCTTACCCCAAAACAAGCATTGGATGAGCTGTATCGCTTGAAGAAGTTGTTGGCAAATACATAAAAAAATCGCCCCATTTATAGGGGCGATTTTATTTACAAGTAATAATTTAGAATGTATGAGAAAAATCAAGGTATATGCGATTTTTATCATAATTATTGAATGGGTGGTTACTTTTTATTTTTGTGTAACTCCATGTTAAACGTGGTGTAATTCCCCAAAAATGTACTGCTCTATGCCACAAACTTGCTTGAATACCATATTCTTTATTTTTCTGTGTGATATTGAAAAAGTTTGGACCTCTATATTGTTTTAGAGCATAACTTACGCTTAACTGGCTGGATAATCCGTTTTTCCATTCTTGTCCCCAACCTAAGGTAAGACCTCGGCGGATAAAGCTGTCGTCTAAATCTCTAGTACTGGTACGGTTAAAGTTTGCACCAACAAACCAATACTGCTGGCTGTTAGGATAGTAATAAAGCGATGGTGCAACAAAGTGATAGTTACCATTTAGATGTTTGCGGCGTGTATAACGCTGCTCAGCGTATTCGTAATTCAGTACCGATTGCCATTGAGGCGTTAGCCAATAATGCCAGCGGGTATTTATTCCACCTGCTTTAGAGTAACGTTTGGTGCTTGTGCTTTGGCTTGAACCACCGCTATACCACATTTGTTCTAAAAAAGGCAGAAACATGATTCTGTGCTTCGCATTTTGATAGCCTAAACCTAGACTTTCTCGCAAAGAATATTCATTGTATTTTTTGTTATTCCAGTAATATTTTCCGCTACCATTTAGGCGGAACTGATGGAAGAAACCATTACCCCAAGACCATTTTTTATCGGCATCAAAATTAAAGCCGATTCCTTGTGCGGATTCTTTTTTGGGAGGTGTCCAACCCTTATATGTTATGCCTGAATCTGGAGCATTATTAATATTAGGGTCGTTTAAATAGGTTAAACCTCCTTGGAAATTCCATTTATCCTGTTTATTGATTGCGTTTAAATACTGCTCAATAATATGAGCAATTTCTGCAGGTAATTGCTCTGTTTGTAGTTTGCGGAATTGTTCCTCTGCTGCTTCGGTTTCTCTATTCTCAAACAAGGCAGCAGCTAATTGAAATCTAATAGGCTGGCTTTGTGGGTTTTGTGCAATGAGCGTACGATATAGGCGAATTGAGTCTGAATAGTTACGTTCAGATTTTTGTTGTATTGCTTCTGCCCATAATAAGATCTGTTCATTTTGCTCATTCGCAGGCAGTTGCTGATAAATAGGTCGTAAAAATACCACATTATCTGTGTGATTCATGACTAATGCTGTGAGCATTGCTGAATTAAGCAGTTGAGGCTGTCTTGATAACTCCTGAGGAGTAATGGAAACTCTCTTACCCTGGTTTTTAGCCTTTACATTTAATGGCTTAACTCGATGTTCAGCGGGTTCCATATACCGGTTTTGTTGCATTCTTTGGTTATCTAATTGCTCTTGAATTTGCTGTGTTTTGTCATCTGCTAATACAAAAGGTGTCGAGAGAGCTAAGAAAGTAAAAAGTGTTTTTTTCATAATGAGTGATATTTGATATATAAGATATAAAAAAGGCTATTTTTCAATAGCCTTCAAAAAATATCAATAAAAAATTTATTGTTTTTTACCGCCAAATGCACCTGAGAAGTTTGATGAGCTATAAGCACCACCAATTTCAGCAGCATTCGAGCCATAGAAATGACCTTCTAGTTCTGCTGATTTACCATTATGAACGGCTTTACCTTCAAATTCATTGCCACTGATTTTAGCATTTGTTACTGTTACATCAGTTGCGATAGTACCATTTAAAGTTTTATTCGCAAAATCAACGTTTAGGCTATGACCTTGGGAAGTTGAGGTTTTACCGTTTGCAACAAAAACACCATCTACAAGATAAGTTGCGTTGCCGCTGGTTGGAATGCTAGCTTTTGGTGTTACATCTCCTTGTGTAAATACATAGCCATCAATATGACCAAATTTCACAGAAGAATATCTTGTACCACTAACGGTAAAGTCTTTATAAGTTACCCCATTAATTGTTGCATTGCTTAGTTTTGTGAATCCACCCGATACAATGCCATTCCAAGCTACAGGTAATGTTTTACTGTCAACTACTAATTCTGTTTTATATGTTGAGGCTTTTTTAATATCGAACTCTTTACTATCGTTAACACGGAAAGCTGTTCACATTTTGTCGCTAGAGCTAGTTGATGTTGTTGGTTTCGTTGTGGTAGGTTTTGTTGTTGGATTGGTTGTTGTCGGCTTTGTCGGAGCAGGAGTGGTTACAGTCGGTTTTGATGGAGTCGCTTGTGAATTAGAATTGTTGCTACTACCGCCAGAACTACCACATGCTGAAATTACGGTGACCGCTAATAATGTAAGGCTGAGTTTTGCTAATTTTTTCATAATACCGTTTCCTTAAATTAGATTAATGAATAGTAATTAGATAGTAGATAATGACTATCTGCAATTAGTATGGATCACCAAACTGATTTTGTAAAATAAATTTTCATTTGGAGTGCGGTCATTTTTAGTAAACTCTTTACTAAAAATGACCGCTTGTAATAGGCTATAGTGGAAATAAGATAGGAATAATAAATACAGAAACCAACATAACCAATAGGGTAAAGGGGACGCCGATTTTGACGAAATCAATAAACTTATAACCGGCAGGTGCCATGACCATCGTATTAACCGGTGAAGATACCGGAGTCATAAATGCAGCGGAAGCGGAAACTGCAACAATCATTGCAAATGGAGCAGGAGAGTAGCCGAGCTGTTTAGCTATCGCAAGTGCAATCGGCATAACTAAGATCGCAGTTGCTGTATTTGAAATGAAAGCACTAATGACAGCGGTAAAGACAAAGAGAGTGATTAATACAAAATGGACATCTAAATCTTGCATAACTTCAAGTAGGAATTGTACGATTAAATCAACCCCGCCTGTTTTTTGTAATGCAATTGAAAAAGGCATCATTCCTACAATTAATACGATACTTGGCATATGAATAGATTCATAAGCACTTTTTATATCTACACATCGGAATTTTACTAATAACAAACAGGCAATTAGCGCTGCCATTACATTTGGCACAATGCCTGTAATCATTAATACCACCATTGTAAAAACGGCAAATAAAGCATGAGGAGCTTGGCTTAATGCCGGTGGGGCTTTTTTGCTTTCTTCCGGTGATCTAAGTAAGAAGAAATCTCGGTTATCGTTATCCATTTTTCGGATTTGTTGCCAAACGCCCATCACCAATAAAATATCACCAAACTTAAGGGGTGTTTCGATAAGCTCGTTTTGAATAATTTCGCCATTGCGTTTTAAGCCTACAATGCTTAAATGGTATTTTGAACGGAATTTCAGTTCGCGAATCGTTTTACCTATGCATTCTGCTTCCGGCATCACAGAAATTTCTGCCATACCGACAGATTTAGCGTAGGAGGAAAAATACTCACCTTTTAATGCAATGGGTTTTAATTTTAAGTGTTCATAGCAGCGTTGATAAGTTTCTGCATCTAATGCAGTATCAAGCAATAAAATATCTTTTGGTTGGAAAGCCTCATTAACAGATGCATTGATAGTGATAGTTCTAAAATGTTTGTTACGTTGAATGGCAACAATATTTAATCCATATTCAATACGTAGATTTAGTTGCCCGATAGTTTTACCCACACATTCGGAATCCGGTTCAACCAATAACATTTTTGCTCGACCTTGTAGCTGATATTCTTCAATAAGATGCGACATTGAGAAATCTTGAATGCTAGATTGGTTTTCGTTTTGTTCTCCGTTATCCAACCATCGACGAGCAATCAGCATATAGCCGATTCCCAGCACTAAAATGATTAGGCCTATTGGTGTGAAGCTAAAGAAGTTGAAGCCTTCAAAACCACTTTTTACTAATTCAGAATGGGCTACTAAGTTGGGCGGTGTTGCAATTAAAGTCATCATTCCGCTGATTAAGCCGGCAATACTTAGAGGCATCATTAGGCGGCGAGGTGAAATTCCCATGCCTGAACAAATGGCTAATACTACCGGGATAAAAATCGCCACAATGCCGGTAGAACTCATAAATGAACCAAGCCCTGCAATAGAAAGCATTAATAAAATCAATACCTTCGTTTCATTTGCTCCCGATACTCTCACTAACCAATCACTGACTTGATTTGCTACACCCGTTCGCACTAAACCTTCCCCCACAATAAAGAGTAAGGCAATCAGTACTACATTTGGATCGCTAAGCCCGGCAAGCACTTCGTTAACTGATAAAATACCGGTTAGACTGAAAAAGAGCATGACAATTAATGCCACAATATCCATCCGCAATTTGTTTTGGATAAATTGCCAAATAGCAAAAATGAGCAACGTCATTACCCAAAAGAGCGGTTGTTGTAAGAAATCGGGAAGAAAAGAGAGAAGCGATTGCATAGCCATATCCTCAAAAAGACTTTAAGCTAGATTACACCTCTTTGAAGAAAGAAAAAAGCCGAGATAATCAAAAAAATAGTTGAAAGTTCCACCTATTACAGCGGACTTTCAACATTAAGTTGCTCGTCAATTTCAGTAATAGCAAGAATCAAGCTTGAACGGATCATTTTTTCTAAACGCATTTGCTGCATTTGAAATAACATGGAGCCTTTATTACCCTGCGAGGATTTACCTTTTAGCAATTCATTGATGGGGAAAAAATCAATATGATGTAAATCTTTTACAAATTGCACTACAGCAGGGTGTGAAAAAGAGAACTCCTCCTCTTCTTCATATAAATGCTGTTTGACTTCAAGAAAGAGTGAAATGTCTTCAAACACTTTAGGAGAAATCACGCCCAACCCAAGTAATACTTTTAAGCGAACCGACAGTTCAGCTAAAGGGCCTTGGTGCTCAAATAAAGAATCCACCACCGATTTTAAGGCAAAATCAGTTTTGCGAAATACCCGCTCAATTAGCTGTTCAACTTGGTTGGAAAATAGCTGAGTTGCAAGAGTGAGGAACCCTCTTAATGTAGGTTCCTCGTTTAGTTTGTCTATATAATCCACAATAGTTTAATAACCACTATTTGTATAAAGCAACAATATGATCGATAACAGTTTGGTCTGTTAAGCCGGTGTATTTTTTTACCGCCGCTTCCACGCCGTTTTTTGCAAGAAAATCGGCTAATTCAACCGCTTGTGGGTCGTCTTCGTTGCGGTAGTGCAACGCCATCACTACGCCTTTGACGAGGTTCGCATACGGCAAGCCGTATTCTAACGTACCACGCAGTGGCTTGATTAAGCGGTCGTTTTCGCTCAGTTTGCGGATTGGCTCACGCCCTACACGATTTACGTCATCGTTAAGGTATGGGTTAGCAAAACGTTTGAGGATTTTTTCGATGTAGGCAGCGTGGGCTTGTGCATCAAAGCCGTAACGCTTAATCAGCACTGCACCGCTCTCTTCCATTGTCGCTTTCACTTGGGCTTTGATTTCATCAATCGCAATCGCCTCTTTAATCCACTGCACGCCCGCCTGTTTACCGAGGTAGGCACAGATTAAATGCCCCGTGTTGAGGGTGAACAGTTTACGTTCCACGAACGCCATTAAGTTGTCGGTCAGCTCCATACCTTTGATTTGCGGGATCTCGCCCTTGAATTGGGTTTGATCGACAATCCACTCGCTGAACTCTTCCACCGTCACTTCCAGTGGATCGGCTGGGTTCGCTTCGGCTGGCGGCACAATTCTATCTACCGCAGAATCCACAAAACCAACAAATTTCTCTATTTCTGCTTGTTGTTCAGCGGTCAAGTTTTCGAAAATTTTGCCTTTGAAGAAACTCGTGCCACGCACCATATTTTCACAAGCAATGATGTTCAGCGGTTGAGTATTGCCGCTTTCCACACGGGCGACTAACGTTTTGGCGAACAATGGGGCGATAAAGCCCAACACGTTCGGGCCGACAGCGGTGGTGATTAAATCAGTAGTTTTTACTTGCTCAATCACTGCATGTTCGTCTTTCGAGTTGATGGCAGCGATGTTTTTCACGATTTCAACACGGCTGTCGTCACCCACGATTTTCACGCCGTACTGTTTGTTTTGGTTGATTTGGTCGATTTGGGTTTGGTTAATGTCGGCAAAAGTCACGAAAATGCCGGCATCGGCGAGTAATTTGCCGATAAAACCACGCCCGATATTGCCTGCACCGAAATGGAGTGCGTTCATAATTTTTCCTCTGATAAACAATAATTCTGCCCCCGCAAGCGGGGGCAGATTTTTACATTACTTCGCTAGCAACGCCAACACCTTCTCAACATCGTTGGTTGAGGTCAATGTTTTCATCGCCTCTTCATCGTCAAGCGCATTGGTAATGCTGCTTAAAATCTGAATGTGGTCGTTGCCTTTAGCGGCGATACCGACAACCAGTTTCGCCACGCCGTCTTCTTCATCGGTGAAGCGTACGCCGTTTGGATATTGGCACACCACGATACCGGTTTTGATCACGCTATCTTTCGCATCAGATGTGCCGTGTGGTACGGCTAAGCCTTCGCCTAAGTAGGTAGAAACCATCTCTTCACGGGCGAACATCGCATTGACATAGCTTGGCTCAACGAAACCGGCTTTCACTAACTGTTCACCGGCGAAGCGGATAGCGTCCGCTTTGTTTTCGGCTGATAAGCCTAAGAAAACTTGGGCTGCTTGCAGTTTTAAACCGCCTTCGTTTGCTTCTTCTTTTGCAGAATTTTCAGCCGTTTGCACCGCTTGTTGTGGCTGGCTGTTGCCTAATTTCGCCACTAAACCGTCATAGAATGCACTGTCTAAGAAGTTGGTTAAAGATAAGTGTTGAGCGGTCGCTACACGTTGTTGCGCACGGGCGGTTAAGTCTTTGTGGGTGATAACCAGCTGTGCATCTTGCGGTAAATCGTTGATCGCTAAGTTTTGCACTTCAATGTTTAAGCCGGCTGCTTGTACTTTTTTGCGTAACATACTCGCGCCCATTGCGCTTGAACCCATACCGGCATCGCACGCCACATAGATTTTGCGAACATTGCCGTTTACCGCTGCGGTCGCAATACCTTTGCTTTCCGCTTTCATCGCTTGGGTTTGTGCTTGTGCATCTTCTAATGAGGCTTCACCTTTTTGAGTTTTGAGTAAGATAGACGCTAAGGCGAAGGTGACTGCACAAGAGAGTACCACAGAGGCGATCACTGCAAAGTGTGCACCCGGTGCGGTCATCGCCAGTACCGCGAAGATTGAACCCGGAGAAGCCGGCGCAATCAAGCCACCGCCTAATAATGAGTTAGTTAACACGCCTGTTGCACCACCAGCGATCACCGCTAAAATTAAACGTGGGCTCATTAACACATACGGGAAGTAAATTTCGTGAATACCACCTAAGAAGTGAATGATTGACGCACTCCCTGCGGTTTGTTTTGCTGTGCCACGACCGAAGAACATATACGCCAACAGGATACCAAAGCCCGGGCCCGGGTTCGCTTCAATCAAGAATAGGATAGATTTACCCACTTCTTGTGCTTGTGCCGTACCAAGCGGGGTGAACACACCGTGGTTGATCGCATTGTTTAAGAACAGGATTTTCGCCGGTTCAACGATGATGGAAGTTAATGGCAGTAACCCTGCATCAACCAACGCCCCTACACCTGCACCTAACGCCGCAGAAATTTGGGTCACAATACCGCCGATGAAAGCGAAGGATAACATCGCTAAAATCATCCCGATGATACCGACCGAGAAGTTGTTTACCAACATCTCAAAGCCGCTTTTCACTTTGCCTTCAATAGCTTTATCGAAGGTTTTGATCGCCCAGCCGCCCAGTGGGCCCACGATCATCGCCCCTAAGAACATTGGAATATCCGTACCGACAATGATACCCATAGTGGTAATCGCACCGACCACCGCACCACGCTCGCCGCCGACTAATTTACCGCCGCTATAACCGATTAACAGCGGCAGCAAGTATTGAATCATCGGGCCGACCAGTTTTGCGAAGGTTTCGTTTGGTAACCAACCGGTTGGAATAAATAAGGCGGTGATGAAACCCCAGGCGATAAACGCACCGATGTTCGGCATCACCATATTTGATAAGAAACGCCCAAAACCTTGGACTTTCACTTTAACATTAGACATAAAGACCTCGAAAAGGAGAGAAATTAGGGTTGAATAAATTGTTGTGTAAATTAGCACCACTTTTAAAAGTTACAAAAATGTTTCTATTGGAAATGTGAAGTAGATCACATAAAATTTTTGGTTGGTTTTTTATAAATGTGATCTACTTCACATTTTTGAAGTTTTTCCCTGATTTTTGTTTGCTGGAGTATGTAAATTTTTCACTAAAAATAACCGCTTTCTTTCTTCTCTCCTTCGAATCTATGTTAAAATTCCACGTTTTTATGATATGAGAGAGAATTAACGTGGAACAAAATTTAGTCGAATTTTTAACAAAAACCTTAGATGATTTAAAAGCACAAGATATTTTAGCCATTGATGTAAAAGGCAAATCCAGCATTACTGATACGATGATTGTTGCAACAGGAACATCCAGCCGTCATGTGGCTTCAACCGCTGATCGTTTAATTACAGAGGCAAAACAAGCCGGGTTTGAAGTATTTGGTGACGAAGGTAAGGCGGTGGCAGACTGGATAGTGGTAGATTTTGGGCAAGCAATTGTTCATTTATTACAATCAGATAGCCGTGATATGTATCAGTTAGAGAAACTTTGGGCATAATTTTAATTTAGTAGAAGACAAGCGGTTATTTTTTGTGATTATTTTGCAAAAGCACTTGCGTTTGAACATCGGCTTTACTGATGGTACGAAGTGCGAGCGTAGCGAGTAAATTTTTATAAAAAAGTAACCGCTTGTAGTTGAGTTAAACATAAGATGAAAATTCAATTAATTGCGGTAGGTACTAGAATGCCGGCGTGGGTTACTACCGGTTTTGAGGAGTATCAACGTCGCTTTCCAAAAGATATGCCGTTTGAGTTAATTGAAATTCCGGCAGGAAAACGCGGTAAAAATGCCGATACCAAACGCATTTTAGAGCTGGAAGGTAAGGCAATGTTGGCTGCCGCCGGTAAAGCTAAAGTGGTGACCTTGGATATTCCCGGTAAACCTTGGACAACAGAGCAATTAGCTTCGCAATTAGAGGCATGGAAAAATGATGGGCGTGATGTCGCCTTATTAATTGGTGGACCTGAAGGATTATCGCCTGAATGTAAAGCAGCGGCTGAGCAGAGTTGGTCGCTTTCGCCTTTAACTTTACCTCACCCGCTCGTTCGTGTTGTTGTGGCAGAGAGTTTATATCGGGCATGGTCATTAACTATTAATCATCCCTATCACCGAGAATAGTTAGCAGAGAGTATCAGATAAAATATTATGTTTGGTAAATTAGGAAAACTCACCTCATCCCATTCGCGAGAGAAGGTGCGGGACGGGCAAGCAGAGAGTAATTTGTTTGCACGTCGTGCCTTAGTAGCGTTTCTGGGGGTGCTTGCGTTAACAGGTGTGCTGTTAACCAACCTCTATCATTTGCAAGTGGTGAATTATGAGGATTACCAAACTCGTTCAAACGGTAACCGTATCAAGCTTTTGCCTGTGCCGCCGGCTCGTGGCTTGATTTATGATCGTAACGGTAAGGTGTTGGCGGAGAACTTGACTTATTTTGGTCTGTTTATTGTGCCGGAGAAAACGGAAAATATTGAGCAGACTTTGTTGGAGTTAAAAGAGATTGTCGGTTTAACAGACGAAGATATTGAGAACTACAATAAAGAGAAAAAGCGGACTTCTCGTTATACGCCGATTATGCTTAAAGGTAATCTGAATGAAACACAGATGGCTCGTTTTGCGGTGAATCAGTTCCGTTTCCCAAGTTTAGATGTGCAGGCTTACTATAAACGTAATTATCCTTATGGGGAACTTTTAACTCATATTATCGGTTATGTAGCGAAAATTAATGAAAATGATAAGAAAAAGCTGCAAGAAGAGGGTAAGTTCGGTAATTATGCCGGTTCTCATGATATGGGGAAATTGGGTATTGAGAAATTCTATGAAGATCAGCTTCACGGCAAAACAGGTTTTGAGGAAGTTGAAATCAATAACCGCGGTAAAGTGATTCGCAAGTTACGTGACCAAGAAGGGGTTGCCGGTAGTAGTGTTCGTTTAAGTATTGATGTGGAATTACAGCAATATGTGATGTCGTTACTTTCTAATCACAAAGGGGCGGTTGTTGTGCTTGATCCACGAGATAGTAGTATTTTAGCTATGGTGTCAAGCCCAAGTTATGATAACAATCTATTTGTGGGAGGGATTTCAGGTAAGGATTACAAAGCATTATTAGAAGATCCAACCCGTCCACTTTACAGCCGTACTACCCAAGGAACTTATCCACCGGCTTCAACGATCAAGCCGTTTATGGCTGTTGCCGGCTTGGAAGAGGGGATGATTACGCCAAGTACCACGATTTCCGATCCCGGTTATTGGATTTTGCCCGGCACGACTCAGCGTTATCGAGATTGGAAACGTAGCGGACACGGCTTAACTAATGTGAATAAGGCCATTACAGAATCATCAGATACTTTCTTTTATCAATTAGCCTACAAAATGGGGATTGATAAAATGTCGGAATGGATGAAAAAATTTGGTTTTGGTGTGAAAACCGGTATTGATATTTTTGAGGAATCTGCCGGCGTGATGCCAACTCGTGAGTGGAAGCAAAAACGCTATAAAAAACCTTGGGTACAAGGCGATACTATTCCTGTTGGGATCGGGCAGGGTTATTGGATTTCAACTCCGTTACAATTAGCAAAAGCAACCGCAGTATTGATTAATAACGGACGGGTAAACACACCTCATTTAATGCTTGAAGTACAAGGCAGTAATACGGTAACACCTTATCAAGATCCATTATTATATGAAGATATTAAAGGCGTGCCGGATGCTTATTGGAATCTGGCAAAACAGGGAATGTATAATGTAAATCATGCCGCAAACGGTACTGCTCGCAAAGTGTTTGCCGGAGCTTTTTATCATTCGGCAGGTAAAACAGGGACAGCTCAGGTATTTAATTTAAATGGCAAAAACTATGATAAAAATGCTATTAAAAAAGAGTTACATGACCATGCGTGGTTTATTGGTTATGCTCCGTATGAACAACCTCAAGTGGTAGTTGCCTTAATTTTGGAAAATGCCGGAGGTGGCGGTAGTACAGCTGCACCTGTAGCTCGTCAAATTATGGATTATGCCTTGCGCAAAGGAATTGGCATTCCGCCTAATTTGCAAAATTCTGAACAAAATCGATCGCTTGCAGTAGAGGACAATAATGAGTAGTGGAATTAGGAAATTTTTCTGGAAAATTTTTTCGCTGGATATTCTGTTGTTAGTGGGTTTATTTTCTATTACAGGATATGGCTTATTGGTCTTATATAGTGCAAGTGGTGCTAATGAGCGGATGTTTACTAACCGTCTTATTCAAGTAGCTCTTGGAATGGGGCTAATGTTTATGATGGCGATGGTTCCTCCTCGTTTCTATCAAAAAGTATCACCTTATTTATATCTATTTTGTTTAGTATTACTGATTTTGGTGGACTTAGTCGGGGAAACCAGTAAAGGCGCTCAACGCTGGTTAAATTTAGGTTTTGTCCGTTTTCAACCATCAGAAATCGCCAAACTTGCAGTTCCTCTAATGGTAGCTACGTATTTAGGTAAAAGACCGCTTCCTCCCAGCTTTAAAGATACTTTTATTGCTCTTGCTATTATTTTAGTCCCAACCTTGTTGGTTGCTATACAGCCTGATTTAGGTACTTCAATTCTGGTTTGTTCTGCGGGTATTTTTGTTTTGTTTTTAGCCGGTCTTAGCTGGAAATTAATTGGGGCAGGTGTGGTATTTTTGGCAGGATTTATCCCAATTATGTGGTTTTTCCTGATGCACGATTACCAAAAAACAAGGGTAATGACCTTAATTGACCCGAATAAAGATCCGCTAGGGGCGGGCTATCATATTATTCAATCGAAAATTGCAATTGGTTCGGGGGGGATTAACGGTAAAGGCTGGATGGAGGGAACTCAATCTCAATTAGAGTTTCTTCCTGAACCACATACAGATTTTATTTTTGCTGTGCTAAGTGAAGAACATGGTATGATAGGCGTCTTGATTTTATTGGCAATCTATTTATTTATCATTGCCAGAGGATTGGTTATCGGAACAAAAGCAGATTCTGCCTTTGGACGGATATTATCCGGCGGGACAGCTCTCCTGTTTTTTGTTTATGTTTTTGTAAATATTGGCATGGTGAGTGGTATTTTACCTGTAGTAGGTGTACCATTACCGCTTTTCAGTTATGGTGGTACTTCTTATGTAACACTGATGGCGGCATTTGGATTAATGATGTCTACCTATGTTCATCGTAAACGTGTGGGTAGTAATAATCCCTATGACAAGCTGAAATAATATTTAGGTGCATTGATTGAAGCAATGCACTTTTGAACTTTTTGCTTTTTTGCGGTATCAAAAAGCAGTGAAACTATCATCGTTACAAACAATAACGACATCCACATAGAGGAAAACTTATATGAGGTTAGGTAAAATTGTAACCCTGTTGTTAGCTGGATTTCTGACTTTTGGTTCATTAAATTCTTTGGCTTCAACAAAGAGTACAAAAGCTAAGTCAAGTATCTCAACAAAGAAGCAGTTAACTTCTAAAGTAACTAAAAAAGTAGTTAAAACGTCTAAAAAGGCAATTTATAACGTTGCTAAAAAGAGATCGGCGATTCAGAAACAGTCGGCAAAAGCACTACAAGAAAATTCTACTCGCAAGCATTTCCAAACTGGTGTTGCGAGTTATTATGCTAATAAATTTAACGGGCGTCGCACTGCAAATGGTGAAATTTTTAGTAATACGAAGATGACGGCAGCCCATAAAACCTTACCCTTTGGCACTTTAATTGAAGTCACTAATTTACGAAACGGACGCTCTGTTATCGTAAGAATAAATGACCGAGGGCCATATAGCCATGCTCGCGTAGTGGATTTATCATCTGCTGCAGCGAAGAAAATTGGTATGCATAATTCAGGTACGGCAAAGGTCAGAATTGCCATTTTGAATAGGAATATAAAATCAAGCTCAGATAATGAGCTTTATGCTTTGAAGTAACTAAGAGGAATTTGAAACAATTTATGAAAAAAACATTAGTGAAAGCAATGAGTTTTATGAGTATCGCAGCATCAAGCTTAGCTTATGCCGATTTAAATGCGAATTTTAATTTACAAGCTCCGCAATTAAATGCTCAGACTTATATTTTAATGGATTATAACTCCGGTGAAGTGTTGGCTAGTTTGAACGCCGATCAACGCCAGTATCCGGCATCATTAACTAAAATGATGACTAGCTATGTAGTAGGTGAGGCGTTAAAAGAAGGTCGTGTTAAAAACAGCGATATGGTTACTGTTACCGAGAATTCTTGGGCACAGAAATTCCCGGGGTCTTCATTAATGTTTTTGGATTTAAACACTAAAGTGTCTGTTGCTGATTTAATGAAAGGCTTAATTATTGTGTCAGGAAATGACGCATCAGTGGCACTTGCAGAACACGTATCAGGCTCTCAAGCGGCATTTATTAATGAAATGAATAAATACGCACAACAGTTTGGTCTGAAAAATACCCATTTTACGACTGTTCATGGTTTAGATGATCCGGAGCAATATTCCTCAGCTCGTGATATGGCGATTATCGGTTCACATATTATTCGTGATCAGCCAGAAGAATATAAAATTTATGCTGAAAAAGAGTTTCACTATAACATTAAAAAACCGCAGCCTAACCGAAACGGTTTGTTATGGGATAAAACGCTTAACGTAGATGGCATGAAGACCGGGCACACAGATAAAGCAGGTTATAACTTGGTGGCATCTGCAACCAATAGTAATACTCGTTTGATTTCTGTAGTAATGGGGGTGCCGACTTATAAAGGCCGTGAAGTAGAAAGTAAAAAGCTGCTTCAATGGGGTTTTGCTAACTTTGAAACAGTAAAATCTATTCAAGCGTCTCAAGCAGTTGCGGAGCAGGCCGTTTATTATGGTGAAGCAAACAAAGTACAATTAGGTTCTATCCAAGATAGCTTTGTTACTGTACCAAAAGGCAGATCAACAGATTTGAAAGCCCGTTATGAACTTGAGAAGAAAAATCTGGAAGCTCCTTTAGTCAAAGGACAGGTTGTGGGCAAAATGATTTACCAATTAGATGGTAAAGATGTTGCGAGTACCAACTTACAAGTATTACAAGATGTACCAGAAGCCGGTATTTTCGGTAAGGCTTGGGATTGGATTGCTTTGACGGTTAAGAGCTTATTTGATTAATCTTGTAATTAAAAATTTCATCCCCATTTAGTGTGGAACAAGATCAAGCGGTGTGATTTTGCAAAAAATTTGCAAAATTTCACCGCTTACCGTTTAAAAATAAGGATAAAAAATGCAATCAAAAGCTATTAATTTACAAGATTTACCACAAGCCAAATTAAAAGATTTATTAGAATTTCCGTGCAGCTTTACTTTCAAAGTAGTAGGTGCGAATCGTGAAAATTTAGTGGATGATGTGGTGGCTGTTACTCAGCTTTACGCCAAGGGCGACTACAATCCCCGTCAACAACAAAGCTCAAAAGGCACTTATAATTCTGTGTCGATTGACATCTTGGCAGAAAATATTGAGCAAGTGGAAACACTCTATACCGAATTAGCCAAAATTGCCGGCGTAAGAATGGTATTATAATTTCGAACACAAGCTGCCCCTTTAGGGGCAACTTTATTTTAATAGGTGTGAAATATGAAATTGATTATTCGCCAACTCGGTATTCAGCCCTATGAAGAAATTTGGCATAAAATGCAATCTTTCACCGATAGCCGTGATGAAAATACTGATGATGAGATCTGGCTGGTGCAGCATCCTTCTGTCTTTACTCAAGGTTCTGCAGGCAAGCCGGAGCATCTGCTCAATCCGACTAATATCCCTGTAGTGCAAAGTGATCGTGGCGGTCAAATCACTTACCATGGGCTAGGACAGCAAATCATGTATGTGCTGTTGGATATTAAACGCTTAAAAGCTAATGGTAAAGAGATGTCAGTGCGTGAATTGGTGACGGCATTGGAACAATCTGTGGTGAAAACTTTGGCAGATTACGGTGTTGAAGGATACCCTAAAGCGGATGCTCCCGGAGTTTATGTGGATGAACAAAAAATCTGCTCACTTGGTTTGCGGATTCGTAAAGGTCGTTCTTTTCATGGTTTAGCCTTGAATATCAATATGGATTTAACGCCTTTCAGAAATATTAACCCATGCGGTTATGTTGGGCTGGAAATGTGCCAGCTTAGTGAATTAATTGCTCGAAACGATTTAACTTGTGATGAAGTATCGCCAAAATTAGTGAATCATTTTATCTCAATTTTAGGCTATAATACCTCCCAAATTATTAACAATTAGGATACAGAATTTTAATGACTACGGTTACAGCTCAGTCCAATCCGAATAAAATGGCTCCTTTTAAAATGGAAAAGGGCGTGAAATATCGTGATGCGGCTAAGACCTCAATTATTCAAGTAAGAAATATCGATCCAGACCAAGAATTACTGAAAAAACCGGACTGGATGAAAATTAAATTACCGGCAAATTCGGCAAAAATTGACAGTATCAAAAATGGTATGCGTCGTCACGGTTTGCATTCTGTGTGTGAAGAGGCCTCTTGCCCGAACTTACACGAATGTTTTAACCATGGTACAGCTACCTTTATGATTATGGGGGCAATTTGCACTCGTCGCTGTCCCTTCTGTGATGTGGCACACGGTAAACCTCTACCGCTTGACCCGGATGAACCGCGTAAAGTGGCAGAAACCGTGCAGGATATGAAACTCAAGTATGTAGTAATTACCTCAGTGGATCGTGATGACTTGCCTGATCGTGGTGCCGCACACTTTTCAGCAACGGTGCGTGAAATTAAAGCGTTAAACCCAAACTGTAAAGTGGAGATTTTGGTGCCGGATTTCCGTGGACGTGTTGAACAAGCGGTCGCAATTCTGAAAGAAAATCCACCGGATGTATTCAATCACAATTTAGAAAATGTGCCACGCTTATACCGCGAAGTTCGTCCGGGAGCGGATTATAAATGGTCGTTAGAGTTACTTAAAATCTTTAAGCGAGAGTTTCCGAATATTCCAACTAAATCAGGCTTAATGGTTGGATTAGGGGAAACTAACGAAGAAATTTTAGAAGTGATGCAAGACTTGCGTGACCACGGGGTGACAATGCTAACTATCGGTCAATATCTACAACCAAGCCGCCATCATCTAAAAGTGGAACGCTATGTACCACCGGCAGAGTTTGATATGTTCCGAGCTGAGGCAGAAAAAATGGGCTTCGAACACGCTGCATGTGGTCCATTCGTCCGCTCTTCCTACCACGCTGACTTACAGGCGAAAGGGGAGTTGGTGAAGTAATCCCATAAGAATGAATATTTGATTCCAGAATGCGGATAAATACATAGTTATCCGCATTTTTTTATTGATACCTATTGCTTATAATTTTTCCAAAACTCAATTCCTTCTATGATGATTGGTGTGTAAGGTTTATCTTGTTCTATAAAAGGGACAATTTTACGGTATTCTTGCCAAATAGTTTTCGTACTATCACTAGCTATAAAGTTACTACGTAAATCTAAAGCCTGTGTTCCATGCAGAAGTTGGAATGAGGCAATTTCATATAATCCGTTTACAATTTGGCGATTATTGGCAAGTGCAATGCTAGACATTGTAATAGTATCTTCTATATTTCCGGCTAATGTACTTGAGCTGAATGAAACCGGTTGAGCAAGCTGCTTAATTCTGATATTCGTTTCTGTAAATGGTTTTTGAATAGCGCCGAATGCATGCCCTTCATTTTGTGGTACAGATAAAAAGCGACTTAACTTAGTAAATTCCGGATTTTCGAATCGAATAATTTGCTGTGTCATCACTTCTGCTAATTTTGCTAATGATTGGTTTAAATATTCTACCTTGTTTGTGATAGATAAGAAGTTAAAGTTTGATGTAGGGTAAATTGCCCCTAATTCACCTTCTTTAATTTCATAGCGTTTGAGTTGTGTCTGGTCTGCTGATATCACAGGAGATTTAGTCAATACTAAAGGATTATCATCGGTTGAATTGATCTGAATTTCTACCGCTTGTTTGAGTGCGTCAATATTTTCCGAAATGGCACCTAATGTATATGCCATAGAACGGAATGAGAGAGGATCTTGCAATGAGCGAGTATCCGATGGTTTCCACAAATCGCTTCCGTTAAGTGTTTTGCGTATTTTTTCGGCGACTTTCCTCATTCCTGCATAAGGACGGGCATTAACAGCTATTTCGCTAAATGGCGCCACATTACCATTGAATCCTTCTAATACCAATCCGAATAATGCAATTTGTTTATCTAAGAAACGTTGGTTATCTAATGTGAGAAGTGTTGCTTCGCCTGCCATTAAGCTATTCGTGCTTAAGATAGATAAAAAATCTTTACCAACAGGGTCTAGTGGTTGAATGCCTAATCTTTCCATTACTGTTTTAGCAGTTTGGCGCTTACCTTGATAAAATACGTCCCATTCACCTATCATAGCTAAACCAATATGCGAGGCTAGGGTAATATCTGCTTCTCCTACAGTTCCTCGACTTGGTACAACAGGTGTAATCCCATGGTTGAGGAACTCAAGATATTTTTCGGCTACTTCTCGTTGTACACCGGTTTCTCCATTTAGCATCGTATTTAAGCGAATCAACATACCTGCTCGTACAGTTTCAATAGGCAGTGGATCACCTAGGCCGGCTGAATGAGCTCTTAATGAGGATTTATTAAACTTTTTTGATACTGCTAATAATTCATCTGATACTACCTTAGTGCCGTTTTTTTCCATGAAGATAGGTTTATCTTTATTCCAGCCAACACCCACGGTTAAACCATAAACGGGTACATTATTCAGAGCTGCTTCTAGAATTACATTATGACCCTGCTCAATATTTTTCCAGGCTTGATCATTGATATTAACTGTCTCATTTTTACGGGCAACTTGTTCAACCTGTTCAAGTGTAAGATTGCGGTCAGGTGTAAGTTGTAATGCGAAGCTGCTTATACTGGTAAAAGATAGTGTTAGTAATATCGATATGTTTATGAGTTTATTTGGCATGTCAGTTCTCCGATTTTTATGTTTTTAATAAATAGTAGTTGGGCTTAATTTTCTCATCCAAACTAACCCTATTAATGCAACTACGCCCGTTATGGCCAAGTAAAAGGATGGAGCAAATTTATTGATATTTGTTGCCCAAGCCATTAATGCTGGTGTAAAGCCTGCAAAGAAAATAGCGGCAATGTTATATGTTATTGACATACCTGTTGAGCGTATTCTTACAGGAAAGAAATTTGCCAAAACAGAAGGTGCAACACCTGCAAAGATAGAAACCATAATGCAGAACAGACTTTGTGTAATGATTAAATTATTCACTGTAGGATTTGAATGTAGCCAAGCAAGAATAGGATAGCTACCTACCATGAGTACGAGAATTGCACAGATTAAGATCTTATAAGGACCAACCTTATCAGCTAAACGTCCGGACAATAGACATCCAATAACCATAAAGATATTGCCTAGTAATGCTCCTAAAAAACTATCACTCCGTTGGAAACCTAATCCTATATTAGGTGAGGCATAATAGGTTGGCATATAAATGATTAACGTATACACGCAGACAGTCCAAAGGATAGAGAATAAGATTCCCGCAATCAGATGAGATGGATATTTACTTACAATATCTAATAAAGGCGTTTTTTCGGTTTTTTGTTGTTGTAAGGTTGTGAATTCCTCTGTTTCATGTAATGTTTTGCGAATATAGAATCCTACAGGCACAATAAGTAAACCGAAGATAAAGGGTAAACGCCATGCCCATTGATTAATTTCTTCCGGAGAAAAAAGGGAACTGACACTCCAGCCTGCAAGTGCGGCAAGGATATTGGATATACCCATACTTGCTTGTAACCATGCGGCATAGGTTGCTTTTTTATGAGTCGGTGCTGATTCTACGAGAAATGCCGTTGCTCCTCCAATTTCCCCACCGGCTGAAAAGCCTTGTAATAAGCGCCCAACTAATAAAAGTATTGGGGCCCCAGCACCAATCACCCAAACCGGGGGAGCAATGGCAATAATAAATGTACCTAATGCCATTAATCCGATGGTTAACGTAAGTGCTGCCTTGCGGCCAACTTTATCGCCATAGGCTCCGAGAAATATTGCACCTAATGGCCGAGCAATAAATCCTACACCAAATACCAGAAAGGTTTTCACTAAGGAGGAGGTTTCGTTTCCGTCTTCAAAAAAACTATGTCCGATATAGGCTGCAAAGAAAGCGAAAATACTAAAGTCATACCATTCCAAAGCATTACCTATAGAGGTTGCAGCTACTGCTTTTCCGGAGCTGTTTTTAGTTTGAGTGTTGTGTTGCATATATATTTTTCCTTTAATTTCTTATGAATTTACAAGCGGTCTTTTTTATGTATTTTTTTGCTAAATAAAGATTAGGGTTAACTTAGCTGAATATAATTTAGACCTTTTTGTATCGCTTCATCCAGTGCTTCCGGGTAACCGGCATCGGCATAACGCATAATGCCAAGGCTGGTATCATTGGTCATGGAAAGCCGTAAGCGTTCAGCAGCTTCCGGTGAGCCATCTGCAATGACAGTGACTCCAGCTGAGGTCATATAACCGCTATACCCACCTCCGCCTGAGTGAATTGCGACCAAATCAGCTTGTGAGGCACAATTCACCATGGCATTGATAAGCGGCCAGTCTGCAATGGCATCAGAGCCATCAATGAGGTTTTCGGTCATAATGTTGGGGTGAGCCATTGCTCCGGCATCTAAGTGGTCTCTGGTAAAGGCAATGGGGGCGGAAAGCTTACCTTCAGCAACCATTTGATTTACCGCAATAGCTAAGTCAGTACGTTCTTGGTGACCTAACCAAGCAATACGAGCAGGTAATCCTTCAAAGGGAACGTATTGACGGGCAAGATTTATCCAATTTGTGATAATTTTGTTTTGTGAAAAATGTTCCAGTACATAATTATCTATCGTAGCAATATCTTGAGGGTTATTTGAGAGAGCAATCCAGCGAAAAGGGCCTATTGCACGGCTAAATAATGGGCGTAAAAAGGCTTCGGTAAAAATAGGAATATCGAAGGCGTTTTCAATACCTGCATTTTTGGCGTGTGTACGAATTAAATTTCCATTATCGAATACAATAGAACCCGCTTTTTGGAAATCAAGCATAGCTTGTAGGTGGCGTTTAATTGCACTTAAGTTTGCATTAATTAACGTTTGATGATCTGTTTCTCGTAATTTTCTGACAGTTTCTAAATCAAATTCCGGTGGCAGATAGCCATAGACTAAATCATGAGCCGAAGTTTGGTCTGTGACAATATCTGGTATTAGGCCTTGTGCGTAAATTTGAGGGTAAATCTCAGCGGCATTACCTAATAAACCAACCGATATAGCTTCTTTTTTGTCTGTGGCTGCTTTGATCCAAGTTAATGCTTCATCCAGATTATCTGTATGTTTTTTGAGATAGCCAATCCGTAAACGTTTTTTAATACTTTCAGGATTTGCATCAACTACGAGAATTGCGGCTCCTGCCATGTAACCGGCTAATGGTTGAGCGCCTCCCATGCCTCCAAGACCTGCAGAAAGAATAAAGCGACCGGCTAGATTACCTTTAAAGTAACGTTCTGCGATACGACTAAATATTTCATAAGTGCCTTGGATGACCCCTTGAGATCCGATATATTGCCAATCCCCTGCGGTAAGACCTCCCCAACATATTAAGCCTCGGCGTTCTAATTCATAGAAAATATCTGCTTTAGCCCACTGACCTACGATATTGCAATTTGCCATAATGACAATAGGAGCTTTAGCATGCGTTTTTAGTAAGCCAATAGGTTTACCTGATTGTACGATGAGTGTGTAATCTTCAGTCATTGTTTTCAATGATGTGACAATCGACTCATAACTGGCTTGATTACGTGCTGCTTTACCAAGAGCGGCGTAAACAATTAATTTTTCGGGAGCCTCCCCTACAATTAATACATTCTCCAGCAAACGCAGTAATGCCTCTGTACGCCAATTTTTGCAACGAAGTCCATTTTCCCAGTTTGCTGTGGTTGGAATTTGAAAAGCCATTTTATTTTTCTCCTAACGCATAGCTATGTAAGTCAATGCCTAAAATAGCCTCTACAGGCGGATAAACACTGGGATCGATTACACTTGATGAAAGAGGAATCTTGTTTTTATCAATGTGAAAGACCACTATTTCCATATCTTCTTTAACTTGTCCGGCACTAATTGGCTGGCCATTTGTATCAAGAGTAGTAATGACATCCGGGTAAGTGGCAATACGGGTTCCATCTGCAAGATCTACCGCCATGTGTTCATTCATTACGTGAATTTTTACTGCATTTTTCCCTATACCTATTTGGATGATACCGACATCAAAAGCCTGATCGGTATATTGAAGGGTATTTTTCTTTACTTTACCGGATGCAATAATAGAACCTCCCGTATGTGTACAAATCGCCTCAATAATTTTTGAGCCGCCTTTGCCTTCGGCTTGAACGATCGCTTTACCTAAAGAGAGTGCCCGTGATATACCGCCAAGTGCTGCGTTTTGGCGAACATAACTGGCGCGTATTGGATTGCGGCAGCTTGCAATAAAGCCACCAGACATATCGGATGCTTTGCGTAATATCGGAGAAATTTTGGAGGTAGCACCTTTAGTCACTAATTCAATGTATTGATTATTTTTGCGATTACCACCGGCAGCAGTTTGAATCATTTGTTCAGGGGAGTTGGCAAGTCCAATAGAACCCATATCGCCTGTAGGATGAGCACGTAAATCGCCTACAGCATCAATTACTTTTGTGCCTAGAATTGCAGAGGGTAGCCAGCCATTTACGGTTGAAGACATGCCATTTTGACCTATCATTAAGCCATATAGTTTTTCACCTAGTGCTTCTTGTAGTAATTGAACTGCTTTAACATAATCCACGCCAAGCATCTCCCAGTCAGTTAGACCACCGGGTGCACCAATAGCTGCGGCAGTTGCAATCCACGCATTATCATCAACCTCCTCCATGCTAACTAATTCCGGCTTGCCGATAGTAACAGCTGCACGGCCTAGAGTGTAACCATGTTCCATCCAGCCACCGCCGCCACATGCAAATATAGATCCTCCTTTTACAGCAAAATCAACATCTTGAAGGGTTAGAATTCTGCTCATAAATGCTCCTATTATGAAATGCGATATAATTACAAACATAATTTATGTTGCAGTAAAGCTAATAGAATTCCCAATAATAAAAAAAGCTTATTTATATCAAAGCAGAATATATAGGTGAGTAATAAAAGGAAATATGATGCACATATTTCCTTGATGATAAGCTGATTATAAGAGAGGGATTATTATTTAATGATCGCTGTCTGCCTATACTCATATCCCGACTCATTTGTTTCCCCTTTTGCAACAAATTCAAACAAATGCGTGATGCAATTTGGGGCGTCGCTGTCTTGGTGGGAAACAAATAAAAGCTGGGTTTGGCTGTTATTGACCAGTTGGTCGATAAACTGTTTCACTAATTTACGGTTAATGCCGTCCAAGCCTTGTAGCGGTTCGTCTAAAATCAAAATCGGCGGGTGTTTTACCATCGCTCGGGTGATAAGCAACAGGCGTTGTTGCCCCCACGAGAGTGAGCGGAACGGTTTTCTGGCAACATCAGCTAAGTTAAGGCGTTCCAGCCACTCCATTGCTTTGAGTTGTAAACTGTTGGGGATTTGTTGATATACACCAATACTGTCGAAAAAGCCGGAAATAATCACATCAATTGCCGCACAATTTACGCGGTAATCCATATGTAATTGGCTGCTGACATAGCCGATGTTTTTCTTAATATCCCAAATGGTTTCGCCACTACCACGTTGGCAACCGAATAAGCGGACTTTGTTAGCATAAGATTGCGGGTGATCGCCTGTGATAATTGAAAGTAGTGTGGATTTGCCTGCACCATTCGGGCCTTTAATCCACCAATTCTGTTTCGGGGCAACTGTCCACGTTAGGTTGTCGAGAATTTTTTTCTCACCATATTGAATATTCACCTTTTCCAGCTCAAATGGATTAATGGCATTATCCAATACCGTCAGCGGTACAGCACTGTCAGGCAAAGGTACATTGATATTCTCTTCTGCAAATTTTAGTTGAGAATAGACCGCTTGTTGTTCCATTTCCACCCGTTTTCCTTGCAAAATGAGCTGTAAATGGTCGAGCAGGGCAATATGACTGGCAGCTTCGGGAATATCGTTAAAACGGTTTACAATCAGCACTAATGCCATTTTGCTTTGCAGCTCACCGACAAGCTGCATCCAATATTGTACCGATTGTTGATCTAAGCCTTCAAACGGTTCGTCTAAAATCAGTAAGTCTGGTTCACTCACCAACATTTGGCAGAACAACACTTTGCGGCTTTCGCCTGTGGAAAGCTGAATAAACGGGCGTTCAAGCAGGTGAGTGATGCGAAGCTTTTCCGCATATTCCTCACAGAGAGCGTTTTTGTCGCTACCGTTTAGCATAATTTGGCGGGCAGTTAAGCCGAAATCATCGGGGGAAACGCTATCGTTATTGCGGTCGTTAAAAATTTTCTCAATGATTTTTTGTTGTTGCTCGAAAGAGAGGAGCTGAATATTTTGAAAATGGTTGTCGTAACTTCCAGAATAAACAGGAAGTTTACCTTGCAACGCAAGGGAAAAGGCGGTCTTCCCCGATCCATTACCGCCAATTACCACCCAGAAATCATTGGGTTGAATGATGAGCTTTTTTATGGTTAATTTTTGCTGTTTATGTAGTGAAAAAGCAGCATTGTCAATGTGAAGAGAGTGTTGTGTTTGCATATTTTTCTATATTTATTATTGTTTGATTTTTATAACTGTTTTCCAACGCTGAACCAATCAGTTCGTCCGTTTAGGAAATCTTGTACCGACATCGGTTTTTTGCCTGCCGGCTGCAGTTGAGTAATGTTTAAAACTCCCTCTTGGGTGGCAATTTGAATGCCTGTTTTATCCACATTCACCACAGAACCTGCCGCTTTGTTTTGGTGTGGTAATACAGTTGCTTGATGGATTTTAATGCTTTGCTCAACGCCTTCAACCTCTAGAGTTAAAAAGCTCATCGGCCACGGATTAAAAGCACGGATATTGCGTTCGAGTTGTGAGGCTGAGAGATTCCAGTCCAATTTTGCCTCTTCTTTGGATAATTTTTCTGCATAATTAGATTGGGTTTCATCCTGTTTTTCCGCCTTAAAGGCTTGGCTTTCTAAGCCGTTTAATACCTCCAACAATGCAGGTGGGGCAAGTTCTGCCAGTTTAGTGTAAAGAGAGGCTGAGGTTTCATTTGGCTCAATTGGTGTTGTAACTTTATGCAGCATATCACCGGTGTCTAAGCCGATATCCATTTGCATAATTGTTACGCCGGTTTCGTTGTCGCCCGCCCAAATTGAACGCTGAATCGGAGCTGCTCCACGCCAACGGGGTAGCAGCGAGCCATGCACATTCAAGCAACCGTATTTAGGAGCGTTCAGTACGGCTTCCGGCAGAATTAAGCCATAAGCCACTACGACCATCACGTCCGCATTTAAGGCGTTGAGTTCTGCTTGTGCTTCTGCATTGCGTAGTGATTTCGGTTGAAAAACAGGAATGTTATGTGTTTCAGCCAGTTGCTTCACCGGGCTGGCTTGCAGTTTTTTACCACGACCGGCAGGTTTGTCCGGTTGGGTGTAAACGGCAATTACATTATGCTCTGAATCTAATAATGCTTGTAAATGTTGAGCGGCAAAATCAGGTGTGCCGGCAAAAATAATATTGAGTTTTGACATAATCGTTATTGTATAAAAGTGGATAAAGTAAAGCCTTATTAAACCATTAAATAGCCTAAATAAAAAGTGGATGGATGTGGTATGATTGCACCAAAAAGCGCAAGAAGTAATAGATTATGGAATTTTTTATCCCAAAAGCAGAAACAGTATTTGAAGAAGAGATTAAAAAAAGCCGTTTTATTACCTATATTCGCCATACAGAGGGAATGGAACAAGCTAAAGCCTTTTGGCAAGAGATGAAAATGCTGCATCCGCATGCTCGTCATTGGTGTTGGGCAACGGTTGCAGGCACACCGAATGACTCCCAACAATACGGTTTTTCTGACGACGGTGAGCCTTCCGGCACGGCAGGTAAACCGATGCTAAATTATCTGCTTGGTTCTGGTTTGGGTGAGGTAACTGCTGTGGTAGTGCGATATTACGGTGGTATTCAGCTCGGAACAGGTGGATTGGTGAAGGCTTACGGTAGCGGTGTGCAGCAAGCCTTATTGCAGTTGGAAAAAAGTCGCAAAGTTTTACGAGAAAACTACCGCTTGCAATGTGAATATGAGCAATTTAATACCATTTCACACCTTATCAGTGAGAAAGATATTGTGATATTAGAGCAGGAATTTAGCGATAAAGTAAACTTATTATTAGCCTTTAACCCCAGCGATTTTGAGATGTTTTCCAATGAGCTCACTCAACGTTTTTCGGGGAAGTTGGCATTAATTAAACAAGAGAATTAAGAGTAAAAATGCAGTTTTTTTCAATTATTCGCATAGTCGGCATTTTAGTGATGTGCTTTTCTTTCACAATGCTTGTGCCGGCAACGGTTGCCTTAATTTATGGTGATGGTGGCGGACGGGCTTTTTTAGAGGCTTTTGCTTTGAATTTTGTGGTCGGAACGATGCTGTGGTGGTTTTGTCGCAGTAACAAAAACGAGCTACGAGCCAGAGAAGGTTTTTTAATTGTGGTGCTGTTTTGGGTTGTGTTGGGCTTGTTAGGAGCAGTGCCATTTATTATTTTAGAAAAACCGGATTTGAATGTGGTGGAGTCGATCTTTGAGTCCTTTTCCGGTTTGACGACTACCGGAGCAACTGTAATTACCGGCTTAGATAGTTTACCGAAAGCAATTTTATTCTATCGTCAATTTCTGCAATGGCTAGGGGGAATGGGGATCATTGTATTAGCAGTGGCGATTATTCCGTTATTGGGAATTGGTGGAATGCAACTTTATCGAGCTGAAATGCCGGGGCCATTAAAAGAGCAAAAAATGCGTCCTCGTATTGCAGAAACAGCAAAAGCATTGTGGATGATTTATCTGAGTCTCACTTTGCTTTGTGCCTTTGCATTCTGGCTGGCAGGTATGACCCCATTTGATGCGATTTCACATAGTTTTTCGACGATTTCTATCGGTGGATTTTCAACTCATGATGACAGTATGGGTTATTTTAATAGTGCGGCGATTAGCTACATTACGGTTTTTTTCTTGTTACTTTCCGCTTGTAATTTTGCTTTGCATTTTGCGGTTATCGATAGGCTACGCGATACTCAGTCCAGAAAGAGAGGGCATATTTTTAGCCGACTTTATTGGGGAGATTATGAGTTCCGGTTTTTCTTTATGATCCAGTTGGGATTATTCTTAGTTTGTACGCTTATTTTAATGGTATATGGATATTTTGATAATACGGCAATTACAATAGAAAAGGCGTTATTTCAATCGGTTTCTATTTCTACGACGGCCGGATTTACTACACATGATTTTAGCCAATGGTCTTCTTTTTTGCCGACATTATTGGTGTTATCCTCTTTTATCGGTGGATGTGCTGGCTCAACAGGTGGGGGCTTGAAAGTAATTCGTGTACTCTTGCTTTATTTGCAAAGTAGGCGAGAGATTCACCGCTATATTCACCCGAATGTGATTCAGCCGATTAAATTAGGGCAGCACGTGCTTTCGGAGCGAGTAGTAGATGGTATTTGGGCGTTTTTTTCTGCTTACTTCTTTGTTTTTGTGGTCTGTTGGCTTGCCTCTATTGCTTGTGGAATGGAGACTTTTGATGCTTTAAATGCAGTTATAGCCGCCCTCAATAACTTAGGGCCTGCATTAGGAAGCGTTAGCAGTAATTTTACCCAAGTACCGGATAGTGCTAAATTAGTGCTGACCTTTGCAATGGTTTGCGGACGTTTGGAAGTATTTACTCTACTTGTAATTTTAAGCCCGGTATTTTGGAAAGATTAATATGAAAACCTTAATTCTCTATTTTACGACTGATGGCCAAACTCTAAAAATAGCCGAGCGATTGGCAAATGTGATTACTCATGAAGTTGAGCTGATTTCGCTTAAAGATCAAGCGGTCAATTTTGCTGAAAAAATTGCAAATGCAGATCAAATTGTGATTGGTGCATCTATTCGCTATGGGCATTTTAATCCATTGGTATATCAATTTGTTGAACAATATTACGGCATACTCAACCAGAAAAAAACGGCATTTTATGGGGTGAATTTGACTGCTCGCAAAGCCAACCGTAATACAGCGCAAACGAATACTTATATCCGAAAATTTTTAGCCAAAATTCAATGGCAGCCAACCTATGTTGAAGTTTTTGCCGGAGCGTTGTTTTATCCTCGTTACACTACCTTTGATCGCATAATGATTCGTTTTATTATGAAGATAACCAAAGGAGATACCGACACCAGCAAAGAATACGAATATACTGATTGGCAACAAGTCGAGAATTTTGGCAAATTATTAAGCAATGGATTATAATAAAAATGATCTAAATCAAATAAACGTAAATTTAGTTAAATTTGCTATAATTTTTACCTATTTTGATTATAATCGCCAACCCATGATCTAAAGCAGATCATATTTAAACAATCCAGTTGAATCGAAGGAAAGCCCTATGAGTATTTTAAAAGAGTTTCGTGAATTTGCAGTAAAAGGCAATGTAGTTGATATGGCCGTCGGTGTGATCATCGGTGGTGCATTCGGTAAAATCGTGTCTTCATTAGTAAGCGATGTTATCATGCCACCAATCGGTTGGTTAATCGGTGGTGTTGATTTTAAAGATTTGGCTATCGAAATTGCACCGGCTAAAGAAGGTGCTGAAGCAGTTATGCTTAAATACGGTGCGTTTATCCAAAACGTATTTGATTTCTTAATTATTGCTATTGCGGTATTCGGTATGGTGAAAGTGATTAACTCATTGAAGAAAGCTCCGGTTGAAGAGCCTGAGGCACCAGCTGAACCAACAGCAGAAGAGAAATTATTGACAGAAATTCGTGATTTATTGAAAAAATAATCTTTATTTAAAGATTGAAAGGCTGTAACCACAGCCCTTTTCTTTTATCTGAACGCTAAAAATGAAAAAAACCGACTAAGTCATAGTCGGCTTTTTCATATCTGTTCGATATTACGCTAATTTTTTGATTTGAGCTGCTAATTTAGATTTGTGGTTAGCTGCTTTGTTAGCGTGGATTAAGTTTTTAGACGCCATACGGTCTACAACTTTTTGCATTTCAACGAAAGCGGCTTGAGCTGCTGCTTTATCGCCTGTTGCTACTGCTGCGTATACTTTTTTGATGAATGTACGCATCATTGAGCGTTGGCTTGCGTTGTGTTGGCGGCGTTTTTCAGATTGAACCGCACGTTTTTTTGCTGACTTGATATTAGCCAAGGTCAAACTCCTAAAATATCTGTGTAAAAATTAGATATAAACAAAATTTTTGCTTATATTGCCTATCGATAGTTTTTTTAATTCATTTTCAACGAGACACGTGCTTGAAAATAACACCGTTTTTCTAAAAGAAAACGATAGGGCGAGATTTTAGCAGTTTTTTTCTGATTTTCCTATAACAAACTGCTAAAATTGTGATCGATTTTTAGGATCGAGTGACAAGCGGTCTGTTTCTTTGTCTTTTTTGCAAAAATTTCCAGAAATTTAACCGCTTGTTGATATCTCCTTCTTTCCCTTACGGAAGAGAAAAAAGCTAAGGGTTTATTTGGAGTCCGCAGGCAGAGATAGGGATAAAATTCAGAGATTAAATATTTAAACAGAAAATTTATGAGTAAAAAACTTTTAAGATCAGGCATGATCGTAAGCGGAATGACGTTCATTTCAAGGGTACTTGGATTAATTCGCGACATTGTAGTCGCAACTATTCTCGGTACTGGGGTGAGTGCGGATATTTTCTTATTTGCCAACCGTATTCCCAATTTTTTACGGCGTTTATTTGCCGAAGGGGCATTTTCCAAAGCCTTTGTGCCGGTGTTGGCAGAATATAATGCCGATAATGATCTCAACAAAACCCGAGAGTTTATTGCTAAAGTCTCAGGCACATTAGGTGGATTGGTGACGATTGTCACTTTGTTTGCGATGATTGGTTCACCGATTGTGGCGGCTTTATTTGGTACAGGTTGGTTTTTAGATTGGCTCAATGATGGTCCAAATGCTGAGAAATTTACTCAAGCTTCCTTTTTGCTCAAAATTACCTTCCCTTATTTGTGGTTTATTACCTTTGTCGCGTTATCTGGGGCGGTGCTAAATACTATTGGTAAATTTGGTGTAATGGCGTTTTCTCCGGTGCTGTTGAATGTGGCAATTATTGCTGTGGCATTATTAGGTAGAGATTATTTTGATTCCCCTGATGTTGCCTTGGCTTGGGGGGTATTCTTCGGTGGTTTGTTACAATTCTTATTCCAAATTCCTTTTATGAAAAAAGAAGGATTGTTGGTGAAGCCAAAATGGGCTTGGAAAGACGAGGGGGTTGCTAAAGTTCGGAAATTAATGATTCCTGCCTTATTTGGTGTGTCGGTTACCCAGCTTAATTTATTGTTAAACCAAGTGATTGCCTCATTTTTAATTACCGGCTCAATCAGTTGGATGTATTATGCCGACCGTTTAGTTGAATTCCCGCTCGGTTTATTTGGCATTGCAATTTCAACGGTGGTGTTGCCGAGTCTTTCCCGTATCGCTAAAAATAAAGAGCTTACTGAAATACAACGTGCTGCCGATTTCCAAAATACAATGGATTGGGGAGTGAGAATGGTGCTGCTTCTCGGCATTCCGGCAATGATTGGAATGGCGGTATTGGCACAACCGATTATTATGACAATGTTCATGCGAGGTCAATTCAGCTTTGAAGATGTATTAGCCACTTCCTATCCGCTATGGGTAATGTGTTTGGGGTTAAATAGCTATATGCTGATTAGTGTGTTGGCAAACGGTTTTTATGCTAACCAAAATACAAAAATGCCGGTTAAGGTAGGTATTATTGCAGCCATCAGTAATATTTGTTTTGGCTTGGCTTTCGCGCCGTTTTTGGGTTATATCGGTTTGGCTCTGGCTTCTGCTTGTTCTGCTTTAGTGAATGTGAGCTTACTTTATTTCCATCTATCAAAAAACGGCTATTATAAAGTGAGCCGGAAAACCTTTGTTTTTGTATTAAAGTTATTAGTTGCTGCTTGTATTATGGGGGCATTACTGGCCTATTTTACACCGAGTATTGAGCTATGGGTCGTAATGACAATATGGCAGAAAATTTATTGGCTGGTTTGGTTAATAATTTTAGCAGCAGGAAGTTATTTTGCGATGGTTCTTGTATTAGGCATTCGTAAAAAGGATCTTAGAGCAGGATAGAAGTGAACGCACTAAAACTTAAAATTCCCCCTCCACTTTGGTTTTTGCTCTGTGCAGCAGCCATGTGGCTATTGGCTTACTGTTTCCCAAGCCCATTACCTAATTATCAACATATTATGATATTGATATTAGCGGCATTACTGGCTTTAAGTGCGGGGGTTATTGCCACATTGGCAATAAGTGCCTTACATCGAGCAAAGACGACTTACAGTCCTTTTAAGCCTGAAAATACCAATCGGCTTGTGAATGTAGGGATTTACCGCAAAAGTCGAAATCCAATGTATCTTGCGTTATTATTGGGATTAATCAGCTGGGCATTATTATTGGGATCGTTACTCGCCTGGTTTATTGTGCCGCTCTTTATGTGGTTGGTCACCTATTTTCAGATTAAACCGGAAGAACAGATTTTGTTGAAAAAATTTGGGAAAGGTTATTCAGATTATTTAACGCAAGTAAGGCGTTGGTTTTAATATACAAGCGGTTAGATTTAGCAGAAATTTTGCAAATTTTCATTAAAATCTAACCGCTTGTTTATAGTTGAGGATTAACTTAACCTAGATTTGGACATCTGCTGTCATTAAGTTATGTGAGTTATCCATTGCTAAGTTGATAAAGCGTTCGTACTGTTGTAGCACATCGGCAATAAGCTCTTCTTTAGTCATATATTGTATGTCATAACCTTCTCTACCATCTAAGAAGTAAGTAATAGGCTCATAAATAGTATTTGCCTCAATATTTGGTAGGTTATCATCCTCTACAACTAAATCAGATAATTGGCGTGGTACGCTTTCAATACCATAGATGAAATTGCGTAAATTTTCTTTCACCACTTCAAATTCTAATTTTGGATTTTGCTCGTTTGTGAAATTCATTTTTGCTGTTAAACCATAGCTTTCAAATTCATCTATTAATTCTAAAAAAGCAGGTCTGGCGACTTGGATAAAGAAGCGACGAACATCTTGTTTATTGCTTGGATTAATGATTTTTTCCAAGCGTTGTTTCCAATCTTTTCCTGCCCAATGTTGGCTGCCTTGAGAGAATTTTTTATTAAAGTAGTGATTATCTACCATCAAGCCTTTCCATAAACCGATACAAAGTATCAACATAATGAAAGTAAATGGGAGAGCGATAATCAGCGTCATTGTTTGGAGAGAAGCCAATCCACCTGAATAGAGTAATGATAAGGCCAATAAGGCAATAACCCTCCCCAAAGGACAGTCTGCCATTTTGGTGCATTTTCTTCCCCTTGTGAGGCAATATTGTTGAGTACAAAAATACCGGAATCTGCCGATGTAATAAAGAAAATTGAAATTACCAAAATGGCAATAAAGGAGATTATAGAGCCAAAAGGCAAGTAGCTAAAAAAGGTAAATAGTAGCTGTTCGGTGTTGCTACTCACTGCAGCTAATGCACCTGCAGTTTGTTGATCTAACCAAATTGCAGAGCCGCCAAAGCTAGTCATCCATAAAATATTAAAGAGCGATGGTACAAATAACACGCCTAAAATAAATTCACGGATAGTTCTGCCTTTGGATATTTTGGCAATAAATAGACCGACAAAGGGCGCCCAAGAAGCCCACCAGGCCCAGTAGAGAACTGTCCAACCGCTTAGCCAGCCTTGATGTTCCGGTTCGTAAGCAAAAGTACGGAAACTGACTTCCAGTAGAGAACTGAAGTAGTAGCCTAAATTTTCAGTAAGGCTTGAAAAAAGCAGTAGTGTTGGTCCTGTAATAATGACAAAAACAAGGAGCAGACCTGCGAGAGTTAAATTGATCTCACTTAAGATTTTAACCCCTTTACCGACTCCGGAAATAGCGGATAAAACGGCAAGTGTCATGGCGATGACTACAATGGTAGCAAGAATAGTAAAACTGCTATTTTCAATTAAACCAAGATTATTAAATCCGGCACTTACTTGCATTACGCCAAAGCCTAGCGTGGTAGTTAAACCAAAAATAGTACTGCAAAGGGCAATAATATCAATTACATGCCCCCAAAAACCTGAAATATGGTTTTTTAATAACGGATAAAATCCGGAACGAATCGTTAAAGATAATTTATATCTAAAACCAAAGTAGGCAAGAGCTAAAGCAATGACACCATAAATTGCCCAGGCGTGAATCCCCCAGTGATAAAAGGTTGTCATCATCGCTTCTTTCATACGCTCTGATTCAGTTAAGTTTTCTTGGACAGGTTTTAGATAATGTAATATTGGTTCTGCTACGCCAAAGTACATTAATCCAATCCCCATACCGGCAGCAAATAGCATAGCAATCCAAGAACCAAAACCAAATTCTGGCTCATCGGTGTCAGCCCCTAATTTAATATCACCTAGTCGGCTAAAAGAAAGAAAAATAAGGAATAAGAAAAAGACTGAGCCT